>USCI01000094.1 GCA_900553255.1 uncultured Oscillospiraceae bacterium | reverse complement strand
CCGTCCTGGTGCGGCCAGAAAACTTTTTGTGCACTATTTTTTGCGAAACGACTTTCTTGACAGTCTGAGGGCGGGACGGAAATAAATCCGTCCCGCTCTGCTTTGTTCCGGCATCAAAACATCCATTGCCTCACGCCAGAAATCCCTCGATGATTTTTTCCTCCGCCTGCTCCTCGGTAAGCCCCAGCGTGCGCAGCTTCAGAATCTGCTCGCCGGCGATCTTGCCGATCGCGGCCTCGTGAATCAGCGCCGCATCCACATGGGAGGCCTCCAGCGCGGGCTGCGCCGTCACCGTCCCCTGATCTGCAAGGATCGCATCGCATTCCGAATGGCCGGTGCAGCGGTTGCGCCCGCGCAGGCAGGAATAAAACTCCTGATGGGAGCGCCCGCGCGCCACCGACCGGGAGATCAGGTCGGCGCCGCAGTCCTCGCCGTCGAGGCTGACCTCAAAATCGGTGCGGGCCGCCTCGTTGCCGTCGGTCATGATCCGCTCGCGCACCAGCAGCCTCGCACGGTCGCCCAGCACCGCCGAGGTCTTGCGCAGGGTGGAATCCACCCCGCCGAGCTGCACCGTGTCCATCTCCAGGCTCGCCCCCTCGGCCAGATGCACATCGGTCACCGGGTCGATGCGCTTTGCCCCGCGCCCGGAGCCGGTCGCGACATGCTTTTCCTGATACAGCACATGCGCGTCCTTTTTGATAAAGAAGCGGTGGATCCCGTTGTGCCGCGCCTCGGCATCCTCGTCGTTGTGCACGCCGCAGCCCGCCACGATGGTCACGTCCGCGCCTTCGCCGATATAAAAATCGTTGTATACAAGGTCGTCGAGATCGCCGTGGGTAACGCAGGCCGGGATGTATACCTTTTCGCCCTTTGTACCGGGCTTTACGTGTACCACCAGCCCCGGCGCATCGGTTTTGGATTCGATCTGGATATTGGCGGTCGACTGCCGTGCGGCGCATTCGCCGTTTTCGCGAATGCTGAATGCCCCGTCAAAGGAGCCTTTGAAATCGGATACCATTTTCAGAAACTGCTCGGTGATCTTGTTCATTCTTCTGGTCATTCCTTTCCCCGGTTAAGCGGTGCCGCGCCGGCTTGGTCAGCGCCCGGCATGCGACTGCTCGCGCCCCAGCGGGCACAGCGCCGCCTTCTCGTCCGCAAGCAGCCCGGGCAGGATCTCCTCCCGCGGGCCGGCCGCGCGAACCCGTCCGCCCGCAATAACCACAATCTCGTCCGCAATCGAAAGGATGCGTTCCTGATGCGAGATCACCATCAGGGTGCCGCTGCCCTCGCCGCGCAGCTCTTCAAAGGTTTCGACCAGACGGGTAAAGCTCCACAGGTCGATACCGGCCTCCGGCTCGTCGAAAATCGACAGTTTGGCCCGGCGCGCGAGCACGGTCGCGATCTCAATCCGCTTGATTTCGCCGCCGGACAGCCCGGCGTTCATCTCGCGGTCCATATATTCGTTGGCGCACAGCCCGACCTTGCCCAGCAGGCCGCACAGCTCATCCTCGCCGAGCTTTTCCCCCGCCGCCAGCTCCAGCAGGCTGCGCACCGTCAGCCCCTTGAACCGCACCGGCTGCTGGAATGCATAGGCGATCCCGCGCTTCGCCCGTTCGGTCACGTCCAGACCGGTGATGTCGGCGCCGTCAAAAACGATGCGTCCTGCCGACGGCGTTTCGATACCGGCGATCAGCTTGGCCAGCGTGGTTTTGCCGCCGCCGTTCGGGCCGGTCACCACCACCAGCCGTCCGTCGCCGACCGTCAGATCGACGTCGTGAAGAATGCCTGCGCCGTCCGGCAGCATCCAGGCAAGATGTTCGAGCTTTAGCATAAGGGGTTCATCCTTTCCTGCTCCGGGCCGCGCCCGGAAACATCCTGAACCGGAGTACCGCAGAAGGCTTCTGCAGCACCCCGGTATTATTTACTGTCCGGCCCGCCGTCCGGCAGGCTTATTCCGCATGGCCCGCATGGCGTTGAGTATGGCGAGTACCGATACACCCACGTCGGCAAAAACGGCCTCCCACATGTTGGCCAGTCCCAGCGCACCGAGCAGCAGCACCAGCGCCTTGACCGCCAGTGCGAACACGATATTCTGCCGCACGATCCGCAGGGTTTTGCGGGAAATCTCCACCGCCTCGGCGATTTTGGACGGCTTGTCGTCCATCAGCACGATATCGGCCGCTTCGATCGCCGCGTCGGAGCCCATGCCGCCCATCGCGATGCCCACATCCGCACGGGATAGCACCGGTGCGTCGTTGATGCCGTCGCCGACAAACGCCAGGGTACCCTTCGGGGATTTTTGGGTCAGCAGCGCCTCCACCTGGTCGACCTTGTCGGCCGGCAGCAGCTCGGCATGCACCTCATCGACGCCAAGCTCCTTCGCCACGCTTTCCCCGACCGCCTTCGCATCGCCGGTGAGCATCACCGTTTTGCGTACGCCCTCGCGCCGGAGCGCTTCAATCGCCCGCGCGGCATCCGGTTTCACCTCGTCCGAGATCACCAGATGCCCAGCGTAGGTGCCGTCCACCGCCACATGCACGGTGGTGCCGACCCGGTGGCAGGGATGCCAGTCCACCCCGACCTCCTCCATCAGCTTGTCGTTGCCCACGCAAACCGTCCGGCCGTCCACCACCGCGCGCACGCCGCGGCCGGCGAGTTCTTCCACACGGCCGACACGGCTGCGGTCGATCGCCTTGCCGTAGGTTTCCCGGAGCGAGCGGGACACCGGATGGTCGGAATCGCATTCCGCCAGCGCGGAGATTTCCAGCAGCTGTGCCTCGGAAACCGCATCCGGATGAATTGCGGTGACGTTGAACACCCCTTTGGTCAGGGTGCCGGTTTTATCGAAAACCACCGTTTCCACCCGCGCGAGTGCTTCCAGGTAGTTGCCGCCTTTTATCAGTACGCCCGCTTTTGACGCGCCGCCGATGCCGCCGAAAAAGCTCAGCGGCACCGAAATCACCAGCGCGCACGGGCAGGAGATAACCAGAAAGATCAGCGCCCGGTGGATCCATTCGGCCCATTCGCCGTTGAAGAACAGCGGCGGGAGCACGGCGAGCAGCACCGCACCGATCACCACTACCGGGGTATATATCTTGGCAAAGCGGGTGATGAAATTTTCCGCCCGCGCCTTTTTGGCGCTGGAGTTTTCCATGAGATTGAGGATCTTGGCCACCGTGGATTCGCCGAACGCCTTGGTGACCTGCACCCGCAGGGTGCCGCTCTGGTTGATGCAGCCGCTGATCACATCGTCCCCCGGCTCCACCTCACGCGGCAGCGACTCACCGGTCAGCGCCGCGGTGTCCACCGTGCTGCGGCCGTCGCGCACCACGCCGTCGAGCGGGATGCGCTCGCCGGGCTTGATCACGATCACCTCGCCGATCGCCACCTCTTCGGGATCCACCTGGATCAGTTCACCGTCCTGCTCCCGGTTGGCGTAATCCGGCCGAATATCCATCAGCTTGGCGATTGAGCGGCGGGAGCGGCCGACGGCATAGCCCTGGAACAGCTCCCCCACCTGGTAGAACAGCATGACCGCCACACCCTCGGGATACTCGCCGGTCACCATTGCGCCGAGGGTGGCAATGGTCATCAGGAAATTTTCATCGAACACCTGGCCGTGAGCGATGTTGCGCACCGCACGCCACAGCACATCCCAGCCGATCACCGCATACGGGATTAGGAATGCCAGCCGCCGGATCCAGCCCTCCACCGGCAGCAGCGCCGCAGCCACCAGGAGTACGCCGCTGATGAGGATACGCACCAGCATCCGTTTCTGCTTTTTCGTCATGAACGGTCACCCTTTCCCGGTTTTACAGGATGATCGAGCAGTCCGGTTCCACCCTGCGGCAAACCTTGACCACCTGTTTCATGATGGCGGCGAAATCGGCCTCCTCCGCCGAAACGGTCATTTTCTGGGTCAGGAAATTCACCTGTGCATCCTGCACGCCGTCAATGCGGCGGATGGCCTCCTCCATCTTCCGGGCACAGTTGGCACAATCGAGATTTTCCAGGGCATACGTCTTTTTCATCACAAAGCACCTCACATTATAATACGTTTTTCCCCTCAGGGCAATGCCGTAAAGCAATTTTTATTCTCCCACGTGTTCGAGCCCCTGATTGATGATGCGGCGGACGTGGTCGTCCGCAAGCGAATAGAAAATGCTTTTGCCCTCCCTGCGGCAGCGCACCAGCTTGTTGGTTTTGAGCACCCGGAGCTGATGGGAGACCGCGGTCTGGCTGAGACCGAGCAGCTGCGCCATATCCCCGACGCACAGCTCGGCCTCGAACAGCGCATACAGGATGCGGATGCGGGTGGAATCCCCGAACACCTTGAACAGTTCCGCCAGGTCGTACAGCATTTCATCCGGCGGCATATCCTCGGTCACCTGCCTGACCACCTCGTCGTGGATGCAGGTATCCAGTTCCGGAGTAGCTTCTCTGGCTTCATCCATATTCTCTCACCCTCCTTCATATGAATATCTGTTCATATGATATTCCATTTAAAGCAACTTGTCAAGAGGTTCTGAAAAAATAGTTTCGATAAACGCAGATCACTTATGTACTAAAGCGAATTGTCAAAATAATCCGGACGTGGTATAATGATGGCGAAGTCCTGACCCGTCGGACACCTGTTCCGGATAAAAGCGACGGAAACCGGCACAGCAGGACTTTTCTGTTGTTCTTTACGCTTCAGGAGGCGTTCTTATGACCATGAAAAAATCCATCCCCGCCTTTGCAGCGGCGTTTGTCCTTGTCCTGGGGATGCTCGGTATGCCCGGATGCAGCCGCGCGGAAGAAGCTGACGATTTCTCCCGGCCGGGCACTTCTTCTGCTCCGGTGTCAACCACCTCTTCGGCCGGTACCTCCGCTGCGGTGCAGAGCACCGAACCTCCCGCAGACAGCACAACAGCCGAAGCAACCGCCACAACGGCGGCAGCCACAACCACCGCCGCGCCGGTTATGGTGGACGGAATCCGCCTTTCCACCTATGCGGTCAGCCTGACGGTCGGACAGTCCCAAATGCCGATCGTGACCATGACGCCGGACAATGCCGCGAATAAGGGCGAAATCTGGACCAGCAGCGACACCGGCGTGGCCACGGTATCTGCGCTGGGGAACATCACCGGAGTTGCCCCGGGAAGCTGTACCGTCACCGTCACGAGCAGCGCTAACCCAGCGGTCAGCGCCACGGTTGAGGTGACGGTGACCCTCAGCGTAAGGGACGAGCAGGACCGCCAGGCACGGGAAATTGCCCAGCAAATTGCTGACAGCATCGGCCCGGGGACCGACCTGGAGCGGGTAAGTCAGGCGGCGCAGATCGTCTGCAGCTATTATCGGCAATGCACCCATAAGGAATCCGGGGATTATTACTACCGTCCGTACGGCGTGTTTATCGCCGGAGAAGCCTCCTGCGCCGGAACCACCCGCGCGCTGGGCTTGGTGCTTGAGTGTATGGGCTATTCGTGGGAACACGTCAATGAAAACCAGTGGACCCATCAGTGGTGCCGTCTGACGATGGATGGCCAGATCGGCTGGGCTGATGGGCAGATCGGCTGGGTCGGATATGGCGATTATCCATATATATAGCTGTTTCGCCCCGCACACACCCTGCCGTCAGCAAAAAATCCCGCCCTTTTCAGGGCGGGATTTTTTCATTCAATCCATTGCACCGGGCCGAGCACGCCGGACGGCGGCATTGCCAGAAAGGCGGAAAACGCGTCCCGCTCCCGGTGACCCGGATTGTTCAGCACCTCGATCACCAGATCGTTTTTCCCCGCTTTCAGGCCGTTCAGCCGGAAGCGGTACGGCACCTGAATCCGTACTCCGCAGGAGACACCGTTCAAGGTGACCTCCGCCGTCTCCCCGACCTGTCCGAGGTCCAGCCATACCGGCACATCGGTGTCAACCGCCTCGAAAGCCGTCTCGTACCGAATCATACCGCCGAAACGCGGTTCTCCCTGGACTGAGGTCACATCAAACAGCGGGCTGTCGGCAGCCAGCAGCCGCCATTCCTCCCCGCCGGCGTCCCGCAGGGAAATCGTATACCGCCACGCGCACGGCTTCACGCTGCCCCGCGGCTGCACCGCCTCCTGCGCCGTGCAGCCCGGCCCAAACACCAGCGTGCAGGTGCCGAACGCTCCAAGCTGCAGCGGCAGCCCGTCTTCCGGCGCATAAGCCGCCGACGCCGTATTGTCAAAGGCGTCGTAGCACACGCCGGCGCCGCACATCGGCATGGTCAGCACCGTATCGATCGGTGTGCTCTGCTCGTTGAAAAACAGAAAAATATCGTTTTCCCCGCGGTGCAGATGATAAAACCGCAGATACGGGCAGGGCCGCTGCGCGGTAATGTCCGCATACCCGCGCGCCTGCATCCAGTCGGCAAGCCCGTCCAGCGGCACCACCGCAAACGCCGGATCAAAGCGCCGGGCGTCGCTCCCCTCTGCGGTCGTGCGGCACAGCCCATCCGCAAACACAACCGGGCAACCCGCTGCCGCCACCGTCGCAAGAGCTTCCAGCAGCGCCTGCGGCAGGATCTCGCCGTACGGCACAATCAGCACCGAAAAAGGGATGTGGTTGATCACCAGCCGGCCATTCTCCACCGACGCCGTCCCCAGCATATCCGCCGGCACCACGTCGGCGTTGAGCTGACGGCGGGTCAGTGCCTTAAGCACCTTCTGGAACAGCATTCTCTCCCCGCCGCACCATTCCGCCTCCGCGTTGTACAGCACGGCGGCGCTGAGCACCGGCCCGCCGCCGGAGAGCAGGTGGCACATCCGCTGGGTGTACTGCATCAGCCGGCCGAACAGAGGGAACTGCGGATGATGTCCCCGCGCATAAAAATGCGGCGGGCAGTCGGTATCCGGATATTTCGGGGAAAAAGCGTGGGGCACAAAACGGTTGATGCCGTTGACTAACATGTGGTCGGTCATCCATTTCATCATCGGCAGCCCTTCCGCCCAGCCGAACGCACCGTAAATCTCGCAGAGGGCGCGCCCTTTTTTGCGCGGCTGAAGATGGGCATGCGACGCGCCCAGACGCGCGAGCGCATAGGCGAAAAACTCCGGATCGGTACCCGGCACCCAGGCGGTGTGTGGCATATCGGTCATACCGGGCAGCAGCTGATGCAGCACCACATCAATACCGGCCATATCCTGTGCGTCGAGCGCGCGGAAATAGTGTCCCGGCCCGACCCCCAGCCGCATGTGAGCGTTCATGTCCTCCACCACGTGGCCGATATACTCCACGCCGTGCGCACGGCACCAGTCTCCCAGTACGAAGCCAAAACGTTCACTGTACAGCCGGGTGATCGTGTCCATATAGGCCTGCCGCAGCCGGGCGCTGTACCTGTCGTGTGCGAACCACAGCGCCGGCAGCATCGCCTGCAGCTCATCCGCCGTGCAGCCAAGTGTTTGCGCGAGCAGCCCGGTTAGATCATCCCCCCACGGCAGGATCAGTCCGGGCTTGCCCACCGTGTCGTAATACCCGCTCGTGGAGTTGTTAAAACCCGGCTCATCCGAGAAAAAACCGGCAAAGGTGTTGCCGAAATAGCCGGCAAAATGCGCATAATGCGGCTCATACACTGCCTCGAGCATGGCGCGCCCGGCGTCCGGGGAAATCATGTGCAGATGGTTTTTCCGTGAATCCGGGCAGCGCGGGGTGCGCAGCACAAAAAACAGCCGCCAGACCCCTTCCGGAATGTCCCATTCCACCATGCCGCCGCGGATGCGGTCGGTCAGCACAAGCGGCTGGCCTTCCAGCCGGTCACCGTGTCCGGCCAGCCGGTAGGCAAACACCCCCACCAGCTGCTCTTCCTCCGGATTGAACCGCTCCGCCATCACGCTGGCGTTCGGCAGCGGCCCGGCCGCATCGATGTGGACCTCCCGGATATTTTTCTGCCGCAGGTTGTCCCGCCCCTTCGCGATCAGCCCGTTGGCGAAACCGGTGGGAAACTGCCGGTCGTCGAGCAGCCATACCCGCATATCCCGCCGGCGCGCCTCTTCGAGGATAAAGCCAAAATCCGCCCACCATTCGTCCTCGCAGAAATGCGGATGGATCCGGCTTTCCACGCAGAATTCGTGAATGTAGCTGCGCTGCATGGCATCGATTTCCTCCCGCAGCACTGCGTGATCCTCCCCATGCTGCCAGAAAAACGGCAGCACGTAGCTGCCCTCCTGTCCGCGCAGGCATTCCTCCAGCCGTGTATCCATACAACCCCGTCCTCTCTGTCAGCCGTTTGTCTTCAGTATAAGCAGCCCTTCCGGCACCGTCAAGCCGTACGGGCGTTTTGGCAATTCTCCCGAATGACCACGCAACAATCAACAGAAAAAGCGCCGGCAGAGCTCTGCCGGCGCTTCAGACTGTCAAAAAAGTCGTTTCGCAAAAAAATAGTGTACAAAAAGTTTTCGCCGGCCTTTTCCAAAAGGCCGCAGATTCCAAAGGCAGAGCC
>USCI01000093.1 GCA_900553255.1 uncultured Oscillospiraceae bacterium | reverse complement strand
AACGGCGCAGGCTCCGGATGCCCGGAAGCCTGCGCCGTTTTTTATCCGTAAATATATTCGTGGAGCTCCCGGACCGATGCGGCCGGGTCGGTCAGCTGGAGCGAGGAGCCCACGCCCGGCACCGATACACCCCTGTACGCGCCGTCCTGCGGAAGATGGTAGGAGGCTTCCACCGCATAGGAGCTGTAGGAAACCGCGTCCAGGATAAAGCCGGCGAATTCGCCTTTGGACATGTTGGTGCGCACGTCGCCGAGCACCGCGTCGAGCACCCGGTTGAGAGTAAAAACATCCATGGTTTTGGCTTTGGCGATGAGCGCGGAAATCAGCTTGCGCTGCCGCTCGGTGCGCCCGAAATCGCTGTCCAGCTTGCGGATGCGGGCATAGGTCAGCGCCTGTTCACCGTTGAGCAGATAGGTGCCCGCCTGATAGGTGCCGTCGGCCGCACGGATGCCCACCACCTCGGCCTCCGCCGCGGTCAGGGTGATTTCCACGCCGTTCATGGCTTCCACGCAGGCCGAAAACGCCGGAAAGTTCACCCCGATGTATTCGTCGATCTGCAGGCGGAAATTCTCCCGCATGGTGGCGGAGAGCAGGTCAAACCCGCCGTAGGCATAGGCGGCGTTGAGCTTGGCATAGTCGTCCAGGCCGTCGCCGTCCTTGTCGCGCCCGGGAATGGTAATCAGCGTGTCACGCAGGAAGGAAATCAGCCGGATGGTTTTGCGGTTCTTATCGATGGACAGCAGCATCATGACGTCCGAGCGCCCGACATAGCCGGATTCCGCATCGATTCCCAGCAGCAGGATGTTGGTGATGCCGTCCTCGCTGCCCTGGACGGCAATGTCCGAGAGGCCGTTATCCGGCCGTGTGGGCGTGCCGCTGTTTGCGGAGGACTCCAATTCCTCGATTTCCTCCCCTTCCGGAAGGAGCAGGTCGTCCTCCTCTTCCGGCGGCAGGGAATCCAGATACTGTATGGAGGAGTCGTCATAGTCCACCATGCCGAGCTTCTGCCACATCCACAGGCTGCCGCCGGCCACAATGACGGCAAGAACGCCCAGCACACAGGCCAGGGCAATTATCAGGCTGCGGATGAGGGAAGCCCGTTTGGTGCGCTTCCTGGCCGGCTTTCTGCCTTTTGGCCGGCTGTGTGCGGCCTTTTTCTTTTTGGCGGGCACGATCGCGTCGCCTCCTTCCGTTTCGGTTCATGGCTATTTTGCCCGGGTTGCCGTCAAGGCAACCCGGGCAAAATTTTCAAATCGGCAAATTTACTGCTCCTTGCCGTAAATCCATTCGTGCAGGGTGAGCACCGTCTGCACCGGGTCGGTCAGTTCCAGTGCGGAGCCGTAAGACGACATATCGGTCTTGCCGCGGTAGGTGCCGTGGTCGGCGATCACATGGTTTTCCAGCGTGTAGTCCTTGTACTCCATCAGCCCCTGAACAGCCAGCTCCACCAGATCGTCCTTGCGCATGGTGGTGACGATATTGGCCTGTGCCACGATATCCGGCAGCTTGAGGCCGACATCGAAGGGATTCTGCTTGGCCTTGTTGAATGCAGCTTCAACCACCCGGCGCTGCCGTTCGGTGCGGCCCCAGTCGTCATCGTATCCATCCAGTGTGGTCATGTGCCGCTCGCGGGAATAGGCCAGAGCCGCCTCGCCGTCCAGATGATAGGTGCCGGCGGTGCTGCCGCCCGCAAAGGCCTGTGCTTCCTGCGCGGTCAGTTCGATGTCGATCCCGCCGATCTGGTCGATGGCGTAGGAGAATACGCCGAAATCCATCGTGACATAGCGGTCGACCTCAAGACGGAAGTTTTTCTCGATCATCGCCTTGTGTCCCGGGATCCGTCCCCAGGAATGGGCTGCGTTGAGCTTCCATTCGACCCACGTGCCGCTTTGGTTCTGGACCTGCACCAGCACGTCCCGCATCAGCGAGATGATCTGGATGGTGCGGGTTTTGGTGTTGATGGAAATCAGGATGTTGGTATCCGCCAGATGGTCGTTGGGGTTGACGCCTAGCACGAGGTAGTTGGTGACGGTGCCGGAATTCCCCTTGAGCGAGATTTCGTCCACCGTTTGGGCTTCGTAATCGCTCGGAAGCATCTTGACCTCCTTTTCCACAGGCGGCAGGGGGTCGGCGATCACCGCGTCGCTGCTCGGATTGACCGGGTCGGGAGTATCGATGTTGCCCAACAGGTTATTGATCCAACCGGCCGCCGCGATCAGGCCGCAGCTGACCACCACCATGAAGCCGGCAGCAATGCTCGCCGCGATGATACGGGCGCGCCGTCTTTTTTTGGCTTTTTTGGGCGCTTGATGGGGGGCGGTCGAATGGGCGGCGGGGCGCCGCGGCTCCTGTGATTTCATGATTTTCCAATCCTTTCTGGTGCGGAGAATACCGCTTGTCCTATCTTTGTAGTCGCCGGTCGGCGGCCTTTTTCTCACGGGGAATTCTTACGATTTTCTGACATCGGCCCTTGAGCGGCGCAGCCGTCCGGACCATAAGTACTGGATACCGTCTCCTCATACCGGGACAAAGCGAGGCTTCCCTGCGGGACGGCGTACCAGACTATGCGCACCGTGCTGCCGAAAAACGGGATTTGTGCGGTGTCCTTTTCCACCGGCACCGCAAAGCGGTTGAGCGGGCAGGTCAGTCCGAGGCCGGAGAGCTTGAGCACGCTTTCCTTACCCGTCCACAGCCGGCAGAACGCCTCCCGCCTCTGCTCCTCCGGCAGGCCGAGCAGCATTTCCGCCTCCTCCGGATGCAGGCGGCGGCAAAACCGCTCCACCTGCTGTGCCGTGAAGGCGGGGGAGAGCCGCTGGACATCCAGGCCGACCGGTACATCGGCCGCCGCGGCAGCGGCAAGCCCATCGGAGTGGGACAGCGAGACATACCGCCGTCCGTCCGGCGTTTCCACGCCCGACGCAAAGGGCTTGCCCCGGGCGTCCGCCGGCCAGCCCTCCGGCACGAACCAGGCTTCCTCCAGCAGCTGCCGGACGGTCAGGCCGGCCGGCACGGGAGCAGCCGAAAGTGCCCGCTGCAAAGCGCAGCAGGCCAGCGCGGCAGCAGCGGCGGATTCCCGCCGCTGCTCCGGACGCAGGCGGGAAAGCCGTTCCCGCCGGGCAGGGGGCAGGCGCCGGATGAGCGCCTCCAGCTCATCCTCCGGCATGCCCGAGGTTTCCAGGGTAAGAATGCACGCGGGCATCCGGCTTAGAACAGGCCGGAAATCCGGCCGTTTTCGTCCACGTCGATGCTTTCGGCCGCCGGAACGCGCGGCAGGCCGGGCATGGTCATAATATCGCCGGTCAGCACCACCACGAAGCCCGCGCCGGCGGACAGCCGGATGGATTTGACCGTGATGCGGAACCCGGACGGCCGGCCGAGCAGCGCCGGGTTGTCCGAGAAGGAATACTGGGTTTTGGCGATGCACACCGGCAGGCTGCCGAAGCCGAGCGCCTCGAGCTTTTCCAGCTCTTTGGCTGCGGCGGGCAGGAAATCCACCCCGTCGGCATGATACACCTTTTCGGCCACCGCGCGGATTTTTTCGGCCAGCGGCATGTCGTCGGTATAGGTCATGCGGAAATGGTTTTCCTGTTCGGTCAGGCGGAGCACCTCTCTGGCCAGTTCGATGCCGCCCTCGCCGCCCTTGCCCCAGACCTCGGACAGCGCGACGTTCGCGCCGTACGCCTGGCAGCTGCGGCGCACGAGCGCCAGCTCCGCCTCGGTGTCGGTCGGGAAGCGGTTGATCGCCACCACCGCCGGCAGGCCAAAGGTTTTGGTGATATTTTCGATATGACCGAGAAGGTTCGGCAGCCCCTTTTCGAGCGCTTCGAGGTCTTCGGTGCCGAGGGCATCCCTGGCGGCGCCGCCGTGGTGCTTGAGCGCGCGCACGGTGGCGACGATCACCACCGCATCCGGCCGCAGGCCCGCCTTCCGGCATTTGATATCGAGGAATTTTTCCGCGCCGAGGTCCGCGCCGAAGCCGGCCTCGGTGACCACATAGTCGCCGAGCTTGAGCGCCATGCGGGTAGCGATGATACTATTGCAGCCGTGGGCGATGTTCGCGAACGGGCCGCCGTGTACAAAGGCAGGGGTATGCTCGAGCGTCTGCACCAGGTTGGGCTGCAGCGCGTCCTTGAGCAGCGCGGCCATCGCGCCCTGCGCCTTGAGCTGGCCGGCGGTGACCGGTTGTTCGTCGGCGGTATAGCCGACAACGATGGAGGCGAGCTTTTCCTTCAGGTCGGAGATGCTGCGGGACAGGCAGAGGATCGCCATGATCTCCGACGCCACCGTGATGTCGAAGCCGTCCTCCCGCGGGACGCCGTTGAGGCGGCCGCCAAGACCATCCACAATCTGGCGCAGCTGGCGGTCGTTCATGTCCACGCAGCGCTTCCAGGTGATGCGGCGCACGTCGATATGCAGGGCATTGCCCTGCTGGATGTGGTTGTCGAGCATGGCGGCGAGCAGGTTGTTTGCCGCACCGATGGCGTGCATGTCGCCGGTAAAATGCAGATTGATGTCCTCCATCGGGATCACCTGCGCCCAGCCGCCGCCGGCCGCGCCGCCCTTGATGCCGAATACCGGGCCGAGCGACGGTTCCCGCAGCGCGAGCACCGCGTTTTTCCCCAGCTTCTGCAGCGCGTCGCCGAGCCCCACCGTGGTGGTGGTTTTGCCCTCGCCGGCAGGGGTCGGGGTGATGGCGGTGACCAGGATCAGCTTGCCGTCCGGCTTTTCCTTTAGCCGGTCGAGCACGTTCAGGTGCACCTTGGCCTTATAATTGCCGTATAATTCGAGATCGTCACGGGTCAGGCCGATTTTTTCCGCAATCTGTTCAACCGGCTGCGGCGTGACGCTCTGGGCAATGTCAATGTCCGAGCGGATTTCCATTATGGCAACCATCCCTTCACAGCTATGTCGGGTTCCGTTTCCGACAGGGATCCGGATACTTCTGGTGAGTTCTCTTATTGTACCCAAAAAATTCCGTTTTGGCAAGACTAACGGTGCGGCAAAAAACGTAAAATCGATTAAGATTTAGAGACAAATGGTTACAAGCGGTTACAAAAGCGAGGGAATTGCCGGTACGCGCGGTCTGGCCGAGGGAAAACGACGGCGCCGAATCGGCTAGGCTGACACCGGCGGTGTGCACTCCTCCCGGCACAGGCCGGCCCGCTTCAGCAAACAGGCCCCGGACAGAATGTCCCATAAATATCGCGCGGCGATAGGACGCGAAAGTCCGAGGCCGGCCAGCCGGGGGATTTTTGCTTACCCCAAGCCGCGGCGGCGCTTTCTGTTAGGCAGACAAACGTGTGCGCGCGTATGCGGCGCAATAACCTTCCGCACGATAACACACGGGTGCCGCGCCGCAGTGCCTTTTGGCCAAAGCCCCAAAGTGAAACAATAGCGGCGCTGTTACGGGAGGGGATGTTTCGCGCGGTGCGCGAAACTCCCACAGAAAGCGCCGTGCGGCGCTTTCTGTTTCGCTTTTTACTCCCGGCGCCAAGCGGGTTCCGCCTTACGGCGTCCCCGAAGGCGCCGAATCAGCTGGGAGAAATTTTATTTCTCCTCATGCGGTCGGGGTGCGAAAAACCGGCACCTGCGCTTTACAGCAGCGCGTCGTCGTACACCGCGCGGCTGCCGCCGACGAATTTCGGCCGGGTGCGCGCGCACAGCAGGATCGCCTCGCCGATGTGGTCGATATCCAGCCGCACCGGCACCGCGACCCGCCGCAGGTGCATGCCGATGAGGGTGCCGCCGATATCCATCCCGGCGTGCGCGGCGACGCTCTCCACCGCCGTGGGCTGCCGGAAACGGGCGTAGGCGGTGGTGGCGAACGAGCCGCCCGCCTTGGGCTGCGGCACCACGTTGACCGGCTCGAGGCCGTATTTTTCCGCCGCCTCCCGTTCCACGATCAGCGCCCGGTTGAGATGCTCGCAGCACTGCGCCGCCAGATAGATGCCGCCCTCCTCCAAAACGGGATAAATCCCGTCAAAGGCCGCCTGCGCCAGCTCCAGGCTGGAAGTGGTGCCGATGCGCTTCCCGCCGATTTCGCTTGAGGAGCAGCCGACCACCAGCAGCATCCCCGGCTGCAGCCGTGCCGCCTGCACGAGCTGCCCGGCCGCGCGGCGCGCCTGCTCCCGAATTTCTGTCAACAGCATGATGATTACCTCCTGCCGATACCTCCGGCTGCGGTTTTGGGCCGCCCGCGGTATCCTTTTTCTGTGTCTATTGTACTCCTTTTGCGCGGGAAAAGCTATCGGGAAAAATTTTTTTGTCCGGGGTATTGACAAACGGGAAAATTGATGTATTATTGTATTAAGTGATTAGTACAATAAGTCAACGGAGGTGAGCGCGTGTTTGCGGAAAATCAATACAACACCGCCGTGCCGATTTACCTGCAGATCATCGAGCGGATCGAGCAGAAGCTGTTGACCGGCGAGTGGCGGGCGGGGGAGCGCGTCCCGGCGGTGCGGGACCTGGCGGCGGAGTTCGGCGTCAATCCCAACACCATGCAGCGCGCGCTGGCCGAGCTGGAGCGCAGCGGGCTGGTGTACAGCGAGCGCACGGCGGGGCGGTTTGTCACGCCGGACGAGCAGCGCATCCGGCAGCTGCGAGAGGAGAAGTCGGCGGAGGCCGTGCGGGAGTTTCTCCGGCGCATGGCGCAGATGGGCTGCACCCGCGAGGAGGTCCGCCGGCTGCTCGAAAAGCACGGCAGCGACCCGCCGGACGGTGAGGAGGGCTGACCCGCCGCGAAAAGGATACCGCGGAAGGGGAACACGGGTTTTCCTCCGGGGTGGGATGGCCCGGCCGTGAAAGGGCGGCCAAAGGCGGACAACGAGCACGAAAGGATGAAGCATATGGACGCATTGGTAACGATGGAGCACCTGAGCAAGGCCTATGACCGGGGCGTGGTGCTCAACGATCTGAGCCTGACGATCCGCGCCGGGCGGATCGTCGGCGTGGTGGGGCCCAACGGCTGCGGCAAGACCACCATGTTCAAGATCCTCGCCGGCCTGATCAACGACTATCAGGGCAAGGTGGAGATCGACGGGCATAAGCCGGGGGTGTACACAAAATCGGTCGTGTCCTACCTGCCGGAAAAGACCTATCTGGGGGACTGGATGAAGGCGCGGGACGCGCTGCAGGTGTTTGCGGATTTTTACGCGGACTTCGACCTGCGCAAGGCAGAGGAGATGCTCAGCCGGTTCCGGCTGGAGCCGAGGATGCGGCTGAAAACCATGTCGAAGGGCATGCAGGAAAAGCTGCAGCTGATCCTGGTGATGTCCCGCGCGGCGAAGCTGTATATCCTCGACGAGCCGCTCAGCGGCATCGACCCGGCGGCGCGGGATTCCATTCTGGACATCATCCTGAGCAATTACAGCGAAAACGCCACGGTGATGCTGTCCACCCACCTGATCTACGACGTCGAGCGGATTTTTGACGATATCGTGGTGATGGATTACGGCCGGCTGGTGGCGGCGGACAGCGCCGACCACCTGCGCGAGGCGTCGGGGAAATCCCTCGACCAGTATTTCCGGGAGGTGTTCAGATGTTAGGCAAGCTGTTCAAGTACGAGCTGCGTTCCGGTGCGGAGCCGGTGCCGGCGCTGCTGGCCGCGCTGGTGATCGTGTACCTGCTGGGGCGGCTGGCCGATACGCTGCAGATCACACAGATACGGGTCGCCATGTCGGTCGCCTCGGTGGGCATCGGGATTGCGGCGCTGGTGCTGGGGCTGATTTATGTGGTCAGCCGCTGCGCGAAGGGGCTGTACGGCGCGGAGGGCTACCTGATGCAGACGCTGCCGGTGTCCCACGGGAAGCTGATCGCGGTCAAGGTGATCTGCGGGTATCTGGTGCTGCTGATGAGCGGGGTCGTGTTTGTCGCAGGGCTGGCGGGCTGCCTGGCGCTCAACGATATGCTGGGCACGGTGCGGGAGATGTTCGGCGCGCTGGGGAACGTGCCGGTGCCGCTGCTGGCGTATATTCTGGGGAGCGCGGCCACCCAGCTGCTCGCGGCGTTCGGGTCGCTGTATTTTGCGGTGGCGATCGCCAACACCCGGGCGCTGCAGCGCAACAGCATCCTGATGGCCATCGTGTTTTACTTCGTGTGCTCGACGGTGATCGGTCTGGTGGAGCTGGTGGCGATTGCGGTGCTGCCCATCGGGATCGTCTTTTCGCCCGACGGCGCGGCCTTTTCCACAACGCCGATGCTGGTGTCGCTGTTCAGCGGCGGGCTGCCCGGGCAGGTCGAAAGCGTCAATGAGCTGTATGGGGTGACGCTCGGCATGGGCAACCTGCTGGCGGATGTGCTGATGGGGATCGGGCTGCTGATCGCGGCGCGCTGGGTCATGGAGCACAAGGCGTCGGTCAAGTGAGGAAAAAAGTCGTTTCGCAAAAAATAGTGTACAAAAAGTTTTCGCCGACCTTTTCCAAAAGGCCGCGGATTCCAAAGGCAGAGCCTTTG
>USCI01000092.1 GCA_900553255.1 uncultured Oscillospiraceae bacterium | reverse complement strand
CTCCATTATACCAAAAAAGCCGCCTTTTGGCGACTTCTTTGACAGGCTGAGCCGGGAAGCCGTTATAACGGCTTCCCGGCTTTTTAAAGTTTTTCCATTCAGCGTCTGGTATCGTCATGCAAAAAGGAGCCCAGGGATACATCCTCGGCCGTCTCGCGCGGAGCGGAAGGCATACGTGCAGAGGAGGAATAGATGTCCCGGCTGTCTTCTTCGACGGGCACCTGCACAGGCGCAGGCTCCGCACGGGATACATTGTGGGACTCAGAGACAGTGGCGTAGGGATTATACAGCGGCACGGCCGTTGTGCCGTCACCGTCATTTCCATTATCCCCACCATCTGCAGGCGGGATTCCATCATCCGGACCGGGAAGGTTTCCGTCATCGCTGCCGTCGTCGGTCGGCGGCGTATCGTCGTTGTCCTTCGGCTTGCGGATGACGAAGAAGAAGATCAGCAGGCCCGCACCGATCAGCAGCACCGCCGCAATAACCAGCATGACGATTACGACGGCAGGAATGCCGCTGGAGCGAAAGGCGGAGGAAGGGATAAAGCCCAGAAGGGTAAAGGTGGAAAGATTGTTGGTGGTAAAACGGATATACCCGTCCTTCACTTCGGTCTGCGTCAGGTTGCTCAATCCGTTATCGCCGTATACCGCGACGCTGATCATATCCGCATTTTTCATGCTGGCCGGTACCGGCAGCTGAATGGTATACTGAACGTTTTCAGCCTGATTGACCGCAGGGAAAATCACCTCGCCCACGCGCGGATCGTTGAGCACCAGAGAGAGCGAAAAGGTCGTATGGGTTACCTTATCGACATCATAGGAAGCATACGTGTTATTGCCCGCGATCGCCTGGGTAATCATCTGCGGTTCAATGGAGGAATTGGCATGACGCATCAGCATCATGACGCTGCCCCCCGAGGTGCCGACCAGCGATTCGTACATGGCCGGAGTGATGATCAGCCTGGCGCGTTCGGCGAAATCGGCCTGCGTCAGGCCGAAATTGCCGAGAACCACATTCTCATAGGTGACGTTCAGTACAATATTTCCCGCATCGTCAATCGATGTGGTGCCGGCACCGGTGACGGTGGCCTGCGTCTGTGTGGTTTCGGTGGTATCGCCGCTGGAGGGAGGGGTAGTGGAATCCGACGGAGGGGAATCACTGGTAGTGCTGTCATTTGTGGTGGTCGTAGTGGTCGGATCATCCGAGGTCGGAGGGGTCGACTCCTCCAGAGCCTTAATCGCCCCGTTGTACTGGATCGCAGGATTCTGGCTGTCGGTCTGGTTCTCCACGACGATTTGGACGGTGGCCAGGTCGGACACAGACTGTTTGAAGGCAATGATGCCGTCCGACCCGGTGGTCCCTTCCAACAGATCGGTGGAACCGATCCGCACGATCACCCGGAGGCCGGCCAGCGGGTACGCCCATTTCTGATCCGTCAGCTTAACAGTAATGAGACCATCGTTATACGAAGCCTCAATATTGACATCCAGCGTGCCCTCCGTCCAGGTCAGCGGTGCGACACGGATGACATACTTATCCACCCCGTAAGTGAGGCTGTGTTCTTCGGGAGAAATGTTATTGCCGAGATTGGCGGAAAAGCCGTCCGACGTAGACGTGATCTTTTTGAGGCTGTTGTCCACCCAAATCTGAGAGACCTTCCAGCGGCTTCCCGCCAGCTTGACCGTCAGCATTCCGGTATCGCCGTTGAACCCGCGGGAAAGCTCCTCAATGAAGGGGACGGTTTCTTCCGCCATTGCCTGGAAGGTTTCGTCACCGATTGTCTGCTTTTCGGTCGATACGACCACCTCTTCCGTCCCTTCCGGAACGGTGAACATGACCCTGCCGTCATTGCCGGCGGTTGCTGTCAGCTCCGTGCCGCCGGCGGCGGCTTTGACGCGAAGACCATTGAGGCTGTGGTCGCCGCTTTGGCTTTCCAGCCGGACGGTCAGCTGACGGCCGTCGATTGCCAAATCCTCTTTGGCCACCCGGATGGTGACAGGACCATCCGTTTCCTCCGGTTCTGCCAGAACAACAGGAGACATGCACACAACAACCAAAAGTATACTGAAAAAGAGCGCCAAGGCTTTTTTCATCCTGACTTCATCCTTTCCTTCAGAGCGTAGCTAAAAGGAGATTTTGTAATAGAATAGCATAAAACGACCCGAATGTAAACCTTACGACCGAAATCGTTCTCCCAGGGTGATAAACCGGACCACCGGAATCTGCCGCAGAAGAATGCTGAGCAGCACCGAAAGCAGCCATACCGCCGCCGCAAGCAGCAGCATGGTAACCGCTGCGGGAAGCGGCAAGGCTGCAAATACCGGCTCCAGCAGCCGGAAAAACAGCATGTGACAGAGATATACGCCGAAAGAAAGCGAGGACAACGCCGTAACCGCCCGGGATGCCGGCCGGCTGTCTGTACGGCGGAACAGGCCAAAAATGCCGACGGCCGTTATCAGGACATTGGGCATGAAATACTGATAAAACACCGCGTTAAGTTCACCGGAACGCCGGGTCATCAGCCAGGTAAGCAGCGTAGTCGCGGCGATCCCTGC
Organism: uncultured Oscillospiraceae bacterium; assembly: GCA_900553255.1. Taxonomy (GTDB): domain Bacteria; phylum Bacillota; class Clostridia; order Oscillospirales; family Acutalibacteraceae; genus UMGS1591. Next base: position 6,167 of record USCI01000092.1, on the reverse strand, counting down.
GGCTGTGAGGGCAATGCATACGGTGCGGTTAGGCAGCTTGGGTGAGGACGCCAGATACCAGCCGAGCAGCACATAGCCGGCATAACCGCCGAGGATATCCAGATTCGCATAATCCTGCAGCGCCAGCGCCGGAAACAGGCCGGCGGCCGCACGCCAAAGCGAACTGAAGACAAACCAGAGGAGCAGGAGATAGCCTACCATGCGTCGGCCGGCGTGACGCGTAATCAGCCGGAAGACCGGCAGCAGAAGATAAATGGCGGTCAGAGCATACAGGTACCACAGATGAATTTCGGCTGGTCGCTGAAAGAAGTGCAGGATGGCGTCGGCCGGCGAAAAATCCGCAACAGTCAGCCACTTGAGCAGCCAATAGACGATTGTCCAGAAAGCAAGCGGTACCAGAACGCGGGGGAGCCTGCGGGACAGCAGCTGCCGCAGCGACAGGGCCTGATCGCTGCCCAGCAACAGAGCGCCGGTCAGCATTAAGAACAGCGGCACCGCAAAGCGGGAGGCGGCATCCAGGAGATTCGCCAGATGCCAGCCGGCTTGCAGCGGCTGGCCGCCGGCGGCCAGCGAGGTGGCCGCTGAACCGCATACGTGGATGAGTATGACCGCCGTCATGGCCAGCACACGCAGACGGTCATAATAGCCGATGCGTGCCGGCTGTTTGGTTTGAACCTCGCTCATGTCGCCTCTCCTTATTCCCTTATTCTTTACTATATCGGCCGGTTTCATGCTTTATGTCAGGCCTTACCGTAAGACTGCGGCGGAATCTGCTCAATTCAATTCAGTATACCATAAAAAGGAAAAGGGGAAAAGATGCTAAACGCGGCAAAAACGATAGAATTACATTAAGGAATTCTTGCAAATTGGTTACAAAAGCGCGGCTTTTCTTTTCCAGCAAAATATGGTATAAAGATAAGCGGCAAGTATACAGAGAAAGGAAATGGCTATGTCTATCAAAACCAAGCGTTGTCTGGCGGCAATGGCCGCGGGGCTGCTCCTCCTGTCTGCCGGCTGTGCAGAACCTGCGTCGTCCCCGGAAAGCACCGAAGCGTCTGCGGCGCAGCAGGATCTCGTGCTCGGGCGTTACAAAGGAATCGAAATATCCGCACCGGTGCTCAAGCCGGTAACCGATGACAGCGTTGAGCAGGAAATGGCGGCCATACAGCGCGAGCATGCCGAGATTCGCGAAATTACCGGCCGGCCGGTGCAGGAAGGCGATACGGTTATTCTGGATTTTCAGGGACTGCTTGACGGCGTCGCCTTTTCGGGCGGCACCGCGGAGGATTATGAGCTGGTGGTGGGCTCCGGGCGGTTTATTCCGGGATTTGAGGAGCAGCTGGTCGGCGCGCAGGTCGGGGTGGAAAAACGGCTGAACCTGACCTTCCCGGAATCCTACGGCGAACCGTCGCTGGCCGGTCAGGCGGTTGTTTTTGTGGTCACCGTCGACAAAATAACGCAGACGATCCTGCCGGAATGGACCGACGCCTTTGTGCAGGAAATTTCCGACTGTAAAACGGTGGAGGAATTTCGGGAATATACGCGTCAAAGGCTGGAAGCGGAAAGCATCCGGGACGCGGAATACCAGAAGCAGTATGCAGTGTGGATCGAGGTGCTTAAAAATTCGACCGTCAACCGGTTTGACGAAGAGGCCGTTCGGGAAAGCACCCGGATTGTCATTGAGGACACCAAGCGGCAGCTCGCGGATTATAACGTGACCTATGAGGATTATCTGGAGCAAAACGGCATGACCGAAGAGGATTATGAAGCGAATGCGGAAAGCCAGGCCAAAGATATCGTAACCGGCCATATGGTGGCGCAGGCGATTGCGGAAAAGGAGGGGCTGGAGCTTACCGAGGCGGAGTATCAGGAGACGCTCGGGCAGTTTTCCCGCGCTATAGAGGTCACCCCCGAGGAGTATGAAAGCCAGATGGGCCGCGCCTGGATTGAACGCGAGGCGCTTACCCGCAAGGTGATGGAATATCTCGTCACGCAGGCAGTCATTACGGAATAAACCGAAAAATCCCGCCCTGCGAAAATATATCGCGGGGCGGGATTTTTTATACCGTAAATGGTTGTGGGAATATCCGGCAAACCGAGTGCTTGCTTCAGCCGTTGCCGCCGGAGGTTATTTGCCGCTGTTTTTCGCCATGAATTTGGCATAGGCAGCGCGCAGCTCTTCGGCTTTTTCCTCCGGGCAGGTGGGGTTGCAGTGTGCCCACGCGCCGGTCTCGCTCGAGGCGTTGTATTTGACCTTGTCCGCGCTGCGCATCGGCGGATAGAAGGCAATGTGGAAATGGAAGCAGTCGGCAACATCCGGCCCGTTGACCGGCTCGTTGTACATACACATCATATACGGGAATTTGTAGTCGAACAGGCTGTCGAGCATGCCGGTGGTGCAGCGCAGCGTCTCGGCCAGCGCCATCCGCTCCTCCTCGGTGAAGGCGGCGATGTTGGTGATGTGCCGGTTGCTCTGAATATACACGCCGTAAGGATATTCGGTGAAGAAGGGGAGAAAAACCGTGAAATGCTCGTTGGAAAAAATGATCCGCTCGCCGAAATTCTTTTCCGCCTGCAGCATGTCGCAGAACAGACAGCGCTGTTTTTCGTCCTTGTACTTCCGCGCGTTCTCCACCTCGAGCTCCAGCTTTTTGGGCAGGAACGGATAGGCATAGATCTGTCCGTGCGGATGGGGCATGGTCACCCCCACCACTTCGCCGCGGTTTTCAAAAATAAAGACGTATTTGACCTTTTCATCTGCACGGAGGGCTTCATACCGTTGCGCCCAAAGGTCTACCAGCTTTTTGATGTGCGCCGTGGGCAGCTCCGGCAGGGTAACGGTGTGCTCAGGAGAGTAGAGGATCACCTCGCACTTGCCGTAGGCGGGTGCCGTTTCAAAGAAATCGGTGGCAACCGGATCCGGCTCGGGCGGATCCTGAGACAGCGCCGGAAAATCGTTGTCGTATTCATAGACATCGAAATGCTCCGGGACCTTGCCGGAACCGGGACAGAACGGGCAGTAGTCCTTGGGCATCTGCGGGCGGCCCTGCCGGTGGGAAGCGATCATGATCCAGTCGTTTGTCAGTGGATGTTTGCGCAGTTCAGCCATATTTATGCTCTTTCCTTTCATTAGGTATATTTGGCAACTTCGGATTAAAGCTTTATTCCATTTGATCCAGACAAATGCCGCCGAACGGGCGGATGGACAGCACGTGGCAGCTTCCGGCGCCGAAAACGCCCTCCATACGGCTGCGGAATGCATCCAGCCGGTCCTCCGGCACAAAGTTCTGCGTCGTGCCGCCGAAGCCGCCGCCGTGTACGCGCCAGGCACCGCAGCCCTCGAGCTCCATCTGAGCCAGGCAAAGAGCCAGGCTCAGCCCCTGCGACTGCACGTCCGAGGTGGAATAAATATTCTGCAGATATTCAAAGGACGAATGGCCCGAATCGATAACCATGCGTCGGAATTCCTCAAAGTCCTGCCGGCTCAGCGCCTCGACCTGCCTGGCGACGCGGTCATTGTCCTGAAGGAAATGCATGGCCCGCAGCACCGCGCGGTCCCCCAGCTTTTCGCGCAGCATCGGAATGGCAGGCAGCAGCTGCTCCATCGTGATTTCGCGCAGGAAGGACTTGCCCAACGCTTCGGCTACGCCTTTCATATCCGCCGGGATGGACGCATATTCATAAGTGAGATCGGCATGGTTACCTCCGGTATCCACGATACAGAGCCGATAGCCGCTGGCCGCGAAATCGAACGGGACCGTCCGGATGTCCGGCTTTTCACTGTCGGCGAAATCGATCGTGATGATGCCGCCGACCGAGGAGGCCATCTGATCCATCAGGCCGCTGGGCTTGCCGAAATAGATGTTTTCCGCATACTGTGCCATTTTGGCGATCTCAACGGCGTTCACCTTGCCGTCGTTGTAAAGATGGCTGAATACCGTGCCGATCAACACTTCAAAGGCAGCGGACGATGACAGGCCGGAGCCTTTGAGTACGTTCGACGTGGTATAGGCATCAAATCCGCCGATGGCCCAGTCGAGCTGCTGCAGGCGGGAAGCCATGCCGCGGATGAGTGAAGCCGAATGATTGATTTCTTCTGTATGAACCGCCAGGTCGTCAAGGGCAACCGTATCCATGGGATAGCCGGCCGACTGCACACGCACGACCGGTTCGGCAGACGGTGCTGCAACAGCGATGACGTCGAGGTTGACGCTCGCCGCCAGGACGCGGCCGTGATTGTGGTCGGTATGGTTGCCGCCGATTTCGGTGCGCCCCGGTGCGGAGAACAGAGCCAGGTTGTCCCGGTCTCCGTAGGTTTCGACAAAGGCCTTGACGGCGGCGATGTAGCGGCTGCGCTGCGCAGCCATCTGCTCGCCCGGGTACATCCGGCTGAACAGCCGGTCGTACCGGCCGTTTTGGATGTGCTCGATCAGCGCAAAAGCATTGGGCATTTTCTTTTCCTCCTCGTCGTGTATACTGCACAATTCTGCATTATAGCATAAAAACCGTTTTTTGAACATGGGAAGAGGGCATTATTTTCCAACGATTTATGGAAAATGTAAAATGTAAAAAAAATATGAACGAAATTTTAAAATCGCTATTGACAACCGCTTTGCTGAACCGATATAATGTGAATAAAGAAATAAGCATACCTTTCAGGACGTGCCTAATCCAAAGGGGATATTAGTGGGTTTGGCAAAAAAAGAAGGGCATACCGATCATGGCTGATCAATATGCCCAGAAGTTTGGGAAACATAAAAGAGTCTAAAAAGGTATAGTTTTTTGGTCGAGTCACCGGATCAGGCCAAAATATCAGCTTTAGCTGAAAACCATATTTTCAGGAGGGTCTTTCTATGGAAGAAAACCGTTGCCCGCAGTGTGGCGCCAATGTTGACGCCGGAGCATATGCCTGTAAGTATTGCGGCGCCCCGCTGCCTCAGGCGCAGCAGGCTCAGCAGCCGCAGCCGCCCGTGCAGCCGCCGTATGCGGTTCCGCAGCAGCCCTATGTTGTGCAGCAGCCGGTCATGGTTCCCGCGGGCTATCCGCAGAAGAGCAAAATTGCTGCCGGCCTGCTGGGTATTTTCCTGGGTGCGTTTGGTGTACATAATTTTTATCTCGGCAATACCGGAAAGGCTGTTGCGCAGCTGTTGATTACCCTTTTGTCCTGTTTTATACTTGCGATCGTCTCGCAAATCTGGGGGCTTGTGGAGGGGATTATGATCCTCACCGGCAGCATCGCTGTCGATGGCAAAAACGTCCCGCTGAAGGATTAGGGCAAAATTGTATACGTGAAAGCGTGGAAAAAGCCGCCGTTTTTTCCCACGCTTTTTTTGTCGGTCATGGCGGTATATTGTACAGGTGGTATGGTTGGTTTTGCAAAAACCAAGCACAGCAATTGAACCGCCGGAAGAGACAAATGGATTCTCTGTATAGCCAGATAGTCGGGAAATTGGAGGGCTTGCACCATGTTTGGTGATCCGTCAGGTGAGCCGTACGATGCTGAGTTGGGCGTTTGTCCAGGTTGAGTTGGCATTTTCATTCCGCAGATAGACCTGGCTGGTGGTGCCCTGCTTGACAATGATTAAGGCGTCACCGCCGATGACAATGCTTTCTCCGGCCGTGGTGAGAGTGACTTCATCTGTGGAATTGGACAGGATGTTGCCGTCCTGATATAAGGCGGCACGTACAGTAAGCGGATATGTGGCATCGGCGGCTCCGGTAACGGTGCCGAAATAATTGACGATATACATGCCCGGTGTGTTCAGTTCGGCAATTGCCTGACCGGGCGTATGGGTGATACCGCTTCCCTGAATGAAGCTGTTGGTGTCGAGTGTAATCGGTGTTGCCGCCGCGGGTGACTGTGGGATCGTTGCCTCGGCAACGATCGCATCTGTCTCGGAAGCCGGCCCGGTAGCACCAGTGGGACCTGTGGCTCCGGTGGGGCCAGTGGGGCCGGTTGCGCCCGTTGGACCAGTAGGTCCGGTAGGACCTGTAGCACCGGCGGTGCCAGTGGGACCGGTTGCACCCGTTGGACCAGTAGGTCCGGTAAGACCTGTGGCACCGGCGGTGCCAGTGGGACCGGTTGCACCCGTTGGACCAGTGGGGCCGGTAGGACCTGTGGCACCGGCGGTGCCAGTGGGACCGGTTGCACCCGTTGGACCAGTGGG
>USCI01000091.1 GCA_900553255.1 uncultured Oscillospiraceae bacterium | reverse complement strand
GATTCAATCAAATCAATGACAGCCTCTGCCTGCGTCAGGTCGATGCGCCCGTTCAAAAAGCTGCGCTTGGTAAATTCGCCGGGCTGTGCAATACGCGCACCTGTTTTCAGCACCGCCTCCAGCACCCTTCTCGTCACCAGAGAACCGCCGTGGCAGTTGATTTCCACGATATCCTCCTTCGTATAGGTATGGGGTGCTTTCATAACGGAAACCAGTACCTCGTCAATGACCTCTCCGCCCTGTCCGTCTGTGATTTTACCGTAGGATAAGGTATGGGTTGCCTTTTCCGTCAGCTTTTTTTTGCCGATAAAAATGCTGTCCGCCAATGCGATACAGCCTGCCCCGCTCATGCGCACAATGCCGATGCCGCCTGTGCCGATGGGCGTGGAGATTGCTGCAATCACATCATCAAGCATAAATTCTCTTTTCATAAAAAACCTCCTCTCTTGAAAAACTGTCGTTTCTGCGAGAATAATTATATTTTTTTGCGCCGCAGGCAAATAAAGTTTGGATCAAACCTTTTCAAAGGTTTGCGGGTTCTCAGGGCAGAGCCCTGAGTCGTGTCCCGCAGGACACGAAATCCCTGAAAAACAAAGCGCAGGAAGGGTGAAAAACGTCCCGGTGGGACGTTTTTCGGCGGGGAACCCTCGCCGGGGGTTCCCCGATGCGGCGCATAACGCCGCATGAATATAACTCTTTTGTGTACTTTACCATTTAGCTTTAGGTTCTTCGCCAAGCTGCAATGCCCTGCCGGGTGCGAATGCAATCCGGCGGGGCGTTTTATGTGCACGGCGATGTGGGGGTTATGGCCCTCTTATCAAAACGGAAAAGATGTTTTATACTCAAAAAGAGCTGGTTGAGGGAAAAGATAGACACAGCTTTTTAAGGCGAAAAAACGCTGATGCGGATATTGCAGCGTCCCCGTTCAGTCTGGGACAAAATCTCCCGGGATATGTGTATACCGAGCAGATGGAGTTCTGCCGTCGTTTGTTCCTGCGTCAGCCCGGCCTGCTTCCGCAGCGCTTCAAAAAATTTTTTCAACCTGGAATGTATGCATTCCAGTATTTGCAAAAACATGTGCTACAATCAAGAATGGAATATATACAGGCAAAGGAGTGGCTGTTATGGAAGACCCCAGAAAAGCACTGAGGGAAAAGCTCAAAACGCTGTCGCCGGAGATGCTCGAAGCGGTCGGCTGGCTGGTGGAGCACTGGACGGTTCTGAAAGCCATCGCGGCGGGCGAACCACTGACCGAGGCGGCCTGCCGCGAGGAGATGGAGCGGGCGGCCCGTGAAGGGGACTGCCGGCTTCAGGTGCTGATCGCGCTGCACCGGGTGTGGCAGGAATCGCAAAAAACGCCGCCTCCCGCGTCATAAAGGAATTGCCATGCCGGGGAATCTCGGATATAATAAAAGAGAAGAGAGCGGGAGGGGGCGGCGGCCATGCAGGCAAAAGCAGCGGTTTTGCGCGGCAGTGTGCCGAAATGGCTGCCGTTTGTGCTGATTTTCCTGCTTGCGGCGGTTTTGCGGCTGTGGGCGTTCGGCACGGTGCCGGGCGGCCTGAACCAGGACGAGGCGTCCATCGGATACGACGCCTGGTCGATCCTGCATTATGGTATCGACCGCAACGGCATCCGCCTGCCGGTGCACCTGATCGCGTGGGGGAGCGGGCAGAACGCGCTGTACGCCTACCTGTCGATGCCGTTTATTGCGGTGATGGGATTGACGGTGGCCAGTGTGCGGATGGTCAACCTGCTGTTCGGGCTCGCGTCGGTGGCGTTGGTGTTCCTCATCCTGCGCCGCCTGTCCGGGCTGCGGTGCGCGTATATCGGCATGGCGCTGGCGGCGGTCGCACCGTGGTGCATCATGGTCAGCCGCTGGGGGCTGGAATCCAACCTGTTTCCGGGCCTGTTCCTGCTGGCGTTTTATGTGCTGCTCGCCGGGCTGGACCGTCATGGCCTGCTGCCGCTGGCGGCGGGGCTGATGGCGCTGTGCCTGTACGCTTACGGCGCGGCCTATCTTGTGGTGCCGGTGTTCTGTGTCGCGGCGGCGGTATATATGCTGGTGCGGCGGAAAATCCCGCTGCGCTGGCTGTTCGCGAGCGTGGGCGTATTTGTCATCGTCGCGCTGCCGATTGCGCTGTTTGTGCTGACCAACCTTTTCCACTGGGGCGATATCCGCATTTTTGGCTTCACCGCCCCGGAAATGACCGGCGTCACCCGCATGGCGACTGCCACGCAGTCCCATAGCCTGCTCGACAGCCTGTCGTATTTTTTCCGCAACGTGATCCTGCAGGAGGACGGCATGGTGGGCAACCAGGTGCCGGGATATGGTACGCTGTACCTGATCTCGCTGCCGTTCACCGTGTACGGCGTATATGCGGCGGTGCGCCGCTGCCGGAGGGAGAAGGCTTCCGCCTGGATTTTGGTGACGGTGTGGCTGGCGGCGGGGCTTTTGCTGTTTTTGGTGTATGCGTGGACCAACATCAACCGGGTGAATATCGTGTATCCCGCGATGCTGCTGTTCACCGCGCTCGGGCTTGACCGGCTGTGCAGCGGCCGGCGGAAGCTCGCGGCGGTCGGGGCGTGCTATGCGGTGCTGCTGTGCGGCTTCTGCACGCAGTATTTCGGCCCGCATAACGAAAAGACCTCCGCCGCTTTTTTCGCCTCGTTCGGCGAAGCAATCCAGGCGGCTGAGGCGCTCGCCGGGGAGGAGGACACCGTCTATGTCACCTCTGACGTGAATGCGCCGTATATCTATGCGCTCTTCTATACGAGGACGCCGCCGCAGGATTATCTCGATACGGTGCAGATCCCGAAGCGCGAGGTGGAATTCCAGTGGGTGTCCTCGTTCGGGCATTTTGTGTTTGACACCTCGCCGCTGAGCCGGCGGGCGCCGGGGATTTATGTGCTGCCCAATAGCCGGCTCGAGGCGGAGCCTTCGCTGCCGGAGCCGGCGGCGCAGTTTGCGCGGTACAGCGTGGTGTGCATCCCGGCGGAGGATTAGGGAAAACCGGTTCCGCAGCCATTTTGGCGCAAATGCACGGATTCGGCGGCGCCGGAACTTTTGACACAAAAATACCTGTTGCCCTGCGGGGCGGTTTGCGTGTATAATAAAATCCCGGCCACGGGATTCTGCCCGGCGGCCGGGGAGGATGAAAGCGCTTGAGCGGTTTCCCGTTTGCGGGAAACCGTTGTTTTGACGATGGCGGGACGGAAAAGGAGAAGGCGGCATGACAATACGGTGGAACCCGGAAGCGTTGGATGAGGTGTTTGCGGTGCCGGCGCAGGTGGTGGACAAGCATATCCGGCTGGCCGGTTCGGCGCAGCTGAAGGTGCTGCTCTGGCTGGCGCGGGCGGGACACGGCACGTTTGATGCCGAAGCGTGCGCGGCGGCGATCGGCCTGCCGGCGGCGGACTGCACCGACGCGCTGCAGTACTGGGTGGAAACCGGCGTACTCTCCCGCAGCGGGGAGAAACCCCGCCCTGCGGCGAAAGCGGCGGAAAAGATGCCGGCCAGGACAGAACGGCCGAAGACGGCCGCTGTACCGCCGGCGGATGCGCCTGCCGCTGCGGCGCCCGCCGCGCGCCCGCGTGCGGTCAAGCCGCAGATGACCGAGGTGATTGCGCGGCAGAAAAACAGCCCGGAATTCGCGTATCTGCTGGATACCACGTCGGCGCGGCTCGGCCGGCCGATTTCCCACGGGGATATGGAAACGCTGCTGTACCTGTACGACACCGCGGGTTTGCCGGCGGAGGTGATCCTGATGGTGGTGGCGTATGCCGTCGCCTCCGGCAAGGCGAATATGCGGTATGTGGAGAAGGTCGCGCTCGACTGGGTGGATAAGGGAATTACCACGATGGAGGCCGCGGAGGAGCGGCTGTGCCATCTGGAACGCAGCCGGCGCGCTTGGGAGCGGGTACATACGCTGCTGGACCTGTCGGTTGAGCACCCGACCGCCGCGCAGCTCAATGCGGCGGAAAGGTGGATTTTTGAATGGAGCATGCCGGATGAACTGATTGCGCAGGCGTTTGCGCAGTGCAGGGAGAAGACCGGCGGCTTCCAGTGCAATTATATGAATAAAATTCTCGAGCACTGGCATATCGATGGGGTGGACACCCTCGAGAAGGCGCAGGCGGCCGGCAAGGGGAAGAAGGCGGCGAAAGCGGAAAGCTCGCTGGACCTGGAGGCGTACGAAAGACAGGTGGCCGGCTTTGTCCCTGTTTTCCGGAAGGCTTAAACGGTCCGCTGCCGGTGCGCAGACCGGCAAGAAAGGGGTAGGAATATGGGATACAGCCGGGAGGTATACGACGCGGTGCGCGCACGGCTCGAGCGCCGTCGGATGCACGCATCCGCGCAGGCGGCCGCCCTGGAGGAACAGATGACCGCACGCTATCCCCGCCTGCAGGAAATCCGGCGGGAGATGGCTGCCACGGCCGGGCAGGTGACCCGCGCGGTGATCAGCGGCGGTGACGTGGAGGCCGCGGTGGAGGAAATCAAGCGGAAGAATCTCGCTCTGCAGGCCGAGATGGCGGAAATTCTGGCGAAGGCCGGGGTAAAATCGCCGGATTTCGAGCCGCAGTATGTCTGTCCGCGGTGCCGGGATACCGGCTATGCGGACGGCAAGGTGTGCAGCTGCATGGAGGCGCTGCTCAAGGAGGAGGCCTGCCGCCGGCTCAGCGGGATGAGTGCGATGGAATTGACCGATTTCGACCGGATGACGCTCGATTACTATCCCGGCGAAAAGGATCCGCGCACCGGGGTTTCCCCGCGGGAACAGATGCGCGGGGTACTGGCCTACTGCCGCAGCTATGCGGAGAATTTTGGGCTGCCGGCGGACAGCCTGCTGCTGCGCGGGCCGACCGGCACCGGCAAAACCCATGCCGCCCTCGCGATCGCCAAAGCGGCGGCCGAGCGGGGGTTCGGGGTGATCTACGGCCCGGCGCAGACGCTGCTGCACCGCATTGAAAAGGAGCATTTCGGCCGTGCCGAGGGGGAGAGCGAGGATCTGCTCGAGAGCTGCGACCTGCTGGTGATCGATGACCTCGGCACCGAATTCGGCAGCGCGTTCTATACCTCCTGCCTGTATAACATCATCAACACCCGCATGCTGTCCCGGCTGCCCACCGTCATCAGCACCAACCTCACCCAGCCGCAGCTGCAGGAGCGCTACGGCGACCAGATCGCCTCCCGCATCACCGGCACCTTTGTGCCGCTGGTGTTTGCCGGGAGGGACATCCGCCAGCTGAAAAACGAGCAGCGGCTGTTCGGCCGGGGGGAATAACGGAAGGTATCAATTCTGTAACGGTTCTTGACTTTGCCCGGCGGTTTGACTACAATAAGGGAAATGAATATGCTGCCGCTTTGTGCGGCGGCATACCCCGCGGTTATGCGGCTGCGGGGAAGCCAAGGAGAGGATGACAACGATGGCCAATGGCGATAATCTGTGCATGGGCTGCATGAACCCGCTGCCGGAAGGGCGGGGGGAATGCGGCATCTGCGGATATCCGGCATCGGGAGAAAACCCGTCGAGCTATCTGCCGGTGCGCACGCTGCTGTCCGACCGTTATCTGGTCGGCCGGGTGCTGCAGGCAGGCGGCGACGCGGCGGTGTATATCGGCTTCGATCAGGTGCTCAAGGCGGCGATCCTGATCCGGGAGTTCCTGCCCGATACGCTCTGTGAGCGCGCCGAGGACGGCACCGTGCAGGTGATCGGCGGCTGTGAAAACACCTTTGCCGAATACAAGGAGAAATTCCGCACCCATGCCCGCGCACTCGCCCGCCTGCGCGACCTGCCGGCAGTGATGCCGATGTATGACATTTTTGAACAGAATAACACCGCCTATACGGTTAGCGAATATTGCGAAGGGGTCACGCTGGAAGCGCGCCTGCAGCAGATGGGCGGCCGGATGAGCTGGGACGATGCACGTCCGCTGCTGATGCCGGTGATGGCGTCGCTTGCGGCGATGCATTCCGCGGGGGTGGTGCACCTCGGCCTGTGCGCGGAAAACATGGTTATCGGTCCGGACGGCAAGCTGCGCCTGACCGGATTTGCGATTCCGGAAGCCCGTATGGTCAGCACCGATCTCAAGCCGCAGCTGATCGCCGGGTATTCTGCGCCGGAACAGTATGGCTTCGAGCTGACCGCCGGGGTGCCGGCGGACGTGTACGGCCTGGCGGCGACGGTGTTCCGTGTGCTTACCGGCAACCCGCCGCCCGACAGCACCTCGCGCACCCGGAATTCCAGCGATCTGTATGTGCCGGCGGATGTGGCCAAGACGCTGCCGGATCATGTGGCGGCGGCGCTGTTCAATGCGCTGCAGATTTCGCCGGATAAGCGCACCGCCACCATCGCGGCATTCCGTGACCAGCTGACGGCGGCGCCTGCGGTGACGGCACTCCTGCAGGACGACGCACCGGCGCCGGCCAAGGCTGTGGAGCCGGCCCGCAAAACGCCGGCACCGGCCGAAAAGGCGCCGGAACCGCCCAAAAAGAAGAAAAACGGCAAGTATATCCTGCTCGTGGCGCTTGCGGTGTTTATCGTCCTGCTGCTGATTGCCGGTGCGGTGCTGCTGATGCTGTTCCCGGACCTGTTCGGCGGAGGGGAGGATACCTCCGGCGATACCTCGCAGACCATGCCGACCTGGACGATGCCCAACGAGCAGAGTACTGCCAGCTATACGAACGTCGAGGCGACCTATGCGGTGGAAAACCTCGTGGGCCAGCTGTATAAGGATGTCAAGGACAAGACGCTGCGCGGCAATATGAAGGTTGTGGTGCAGTATAAGCAGTACAGCACCCGGCCGAAGGGGGAAATCCTGGATCAGAGCCCGAAGGCGGAGGAAAGTCAGCCGGAAGGCACCACCATTTATGTCATCATCAGCGACGGGCCGGAAGCCACCCCTGTGCCGGATGTGACCGGCTGGCCGGAGCTTTACGCGCGCCGGTACCTGGAGCTTGCGGGCTTTGAGGTGACCACCGTGAAGGTGCAGGAATCGGATCAGCCGCGCGGCAGCGTCGAGGGCACCGATCCGGCGGTGGGCACCGAGCTGGAGGAAGGGGCCAGAGTAACGCTGTATATCAGCGACGTCACCCCGGACACCTCCGATCCGCCCGACACTTCACGGGATACGTCAAGCGGTTCGGATACCAGTTCCAGGCCCGGCCGCAATTAGCGGGAAGGAAATACGCCGGGGCGGCGGCTGATTGCAGCCGCCGCCCCCTTGTTTTCTACCCGGAAACCGTGTATACTGAAAACAAACCGCCGCCCGGCAAAGACGGGAGGAGCGGCGGTGTGCGGAGGACGGTCCGGTGCGGCTGTTCCGGTGCCGGAAAGGTTCCCGCATTCTGTCCGACGCGAGAAAGGAAGGGTCAACATGGGTTTGATTAAAGCGATCTCCGGGGCAATCGGCTCCACTATGGCGGATCAGTGGGTGGAATACATCAAATGCGACGCGATGCCGGCCAATATCCTGGCCATGCGCGGCAGGAAGGAGACCACCCGCCGCAGCTCCAACACCAAGGGAGAGGATAATGTCATCACCGACGGCTCCCGCGTGGACGTGGCCGACGGCCAGTGCATGCTGATTGTGGAGAACGGCCGGGTGCTGGATTTCTGTGCCGAGCCGGGACAGTATGTGTATCAGACCGGGACCCAGCCTTCGCTGTTCAGCGGCGGCCTCGGTAATCTGAGCGCCACCTTTGAAGAGATCGGCCGCCGTTTTTCGGCCGGAGGCCAGGCGTTGTCCACCCAGCGGGTGTACTATATCAACACCAAGGAAATTTACGGCAATAAATGGGGCGTCGGCAACGTGCCGTTCCGGGACAGCGAATTCAATTTCTCCATCAAGCTGCGTGCCTATGGGGAATATTCCTACCGGATCAGCGATCCGCTGCTGTTTTACGTGAACGTCTGCGGCAATATGGAGGCGGCCTTTGACCGCAGCCGCATCGAAAGCCAGCTACGCGCGGAAATGCAGTCGGCGATGCAGCCGGCGCTCGGCCGGATGGCGCTGCAGAAGGTGCCGCATGACATGCTGCCGAACTTCACCGAGCAGATTTGTGCGGAGCTGAATACCGAGCTGACCGAAAAATGGGGCAAAAAGCGCGGCATCTCGATGGTGTCAATGGCCATTGCGGGGGTCAATCCGGATGAGGAAAGTTTGGATATGATCCAGAAATTCCAGGAAAGCCGGGTGTATACCGACCCGCGCATGATGGGCGCGCGCCTGGGCGGCGCACAGGCCAACGCGATGGAATATGCTGCGCAGAACCAGGCCGGCGCCATGACCGGCTTTATGGGCATGGGCTTTGCCCAGCAGGCCGGCGGAGGCAACGCGGCCCAGTTTTATCAGATGGGGCAGCAGCCCGCCGCCCCGGCGCCGGCTGCCGCGCCTGCGCAGACGCCGGCCGCGGCTCCCGCTGCCCCCGCCCAGCCGGAGCAGGGCTGGAGCTGCCCGGGCTGCGGCACCGTCAACCAGGGGAAATTCTGCCATGAATGCGGGGCGAAAAAACCTGCCGGCGCGCCGCTTTACCGGTGCGACAAATGCGGCTGGCAGCCGGAGGACCCGCAGCATCCGCCGAAGTTCTGCCCCGAATGCGGCGACCGTTTCGATGATAACGATGTGCAGGGATAAAAAGAGAAAACGCCCGTCCGTCCGGACGGGCGTTTCAGCGTGTCGAAAAACCGGTTGGCAGATAGCAAGATGCACAAATGCGGCGTGAGA
>USCI01000090.1 GCA_900553255.1 uncultured Oscillospiraceae bacterium | reverse complement strand
GTATTTGGCCCTTCCAGGGCCTGTGCATACCACCAGTTCACTGGTGGTTTTGATTCATTCGATTAATTCCGGTGATAGGCCATCCATTTGGCGCACGGCTTCACGGAGCGCTTCGGACAGTTTCTGCCCTTCGGGCAGCATGCGGACACAGACATCCGCACACAGGCGGCCGCCGGCCATCCATATGGCACGGTCGACGTGAGCACACCATTCCTTCCACTGTGAAGAGGCGATCAGTATGGTGGGATGACTGTCTGGAAATTCCGTGAGGACGGTTTGCATGGCAAGCCATGCGGTTCGGGCATCAATGCAGAAGGAGCTGTCCAGCAGCAGATAGCAGCATCCGCGCACCATGCCGCAGGTCAGTTCAATACAGCTGCGCTCGAAAGGGGTTAATTTACTCAGCGGCAGCCCTTGGGGAATATCCATTTTCTGTATCCGGATTGTGTACTCTTCCGCATCAAAGCCTGTCCACAGAAGTGCGGCAAACTCCGCCACACCTGCCGCAGAAAGGAAGGGGGGCAGGGTGCCCTTGGACGTCAGAAAGGCAATGTGTCTGAGCTGGTCGGCATGGGTGGGAAGGTCATCGAAGACGATGGTTCCGCGGCTGTATTTTTCCAGACCGCCCACAATCCGTAAAAGTGCGTTTTTCCCGCCGCCCGCATCGCCGGTCAGCAAAACAGTCTGGCCGTCCGGGACGTCGAGCGTCACGCCGTTGAGGAGTGTCTGTCCGTTCCGGCGGCTGGCCAGATCCTGAATCCGCAGCATCGGCAGTCCTCCTTGCTTACTCTAAAGCCAAGTCATAGTATTCCCGTATAGGCAGCTTTTCCTGCGCATTGACCGGCTGTTCGGCATAGCGGGCGTCATCCCCCGCACTGGAAACAACAGCACCGCTGTAGACCATACTGCCTTCGTCGTAAATATTGAGGAGCAGGTAAGTGTCGAAAATACCGGCCGGGTATTGCGTGGGAACCGATTTCAAAGTATACAGCCGTCCGTTTTTCCAGAGGGAAAGGGATGGGCGCCAGGCGATATATCCCCGCGAATCGGTGCAGATGGACTCGATTGCGCAGGTGGCGGCGTTGAGCACAAAGTAATTGACCGACCGCACAGAATCCTCAAAGATGCTGGGGATTTCCAGGACCGCCATGCCGTTCTCATCGGCGGTAAACCGATAGAGAGGAAGCTGATCGCTGTATTCCTGCAGGTCGGTCGGGATATCCAGAACGATGTCCCCGAGGAAGGTCAGGGTCTGGGGATCAAACCAGCGCAGGACAATCTGCCCGTGATCCAGCAGCAGAAAAACCATTCGGTCACCGACCACCTCCATGCCGAAAATCTGCACATTGCCGTCCTCCAGGTCAATCGGCGCCAGATTGGGCAGTTCGATTTGGTAGTAATGGCTGTTATTCGGCAGAACCGGCTGTTCACCGGCGGCACTTTTCAGAGCCTCGGTAATGTCATACAGGCCGCCGAAACCGCTGCAGTCGGCACCGGTACGGGTGAACATATACGTTTTCTCTCCGGCCTGGCGGATGAGATTCGCCTGGGTGTCCCTCTCGCCGGTACGCAGGTCGCCCAAACGCATGTAATAGGTGGGAAACAGTGCCTGAGAATCCTTCTGCGGTGCAAATTCGAGCTCAATCAGAGCGCCCTCCCGCCCGTAGACGATATCGGTGGCAAAGAGGAAATCACTCTCCGGCCCCTGGACCCCGTAGTACAACTGGGCATAATCGGTAACCAGAAGGGTATAGCCTTCGGTATACGCGTCTTTGGATCGGTCTTTCACCTCCGCTCCCTCGGCAGGAAGCAGATAATTGGTTTTCCGAATCGACGGGGAAGAGTCCTCAAAAGAATTCAGAAAGTCTTCACTGCTGGCAGAAAAGGACTGGTAAACCGTGCAGGAGCCATCACGAATCTGCAGGGTAAACGCACTTTTCTGCCGCGTGTCAGCCAACAGCCCGCTGATGGTGACATCATCTTCAGGACTCAGGCTGCCGAACATCGTCTGCAGATGCAGATCGTTGTCCCGTACGGCTACGGCAAACCACCCCCAGAGGGCACACAGGATGATTGCGGTGATAACGGCCACCACAATGACCATATGTCTGCGGATTTTCTGGATCATGAGTAACCGTTCCTTTCCTCCTGCTTTCGCACACGATTCATTCCGGGGTGTCCGGTGATTCATTCTGCAGCCAGCGGCCGTTGGTGTCATACCGCATCACAGCGCCGCTTTTCAGAGCATACAGGCTGCTGCCGCAAAAAAACAGGAAAAAAACCAGCTGTGCGGCAAGCCGGAGCCAGAGAAACCACGCCGAGGGAGAGGATAAATTTTCCATATAGAAAAGCTGCACATAGCCGACCGCCCAGATCATAATCCAGAACAGATTGCCGTAATGCCGGCTCATGAGGGAAAAATTCAGGCAGAGCACCCCGGCTCCCGGAGTGAGCAGGATCGCGGCGGTGCGCAGTGCGTCAGGGACTGAAAGCGGGGTGAACAGATGCAGGGATGTGGTGCGCACAAACGCCAGCGGCAGGTATTGACGCATGTACCCAAGCCCATCAAACAGCGGCTTGGAGGATGCCAGCGGCATCAGTGCACCGCAGAGCATCACCAGCAGCATGTGGATGACCACAACAATGGTAAGCATCAGCAGAATGGCCAGGTAAAAGGCGGCGAATATAGCGGCACGGGGGATCGGCAGCCGCATAAAGGTATAAATGGCCCGGGAAGACCAGCACAGTTCAAATACCGTATGAAGGCCAAGCAGGATGACCAGAAAAAAAGCCAGATAAAATAACGTCGGTACGCCGGCCAGCCCCAGAAGATAATCAAAACGATAGGTTCCCGGTTCGGCCAGACGGGCAAGCGCCAGAAAGCTGCCCAGAGACAATCCGGCGATCACCGCCAGCACCGGCAGTGCTTTTTTCCAAAGGCGCAGAAAGAACAGATTTGTCAAAGCAAGCACCGGCGGGTTCACCTCTTTTTTACAGGCAAAATATGAAGCTATTGTACCGCGATTCCCAGCACCTGTCAATGAAAAGCCGGATGCCGGCCGGCATCCGGCTTTTCATTCGTCGGCGGAATAGATGTCCCGGCCGGCTTTGATGGTCTTGAGAATGCGGATGTTATGAATATCATCCGCCGGGCAATCGAGCGGGTTGCGGCTCAAAATCACCATATCCGCGGTTTTGCCCGTCTCCAGAGTACCCTTGCAGTGTTCCTCATGGTATTGATAGGCGCCATATACGGTGATCCCCTGCAGAGCGGTATAGACGCTGACGCATTCGTTTTCGCCGAGCCGGCGTCCCTGGCGCGTGACCCGGCGGACGGCACAGGAGACGGTATCCAGCATATCCGGAGGCAGTACCGGGGTGTCCTGATGCAGGGTGAAGGGAATGCCCAGCCGTTTGGTCGAGGCGATGGGACTGATCTGTTGTGCCCGCTCCGCTCCGAAATTCTGCCAGTGCGTATCGCCCCAGTGATAAACATGAGCGACAAAATAGCTGGGAATCAGGGAAAGCTGCCGTACGCGCGGCAGCTGGTCCGGCCGCATCATCTGCGCGTGGATGATGACGTTCCGATTGCGGGAGGGACGCTCGTGTGCGGCAAGAAGCTGATCAATCGCCGCGTCGCCGTTGCAGTGGGTCAGCAGCTGGCGGCGTTCCCGGCCGGCCTGCTGCACATATTCGCGTACTTCGGCATCCGAATAGATGGGATAGCCGCGGTAATTTGACGGCTGTCCCTCCTGCGGAGCGTAGGGCCTGGTCATCCAGGCGGTGCGTCCCTGTGGGGAACCGTCGAGAAACAGCTTATACCCGCCGATCCGGAAATGGCCGTGATAGGCCTTCCAGTGATCGCCGTACTGGTGCATCTGGCCGCTGTGCTCCTTGATGTCGATATAGCCTACGGTATCCAGAAACAACTGGCCGGTTTCCGCTGCACGGCAGAGCAGCGGAAGCTCCATATCCCGCATATACCCCTCCTGAACGGTCGTTATGCCGTAGGAGGCATATACCTGTTGAGCCTTTCCGAGCAGGCGCAGCATTTCCGCTTCATCCGCAGGCGGTACCAGCGAGGAAAGCCGGATAAAAGCGTTCTCCTCCAGATAGCCGCTGGGCTCGCGGCTGTCCGGCAGACGGCCGATTACGCCGCCTTCCGGGTCGGGGGTGGCGGCGTCGATACCGGCCAGGCGCAGTGCCGCCGAGTTGGCGCAGCCCATGTGCCCGGAAGCGTGGCTGATCAGCACGGGATGCTCCGGTGCCGCCCTGTCCAGCACGTCCCTGGTGGGATGCTGCCGTTCCTGAAGCAGCGTATGGTCGTAGCCGAAGCCGATGAGAAAATGTCCCGGAGGTACGGCGCTTTTTTTCTGAAAATCGGCCAGCGTCTGTACGATGTCGTCAAAGCAGCGGCAATCGGCGAGAGAGACAAACCGCATGCTGGTGGCAAGCTGGACAATATGGCTGTGAGGATCGATAAAGGCGGGCAGCAGCGCCCCGCCCTGAAGGTCGACGACACGGGCGTCCGGGCCGGCAAGAGCGCGCATATCGGTGAGACGGCCGACGCCGCGGATCCGGCCGCTTTCTTCCACCAGGGCTTCATGCACAGTAGGGGAGATCATGGTGACGACCGCGCCCCCGCAATACAGCGTTTTTCCCAATTTGTCCACACATTCCTTTCCTTGGCCGGAAACAGCAGCAGGGATGCTTCCGGGAGCTCCATCCTTTTTCCATGATACATAACATGCTGCGGATTACTTCTAGTTTATACCGAAATCTCTGGAACTTATACCAGATTTTGTGAACAAAAAGAAAGCCCCCGCGGGATTTTTTCCACGGGGGCCGGGATGAGAATCAACTTATTCTGGATTTGGCGAAAAAGGCGACGCCCGCACAGCCCGGACCGGCATGGGTGCCGACAACCGAACCGATTTCCGCCCGGCGTACGTCCTTGCTGTCGAGAAAATCCCCGATTACCTGCTCCAGCTCCGCCATCTTTTCCGGTGCGTCGGAGTGACCCAGGTAGAGGGTACCGCCGCCGTATTCCTCTTTGAGCCTTTCCGCAATCCAGGTCATGGCGGCTTTCTGGCCGCGGGCTTTATGGATATTGATGACCTTGCCGCCTTCGATGGTAACCAGCGGCTTGATGCCCAGCAGGGTGCCGACAGCGGCCCCGGCCGAGGACAAACGCCCGCCGAGACGAAGATACTTCAGATCGTCAATTACCGCATACAGCCGCAGGCGCGGCGCCAGGTCGGTTTCAATCCGTCGGTGAATCTCCTGTCCGGACAGCCCCTCATCCCGCATCCGGCAGGCCTCATACACCAGCAGGCCAAGCGGGAAGGTGACGTTCTGGGTATCGGCGACATAAATGCAAGCCTCCGGAAAGGCTTCCCGGGCCATGCAGGCCGAATGATAGGTGCCGCTGAGCTCCTTGGAGATCGGCAGCACGACAATTTCGTCGCCGGCTTCCACCAGGGGGGCGTAGACCTCTTCAAACCGTCCGGGAGAAATCTGGGCCGTTTTCGGCAGAAGATCGGATGACGAAAGCCGCGCATAAAATTCCTCTGTGGTCATGTTTTCCCCTTCCACAAAGCATTCGTCGCCGAAAAACACCTGCAGGGGAATTTTGATAATGTCCAGCCGGGAACATTCCTCGGCGCTGAGATCACAGGAACCGTCTGCAATGATCCGTACAGCCATGAAATAGCCTCCTGAAAAATACTTTGACAATCAAAGTAATTGTCGGTTACCGAGTATAACACCTGAAGGCAGTTTTGTCAATACGGGAATGTCCGCCGCGAGGAGAGGGGATTTTGTGAGGAATCGTTCTGGGGAAACGTATGCGGCCGAAGGCAACGGGGCAGCAGGAAGTGGAGGGGCTGCAGGCGGCAGCCGTCTTCAGGCCGGACTGTCGGAGCGCGGCCGGGAATCTGATCGTGGCAGGAAACCGTGTTTCTGCTTTTCCGCCAGCAGCTGTTCCTTGTTCGGACGGCTGTCGTCGAGCAGAAAGGCAGCCCAACAGCGTCCGTCGGCATCCACGTCCTGTGCGCAGGTGCACAGGCATTCGAGGTAAGCGGCAATCCGGTCTTCCACCGGCCGTTCACAGGCTTCCAGCCCGTATTTCCGCACGATGGCTGTCAGTTCATAAACCGGCAGGCCGACGGCATGCGTTTCCACATGAACCGTTGCACACGCCTGGCCGACGGCATGGCACAGGGCGGTGTCCTCCGGGGAAGAGAGCTCTTTGGCAACCTGATGCGCCTGCAGCAGCGCCCTTTTGGCCACCGGCATTTTTACCTCTCCGGCAGCCCAGAGACGGCAGAGCGCCACCGCCTGCTGCGGGCGTTCCTCCTCCGGATGATGTGCCCGGAGGATGGCGAGCGGGCGTTCGACGCAGCGGAATGCCCACAGCACCAGCGTGCGGTGCTTCTGCCGCCGGATTTGTGCGAGCAGTTCCTGCAGACAGGGGCTTTCCCGGGTGAACAGGATCTGGTTATGCCGGCTCAGCCGGCGTTGGATGTCGTCCATCCATGCATTCATCACGCGGCAGCCTCCTTTTTCAACTGAGGAACAATATTTTACAGCAAATCCGGGAAAGGGACAAGGGGCACGGAAATATTTTGCGGTCATTTTCGTGCACGGCGTGCATATACTGGGATAGGATATGCGGCACCGGCAAAAGATTTTCTGCAAAAAAATGGCGTTTACATCTTGACAACCGGCGCCGGTATGAGTATACTGATACACGCACTCCGCTGCGAGATGCCAATACGGCGACATAGCCAAGTGGTAAGGCATGGGTCTGCAAAACCCTGATTCCCCAGTTCGAGTCTGGGTGTCGCCTCCAAAAAAACAGACGTCCTGTTTCGGCGGGACGTCTGTTTTTTGTTAAAGAAACGGACATCTCAGCAAAAGGGTACGGGGTGGCCCCTCGGATTCAGGCCTGATACCTGACCCGGGGACAGGAAAAACAGGGCATGAAAAGTACGGATGGGAGGGGAATGGCTTGGGAAATAAAATTCGCCCGAAATACAATAAGAAAATGCCCAAACAGGCAGCGGAATTTTTTAATCCCCAGTCCGATCGGGACTTCAAAAAGCAGCATCCGGTCGGATATACCATTCTAATTGTTGTCGGCATCCTCGTGCTTGTGCTGCCCGAAGCGGCGTATGTTATTTTTATGGGGCTCTGGGCACCACGGGACAGTGCCTGGCAGTTATTGGGGCTTGCCGGCGCATTCCTTATCGGCATTGCGCTGTTCAATCTCGTTGCCGCGTGGATCGGTCAATATCTGGGACATGCGGTTACACTGATTTGTTTGGGCGCAGGTACGGTATTGGTTGCGCTGAGCGTGGTGCTGATCTGCCACCCCGACGCGCCGCGCTGGATCGATGAAGACCGCGTTTCGTATTATTTTGTCAATGGCCTGTTATTGACTTTGCCCGGGATATATTATCTGTTTTTTCGCTTCCACGTAACGGACTGGCTTGAGGATAAAAAGATCAGAAGACGGGAAATAAACAAGTGTAAAAAAGGAATGCGAAATTTCTGGTGGTATGAGCAGCTGCATAAAGAATACCGCATGGGCTGGCTTTATTTCCTCAACAAAGGGTTTACACTGCTGTATTCGGCGGCGTTTGTGCTGCATCTGCTTTTGGGATGGACGGGCAAAACCGTTATACCGTTTGCCGTGCTTTTCAGCCTCGTCTGTCTGCTTACCGCTGTGATGAGTGTGTTTTCCTCTGTACAAGGCAACAAACGGACGTTTGGGAGAGTTTTCGTCGGGATTGCGCGCACCGAAAATGGCGGGATCCACTGCATACTGTTCGATATAGCCGAAGCGGCATTCCCTCTTCTGATGATTTATGCCGAATGGCAGCAAATCTGAAAGCCAGACAGATTTTTACAGAAAGAAGGAAATTACGGTGTTGATCTGGGAAAGCGAGCGGCTGTATGCCCGGAAACTGACGGCCGAAGATTATGCCGAGTGCTGCGCACTGCTGCAGGACGCCGAGGTGATGTATGCCTACGAGCACGCATTCAGCGACGATGAGGTGCGGGATTGGCTGGATCGGCAGCTCGCGCGCTACGAGGCCGACGGCTTCGGCCTGTGGGCGCTGGTGCGCCGGGAGGACGGGGCGGTAATCGGACAGGCTGGGCTGACCATGCAGGAATGCGACGGAAAGCGGCTTCCCGAAATCGGTTATCTGCTGAAAAAAGCCTGCTGGCATCAGGGCTACGCCACCGAGGCGGCCAGGGCCTGCAAAGCCTACGCGTTTGACGTGCTGGGATTGGACACGGTCTACTCCATCATCCGGGACAACAATCTCTCATCCCAGCGGGTAGCGCAGCGCAACGGCATGGTGCCGGTCGGCCGCACGGTCAAGCACTATTACCACATGGACATGCCCCATATCCTCTATGCCGTACGGCGGGACACCGATTCGGCGGAGGATGCTGCGGGGTGCTGAGCGACTGTTATTTCGGTGCCGCGACTCGGGATTCGCAAGGAAACGGTACGGCTGTGGTGAGAAAGTGAAGTTCCCGGGTTCCGCCTGTTTTCCCTGAAGGGAAGAGACTATGAAGCTGCCGATACAAAAGGTGCTACAACAGAATTTTTGGCCGTTTACGGCAAACTGGATCCGTCCCGGTTTATCCGGGACGGATTTTTTTGTTCTGGTGAATTATACTATTAAGTGCAACACTTAAGGGAAATAAAAGAGTTCATACAGG
>USCI01000089.1 GCA_900553255.1 uncultured Oscillospiraceae bacterium | reverse complement strand
CAAAATATAAAGCGAGCTGCTGCGGCTGCTGTGCACGCTCCCGGACCGGGAACGCTCCATCGTCGCGGGCCATGTCCTGTCCGGCTTCAGGCACCGGGAGATCGCCGCCGGGCTGCAGATTCCACTGGGCACCGAGCTTTGGCTTTACCGGCGTGCACTCAGCAGGCTGCGCACCCTGGCCGAACACACAATTGACGGATAAGGAAGAGGGATTATCATGACAGAAAAACAACTGAAGGAACAGCTGTGTTCCCTGAACATTGCTGAACCCGAAACCGATTTTGCCTCCATCGAAAGCCGCCTTGGACGGCAGCTTTCCGCCACCCCCGCCATGTCGAAAAAGCGCGGGTTGGCACTCGGCATTACCGGCATCACCGGCATGGCCGCTGTCGGCGCCGCAGCAGCGATCGCCTTCACCATGCTGCCGCTGCGGGGCGCTGCTCCTGCACCGGCTCCGGTCTCCGAATCTCCCCAACCGATCAGCGCAGTACAGGAAGATAAAGTCTATTTTAACGATGGCGTGCTGGACACTATAAATCGGCGGCTGAACATCGACTTCCGGCCGGCAGCGGAGGAAGACTGGGGCAAGCTCGTACCGGCAGCCATTCCGCACCTTAAAGGCTTTACAACCGACTGCCACAGTTTGGTGGTCGGCACCACCGGCGAGGTCATGGATGGCGGCCATCTGAGCGTGCAGAACGACGCCGGGGGCTGGGTATCGGCACTGATCCTGCCCGGCCAGCCGCTCAGCTGCACCCCGTCGGTATGGGAGGAAGGCGAAAAATCCCGGATCGGCGGCACCGAAATGCTGCTGACCGAGCGCGACGGACATTATTATGCCTGCTTCACGAAGGTCGGCTACGGCTACTCCCTGGAAGGCGAAGGCATCACCGAGGATCAGCTGCTTGAGCTGCTGCGGCAGCTCGCCTGACTTCAGCTGCGCATAACGATTTTGCCGTCCTGGTACGGCTCAAAAGGTTTAGGAATGGTTCATAAAGAGCCGCTCTGCCCACATGGACGGAGCGGTTCTCTCTTTGTTACGACCGAAAGTAGCGGAATCTTAAAGCCCCTTTTCCGCCAGATACTCCTCCAGACAGAGGCCGCGGGACATGATTTCTTTTGCATGCTCAACGCCGACATAGCGGTAATGCCACGGCTCATAGATAACGCCGGTGATATCCTCCTTGCCTTTCGGGAAGCGCAGGATGAAGCCGTAATCTGCGCAGTGCTCCTGCAGCCAGGCATAAGCCTCCGTATCCGCGAAGCCCTCGGTCAGCGTTGCATAGCCGCTTCCGAGCAGGTCGAGTGCAAGCCCGGTGTTATGCTCACTCGTCCCCGGCCGTTTAACCACCGTCGCCGCCTTGATTTCCGCTTCCTCCTGGCTGTATCCTGCTGCCTTCCACTCGGCGACCTCCTGGTTATACAGCTTCTCCTGCAACGAATAGGGCCGGTATGCCGATACCGGCCACATACCAAAGCTGCTGCCGGCGCGCATCATCGCGTCAAGCTGCTCCACCATGCGGCTGTCGAACTGATGGTCACCCCGATAATCGACCAGCGTGACGGTGGATTCATAATCCTCCGGCATTGCATTCCAGTCGTTAACCAGGATCAGGCTCCATGCCCCGCCGCGCGGCTGGATATAATGTCCATCCTCGGTATACGGTGCTTTTGTCGTCGTAGGGGGCATCGTCATCGTCATCGTCGTCGTTGTCGTCGTCGATGATGCCGTTGTCGTCCCATGTGTATTCCCTGCGGTGGTCTCCCCACTGGTTTGGCCCGTTCCCTGTGAAGATGACAGCTCCTCGTCCCGTACGCACCCTCCCAAAGCGATCGTCAAAACGGCGGCCATCAAGACTGCAGCCATCGAAAGCCCTGTGCGGCGCCGGCCGCCCTGTGCACAGCCGCTTCCATGCTGTTCCCGCTTTTTCACTTCATCCACATCCTTTCATCCCGTAAGGCATAAGTTTTTATATAGCCTTACTGGAGAGAGGTGTGTTATGCGCAAGCTACAAAAGAAAAGGCATAAGCTCACAGCGGACAGTGAGCTTATGCCAAATGTGGAATCATATAACAGGAATCTCAAAACTTATACTTTTCGGGGCGGTTCGTTCAAGATTACGTCTTCCCATTTTTCAGCATTCATGCTATACTATGCTAAGGTAAAGTAATAATGGGGGGATGTTTGGATTTTCTATTTGATGCCCCTAACATAATGCCCTTTCTGACGCAAAAAGTCAAGGCTTTAAGGAGTAACGGTATATGCGGAAGACAAAAATCATCTGTACGCTGGGTCCCTCTACCGACGACCCGTCCATCCTCCGTCAGCTGATGCTTTCCGGGATGGATGTGGCGCGTATTAACATGTCCCATCAGGCGCATGACGCGCACCGCAAACGCATCATGCAGGTGCGTGAGCTTCGGGAGGAGCTCGGTCTGCCCATCGCGATTCTGATTGATACCAAAGGGCCGGAAATCCGTCTGGGCGAGTTTTCCATTCCTAAAGTCGAGCTGCATGCCGGGGAGCTGTTTACCCTGACCACCACGCCGCTCGAGGGGGATGAGCATATTGCCTCCGTCTCCTTTGCCGGACTGCCGGAGGATGTTCTGCCGGGCGGTCACATCCTCATCGACGACGGCCTGATTGATCTGGAGGTGCAGAAAATCGACGGAGCGTCCATCCTCTGCCGGATTATCAACGGCGGCACTATCTCCGCGCATAAAGGGGTCAACGTACCCGGTGCCAAGCTGTCAATGCCGTTCATGAGCGACCGCGACCGGGAGGATATTGCCTTTGCCTGCGAAATGGAAGCCGACTTCATCGCCGCGTCCTTCACCCGCCGCGCGGACGATGTTTTGCAGATCCGCCAGGAGCTTGAGCTCAACAACAACCATACCATCCGCATTATCGCCAAAATTGAAAACGCGGAGGGCGTCAATAACATCGATGAAATCATCAAGGTATCGGACGGCATCATGGTTGCCCGCGGGGATATGGGGGTCGAGATCGCGCTCGAGGAAATCCCCAGCATTCAAAAGACGCTCATCCATAAGGGCTATAACGCCGGTTTGCAGGTCATCACCGCCACCCAGATGCTGGATTCGATGATGAAAAACCCGCGGCCTACCCGTGCGGAAACCACCGATGTGGCCAATGCAATTTATGACGGTACGAGCGCCATCATGCTGTCGGGCGAAACAGCCGCCGGTGCGTATCCAGTGGAGGCGGTGCGCACAATGGCGCGTATCGCGGAACGCACCGAACAGGACATCAACTATTTCAAGCGCTTCGCCACACGGGACGTGCACGATGCGCCGAATGTCACCAATGCCATTTCCCACGCCACCGTCACCACCGCCCACGATCTCGGCGCGGCGGCGATCATCACCGTCACCAAATCCGGGGCCACCGCACGGATGATTTCCAAATTCCGTCCCGCCTGCCCGATCCTCTGCTGCACCACCAACCCCATCACCCAGCGGCAGATGAACCTTTCGTGGGGTGTCATCCCACTGATGGCGGACGAAAAGGATAATGTGGACGAGCTGTTTGACCACGCGGTGGACTGCTCGATGAAGGCCGGTTACCTGAACAACGGCGACCTGGTGGTTATCACCGCCGGCGCGCCGCTGGGCGTATCCGGCACCACCAATCTGCTCAAGGTGCACCTGGTAGGCAATATCCTGGTGCAGGGCAAGGGGGCGACCAACTATACCGCCTGCGGCAACCTGTGCGTCGCTGCGGACGAGGACGCGGCACTCCAGAACTTCCGGCCCGGCGATATTCTGGTAATCCCGGCCACCAGCAACCGGCTGCTGCCGCTGCTTAAGGAAGCCGCCGGCATCATCACCGAAACGCCCGGGCTCAACAGCCACGCTGCCATCGTCGGCATGGCACTGGAAAAACCGGTGCTTGTCGATGCAACCAACGCCACCCGGATCCTGAAAAGCGGCACCACCGTTACGCTGGACGGCGAGCGCGGGGTGGTGATGTTCGGGAACGGACGCTGCCCGGAAAAATAGCTTTCCATTCCCCTGCATCATCGGATAAATCGCTGCAAAACAACGGCCCCCGGAAAAGTCCGGGGGCCGTTTGGCTTCAGGGATTTATTATTTTGCTTTGTTCTGGATGTACTCGTCGATCGCCTTCGCCGCGTGCTTGCCGGCGCCCATCGCGAGGATAACCGTCGCTGCGCCGGTAACGGCATCCCCGCCGGCATAAACCGCCGTGCGGGTGGTCAGGCCGTCGTCGCCATTTGTGATAATGCAGCCATGCTTATCGGTATCCAGCCCGGGGGTCGTGGAGCGGATGAGCGGGTTGGGACTGGTACCGATAGACATCACCATGCAGTCGACATCCAGCGTAAAGGTGCAGCCCTCCTTGGGAACCGGGCGGCGGCGTCCGGACGCATCCGGCTCGCCGAGCTCCATTTCCTGGCAGACCATGCCCTTGACCCGGCCGTTCTCGTCGCCGAGCACCTCAATCGGATTCGAGAGCGTCTTGAAGATGATGCCCTCCTCCTCGGCATGCTCGACCTCCTCCTTACGGGCGGGCAGTTCGTCCATGCCGCGGCGATAGACAATATACACATTCTCCGCCCCGAGCCGTTTCGCGCAGCGCGCCGCATCCATCGCGACGTTGCCGCCGCCGACAATGGCGACGTTCTTGGCATGCTGTACCGGGGTCTTGGCGTTTTCCTTATAGGCCTTCATCAGGTTGATGCG
Source organism: uncultured Oscillospiraceae bacterium (assembly GCA_900553255.1). GTDB lineage: Bacteria > Bacillota > Clostridia > Oscillospirales > Acutalibacteraceae > UMGS1591. The sequence goes on along the minus strand of USCI01000089.1, from coordinate 4,324 downwards.
GGTCAAAAACTCGTTGGCGGAATACACGCCGTTGAGGCTCTCGCCCGGAATCCCCATAAAGCGCGGCAGGCCGGCACCCGAACCGATAAAGATGGCTTCAAAGCCCATATCGAACAGGTCGTCGACCGTCAGCGTGCGGCCGATCACCACGTTCGTCTCGATATCGACACCAAGCTCCCGCAGCCCGTCAATCTCCTGCCGGACGATGTCCTTGGGCAGCCGGAATTCCGGAATGCCGTACACCAGCACCCCGCCCGGGGTGTGCAGTGCTTCGTAAATGGTAACCGCATAGCCCTTTTTCGCCAGATCGCCGGCAGCGGTCAGGCCGCTCGGGCCGGAACCGATGACCGCCACCTTGTGGCCATTGGGAGCCGGCTTCTTTACCGCCTCTTTGGTATGCTCGCGGTGCCAGTCGGCTACAAAGCGCTCCAGCCGGCCGATGCCGACCGGTTCACCCTTAATGCCGCGCACGCATTTGCCTTCGCACTGGGTTTCCTGCGGGCAGACACGCCCGCACACCGCCGGCAGCGCAGAAGAAGCGGACAGGATCTCGTATGCCCCCTCCATATCCTCTTCAGCCACCTTCGCGATAAAGGCGGGGATGTCGATGCCTACCGGGCATCCGGACTGGCAGGGTTTATTTTTGCAGTGCAGGCAGCGCTTGGCCTCCCCCACCGCCATATCGTAGGTATATCCCAGCGCAACCTCGCTGAAATTCTTGTTGCGGACGTCAGGGTCCTGTACCGGCATCGGACACTTTTTCGGATCCATATTCGGCATGTTACTCGACCTCCTTTTTCAGCAGGTTGCATTCCGCCTCGCGGGCATGGGCTTCAAAATCGCGGTACATGCCGCCGCGGTGCATCGCTTCGTCGAAATCCACCTCGTGGCCGTCGAAATCGGGACCGTCGACACAGGCAAACTTGGTTTTGCCGCCCACCGTCAGCCGGCAGCCGCCGCACATACCGGTACCGTCGATCATGATCGGGTTCATGGACACGATCGTTTTAATGCCGTATTCCTTAGTCAGCTTGCAGACGAATTTCATCATAATCAGCGGACCGATGGCGATGACCTCGTCATACTGGTTGCCTTCCTTAATCAGCGCCTCCAGCGCGTTGGTGACCACGCCTTTTTCCCCGTAGGAACCATCGTCGGTCATCATCACGAGCTTTTCGGACACCGCGCGGAATTCGTCCTCCAGGATCACCAGATCCTTGTTGCGGAACCCGACAACGGCGTGTACCTCAGCCCCAAGGCTGTGCAGCTTTTTGGCGATCGGGTAGGCGATGGCACAGCCCACGCCGCCGCCGACAACGGCGACTTTTTTGAGTCCTTCCACATGGCTCGGCGTGCCGAGCGGCCCGACAAAATCGGTCAGGCATTCCCCTTCGTTCAGAGCGTTGAGTTCCATCGTCGCGCCGCCCACGATCTGGAAAATGATGGTGACGGTGCCCTTTTCACGGTCGTAGTCCGCAATGGTCAGCGGCACCCGCTCGCCGTCCTCGGACGCGCGGAAAATGATGAACTGCCCCGGCTCGGCCTTTCTGGCCACGAGCGGCGCTTCAATGACCATTTTGGTCACTGTGGGGTTAAGCGCCTTTTTTTCAAGGATCTTATACATCCCGAATCCTCCCTGACTTGTTTTCCGAAAAAAGCGAAGCCGCTAAACCCGTCAGCGGCTTCGCTCTTCTTATTATAGCATAACCCGGGCGATCAGCCAAGGCTTTGACGCCGCATTTCGGAAACTTTGGCTGACGGGGAACACCGTTTTCCGCTCCAAAGGCCATACTCCCTTCGGAGCGGCGCCTTACCGGAGTGGTTTAGAAGTCGATCTCGCGGTCGTAGTACACGGCCAGCAGCAGCTTCTCCATTTCCTCCTGGCTGGGCTGACGGGGGTTGGAGCCGGTGCAGGCATCGCCGATCGCGTTGGCCGCAACCATCGACAGCTTCTCGTTGAATTCCTTCTCGTCGATGATGCTCTTGTCCGCGAGCACACCGCCCTCGCCGTAATTCTGGATGGACAGCGGGATGTTCAGCTGCTTGTTCATCTCGCGCAGCTCGGCGATCAGCGCGTCAACCAGTTCTTCGGTGGTGGAGCCCTTCAGGTCGATGAAGCGGGCGATCTCCGCATAGCGCTCCGCCGCTTCCGGATTCTTCGCGTTGTATTTGATGACCTTCGGCAGATACATCGCGTTCGCGGCACCGTGGATGATATGGCCGCCGGAGAAGGCCGCACCGGTCTTGTGCGCCATCGAGTGCACAATGCCGAGCAGCGCGTTGGAGAACGCCATGCCGGCCAGGCACTGCGCGTCGTGCATGCGGTCGCGCGCTTCCATATCACCGTCATAGGACTTCTTCAGGTCGTTGTGGATCATCTTGATGGCATGCAGCGCCAGCGGATCGGTGTAGTTGCAGTGCAGGGTGGACACATAGGCCTCGATCGCGTGGGTCATCGCGTCCATACCGGTGTGAGCGGTGAGCTTCGGCGGCATGGTCTCGGCCAGATCCGGATCCACGATCGCGACATCCGGGGTGATATTGAAGTCGGCAAGCGGATACTTGATGCCCTTGTCGTAGTCGGTGATAACCGAGAAGGCGGTAACCTCGGTCGCGGTGCCGGAGGTCGACGGAATCGCGCAGAAATGCGCCTTGGTGCGCAGGGTCGGGAAGCTGAACGGGGTAATCAGCTGCTCGAAGGTGCAATCCGGATATTCATAGAACGCCCACATTGCCTTGGCCGCATCGATCGGGGAACCGCCGCCCATCGAAACGATCCAGTCCGGCTGGAATTTGCGCATCGCTTCGGCGCCCTTCATCACGGTGGTGACCGACGGGTCCGGCTCAACGCCTTCAAACAGCTCAACTTCCATGCCGGCATCCTTCAGGTACTGAACCGCACGATCCAGAAAGCCGAAACGCTTCATGCTGCCGCCGCCGACAACGATCATGGCTTTTTTGCCCTTGAGATTCTTCAGCTCTTCCAGAGAGCCCTTTCCGTGGTACAGATCACGAGGCAGAGTAAAACGACCCATAACAATTTACCTCCCAAAAGTTCCCGGCAAAACCGGTTTTTTTAATGCATCGACAGCTTTTTGCTGTCCTCGTTAAAATATTATCATAGATTTTTCCTTTCGGGTAATGTATAATAGGAATGACACATATATCAAACCGGAATATCCCGATATCCGCCGAATTTTTAGTAAAGATGGCGAACTGCATGACGGCGATGAAACACCTGTATTCGCTGCCGCCGTCGGGGAAAAACAAAAGAAAGGAAGCCTTTGCGGGCAAAGGCGTGGTATTGACATGGATCTTCAGCAACTGCGCAATGTCGTGGAGGTCGCCGCCTGCGGCTCCATTTCCAAGGCCGCCAAAAAGCTGTATATGGGGCAGCCCAATCTGTCCAAAAGCATCAAGGAGCTGGAAAACGAAATCGGCAAACCTCTTTTTGCCCGGACAGCCCAGGGGGTGGCTCCCACTGCAAGCGGGGAGGATTTCCTGCGGTACGCCCGCAGCATCCTCGAACAGATGGACAGCCTGACCGCGTTGTATCTGCCGCATGGGGAGGATACCCTGCGCCTGTCGGTGTATGTGCCTCGCGCCAGCTATATCGCCGCGGCGTTTTCCAACTGGGAGCGCGAACACGCCTCCGGCGCATTTCAGCTGCAGTACCGGGAAACCAATAGCATGACCATCCTGCAGGCGGTGGAAAAAGGGGATGCGGATGTTGGGATCGTGCGGTATCACCGGCAGCATCAGGACTATTTCCGCAGCCTTATTGTCTCCAAAGGGCTGCACGGCGACAGCCTCTGGGAATACAGCATGGTGCTGCTGCTGCATGAATCCCATCCTCTCGCCCACCTCCGGGAAATTCCCTATCACCAGCTCGCGCAGTATCCCGAAATCGTGCACGGCGACCTCACCCCGGTTCTGCCGCCGGAAGCACTGCCGGACGAAACCATGCCGGAGCCTTCCCGGCAGACCGGCAGAATCGCGGTATACGACCGGGCGGGGCAGTTTGACGCCCTGCGCAATATCGCTGGCTGCTATATGTGGGTAAGCCCCATGCCGCAGGAAACGCTCGACCGGCATGATCTGGTACAGCGTCCCTGCCAGTCGGCCGGTTTTTACCGTGATGCGGTTATCTGGAAGGGAAAGATGACCGCTGCCGCCAGCAGCTTCATCGAAGCGGTACATACCGAGATCAACGCCCTTGTCCAAACCCGGTAAGCGCATTTATACACAAAAACACCCCGGCATCTGTTGTGAACCGCGCCAGAAAAAACGGACAATAGACAAATCCCCCCTGATGTAGGAAAAT
>USCI01000088.1 GCA_900553255.1 uncultured Oscillospiraceae bacterium | reverse complement strand
TCTCCATTATACCAAAAAAGCCGCCTTTTGGCGACTTCTTTGACAGGCTGAATCGTGTAAAAAAGCACCGGAAGCCGTTAGGCTTCCGGTGCTTTTTTACACGATTCCCATGTCTTCCGCTTCCTGCTGCAGGACTTCCCATTCGTTCATCAGTTGTTCGATCGAGCGGTTTTTCTCATCCATCTGCGCGGTAAGCTCCAGCACGCGGCTGTAATCCGCCATGACGTCGTCCTGTTCCAGCTGCTGCCGCAGCTGTTCTACCTCCGCCTCAGCAGCGCTGATGGCCTCTTCGCAGCGGCGAATCCGGCCAAGAAGCCTGCGTTTGTTGGACTCCTGCTCTTTGCGCAGCTTATACGAATTTTCTTTTTGCGGTGCCTGTTCTGTCTGGACCGGTGCGGACTGCTCATGAAATTTTTCCAGATAGTTGTCGTAATTCCCGGGAAATACCTGACAGCCGTCTTCTGTTAAGCGAATCACCTTGTCGGCCATCCGGTTGATGAAATAACGGTCGTGCGACACAATAAAAATGGTGCCGTCGTAACCGGACAGCGCTTCCTCCAGCGCTTCGCAGGAGGCGATATCCAGGTGGTTAGTCGGTTCGTCCAGAAGAAGGAGGTTGTCGCGGGCCAGCATCAGCTGCAGCAGGAGAAGGCGGGCGCGCTCGCCGCCGCTGAGCAGGGAGACCGGACGGAAAACATCCTCGCCGCGAAAGAGAAAGGCAGCCAACGCATTGCGCAGCTCGGTTTGGGTCAGGGCGGGATAACGGTCCCAAACGGTTTCGATCACGGTTTTGCGATTGTCCAGACCGGCCTGGGTCTGGTCATAATATCCAATGGACACCTTTGCCCCGAGCCGCACCGTACCATGCAGGGGAGAAAGCTGACCGTGGATGATCTTCAGCATCGTGGTTTTGCCGCAGCCATTTGGCCCGAGCAGAAAAACACGCTCACCGCGCCGGATGGAAAACGTGGCATTTCGGAACAACTGTCTGCTCCCGAAGCCCATGGTCAGCCCTTCTGCATTCAGCACCTCGTTACCGCTCGTTACAGCAGCGCGGAAATCAAAATGAATCGTCTCCTGCATCGCTTCAGGGGTTTCCAGCTGCGCCTTCATGCGTTCGAGCATCTTTTCCTTGCTTTCGGCGGCCCGAATGCTCTTTTCCCGGTTAAACTGCTTGAGCTGTGCAATGCTGTTCTCCACATGCTGAATATCCCGCATGGCGGTTTTATAATGCTTTTCGGCAACCTCCTGGTCGTGCGCGCGCGTTTCCTTGTGCTGAGAGTAATTGCCGTTTGTCATATAAAGCCGTCCATGATTCAGTTCGATTGTGCGGTTGGTAACGCGGTCGAGAAAATAACGGTCATGGGAGATGATAACGGCAGCTCCGGAATAGGCTCGAAGAAATTCCTCGAGCCATTCCACCGAAGTGATATCCAGGTGGTTGGTCGGCTCATCCAGCAGAAGTACGTTGGCATCCGAGAGCAGCAGACGTCCCATAGCGGCCTTGGAACGCTGTCCGCCGCTCAGGGTGGAAACCGGCTGTGTAAAGGCCGCTTCGTCAAATCCCAGGCCGATCAGCGTTGACCGTACACGGTTTTTATAGTACAGACCGCCGTCCGCTTCAAAACGCTCCTGCAGCTGGTGCTGACGCTCAATAAGCGCCAGGTCGGTATCCGCAGCCATGCTGAGCCGATGATTGATTTCCGTCAATTCGTTTTCCATCGCAATCAGCGGTGCGAAAACGCTTTCCACCTCGTCCCAGAGCGTACGGGAAGCGTCCGAACAGGCATGCTGTTCCATATATCCGATGCGGGTATCTTTGGTGCGCACGACTTCTCCGGCATCGTGGGGCATTTCGCCGGTAATCATACGGAAAAGAGTGGTTTTGCCGCAGCCATTATCGCCGACAAGACCGAGTTTGTCACGGTCGCCGACATCAAAGGTAATATCGCGGAATAAACAGCGTTCGCCGAAATTTTTCTCCAGCTTATGGACAGAAAGAATGGTCATAGTGGATTCTGCCTTTCCTATGGTTCGCCGCAACACGGCGGCCGAACCTAGTATACACCATTTCGGGCAATTCGTAAATGCCCGAAAAGTATTAGTGCTTCAGCGAAAGCGTACCGCCGAAAGGTGGAGGCTTAACAACCTAACCCGTATAGCGGGCGGCTTTTGAACGCTTTTCTCAGACTGCCGTTCATTGCTAAAGCATTAGTGAAAGCCATCGTCGTTTGGACGCTGGCTTTTGTCATGGTCTTCTAGACCGTCCGTTATGCCGTCGTGTATGGCTGCAACCCTGTCCTTGGCTGTCGAAAAAATCCGCCGCGGGATTCGGCAAGTTTTGGGCTTCTTTTGCATATACTGTTTGGTATAGTTATTTTCCTGCGCGAATGGATGCCGCAGGCGAGGGAGGTGAAGCGCAGTGGAAAACAAACCGATGCAGGGCACACAGGATTTCCGCATCATCGGCGGAGGGCATACGGACACCGGCAACGACGGCGGATCCCGCCGGCCGTCGCTGTCCTTTCCGCCGGGTGATCTCGACGATATGATCTTTTGTGACAACAACTTTGGCGGTTATGCCGTTCGCCATTCGGAAAGATGAAGAAATCCCCGGACAGGCGGAAACTTTTTGGCGCTTTTGCGCCGAATGGAAAGTTTCCGCCTTTTGCTCTTTATTTTATCGGCGGATTATGGTAAAATAGGCGGGTGAACGATCCGCAAAATATTACCATCTTCGTGATGAGGTAAGGAGTTTAAGCTATGTCGGACGTGATTCGGGTATTTGTGGAAAAGCGAGAGGGCTTTGATGTGGAAGCGCGCGCGATGCTCGCGGATCTGAGGGACAACCTTGGTCTCAAGGAAATCCGGGGGCTGCGGCTGCTCAACCGCTATGACATTGAGGGTCTTTCACCGGAGGATTTTGCGCGGGTGCGCGGTATTGTGTTTTCGGAGCCGAATGTCGATGACGTTTACGATGAGACGTTTGCGCTCGGCGAGGGGTGGCACGTATTTGCCATGGAATATCTGCCCGGGCAGTACGACCAGCGTGCCGATTCCGCGGCGCAGTGCGTACAGCTGCTGACCCAGGGGGAGTATCCCCGTGTGGTAACCGCGCGGGTGGTCTGCCTGTACGGCAGGATGTCCGATGCGGAATTTGAACGGGTGCAGCACTATCTGATCAATCCGGTGGAATCGCGTCTGGCCTCGCCGGACAAGCCCGAGCATGTCGGGATGTCGGCGGCGCGCCCGGAAAACGTCAAGCGGGTAAACGGTTTTATCGGCTGGACCGACGACGAGGTCGGTGCCTACTGGAAATCGATGGGTTTTGCGATGAGCGAGGCGGATCTTTGCTTCTGCCGGGATTATTTCCGCGACGAGGAAAACCGCGATCCCACGGTGACCGAGCTGAAGGTGATCGATACCTACTGGTCCGACCACTGCCGGCACACCACCTTCCTGACGCGGCTGACCAGCATTGAGGTGGAAAGCGGTGCGCTGTCCGGCGTGATTGAGGAGGCTCTTTCGGCCTATTACGAGGCACGCAAAGAGGTGTACGGCGATCGGATCCTGAGCAAAAATGTTACGCTGATGGATATGGCGACGATGGGGATGCGCCTGCTGAAGAAGCAGGGGAAAATCCCGGATCTCGATGAGTCCGACGAGATCAACGCCTGTTCAATCGAGGTGCCGATTGAGGTGGATGGAAAGCCGGAAAAGTGGCTGGTGCAGTTCAAGAACGAGACGCATAACCACCCGACCGAAATCGAGCCCTTTGGCGGCGCGGCCACCTGCCTGGGCGGCGCGATCCGCGATCCGCTGTCCGGCCGGGCGTACGTATATCAGGCGATGCGGGTGACCGGTTCCGGTGATCCGCGTCTGCCTTTGGAAAAGACCATGCCCGGTAAGCTGCCGACCCGGAAAATCACCACCGGCGCGGCGGCCGGCTATTCGTCCTACGGCAACCAGATCGGCCTGGCGACCGGCCAGGTGGCGGAGCTGTACGACCCCGGCTATGTAGCCAAGCGGCTGGAAATCGGCGCGGTGGTCGGCGCTTCCCCGAAGGAAAACGTCGTGCGGGAGGAGCCGGCGCCGGGCGATGTGATCGTGTTGCTCGGCGGCCGCACCGGCCGCGACGGCTGCGGCGGTGCGACCGGTTCCTCCAAGGCGCACACTTCGGAGTCCATCGACACCTGCGGCGCGGAGGTGCAGAAGGGCAATCCGCCCACCGAACGGAAAATCCAGCGCCTGTTCCGTCGTGCGGAGGTGGCGCGGCGGATTAAGCGCTGCAACGACTTTGGCGCCGGCGGCGTGTGCGTGGCAATCGGCGAGCTGGCACCGGGTCTTCGGGTGGATCTCGACCGGGTGCCCAAAAAGTACGACGGTCTCGACGGCACCGAACTGGCAATTTCCGAATCGCAGGAGCGTATGGCGGTGGTGCTGGCGCCGGCTGACGTGGATGCTTTTATTGCGGCGGCGGACGAAGAGAACCTGGAGGCCACGCCGGTGGCAACGGTAACCGCGGAACCCCGCCTGCGTATGGCCTGGCGCGAGGATATCGTGGTTGACCTCAGCCGTGCGTTCCTGGATACCAACGGCGTGACTCAGAAGGCGTCCGCCTATATCACGGCACCGGATCCCTCCAACGATTACCGGTCGGCAATCCCGGCAGGGCTGGCCGTGATTCCGATTGCCAGGGCGTTTGAAGAAAACCTCAGCCGCCTGGAGGTGGCCTGCCAGAAGGGGCTGGTGGAGCGGTTTGACGCCAGTATCGGCGCGGCGTCGGTCAATATGCCGTTCGGCGGCCTGTACCAGCTGACGCCGGAGGAAGGCATGGCAGCCAAGCTGCCGGTGTCCGGCGAAACCGATGACGCTACGGCGATGACCTTCGGCTATATGCCGGGGCTGTCCCGTTGGAGTCCGTTCCACGGTGCTGCCTACGCGGTGACCGCCTCGCTGGCCAGACTGGCGGCGATGGGCGCGGATCCGTTCAAGGCGCGGCTGACCTTCCAGGAGTATTTTGAACGCCTGCGCGATGTGCCGGAGCGCTGGGGCAAACCGGCTGCGGCGCTGCTCGGTGCGTTTGTTGCACAGAAGGAGCTCGGCGTGCCGTCGATTGGCGGTAAGGATTCAATGTCCGGCAGCTTTAATGAGCTGGATGTTCCGCCGACGCTGGTCAGCTTTGCGCTCGGTATGACCAAAGCCTCTCACACCGGCACAGCGGCCTTCCAGCAGGAGGGTTCGCTGGTGGCGTTCCTGCCGCTGCCGGTGGAGGAGAAAACGCTGATGCCGGACTGGCCGAAGGTTAAGGTGCTCTTTGACGAGGTGGCCAAGCTTGTCCAGTACGGTGTAATCCGTTCGGCGTCGGTGGTGCGCGAAGGCGGCGTAGCGGCAGCGGTGGCGCGGATGTGCTTCGGCAACCGCATCGGGTTTGCCTTCAACCGCGACGTTTCCCGGAAAACGCTCTTTACGCCGCAGCTCGGCTCGCTGGTGGCGGAGCTCAAGGAAGGCGATATGTGCCTGGAAGGGCTGACCTACTCGCTGATCGGCACTACGCTGGATGAAGCGATGATCGTAATCGACGGCGAGGAGCTGGAGCTCGATGCCCTGCGCGACCGCTGGATGGTGCCGCTCGAGGGGGTATTCCCGAACCGTGCGGCACAGGAACCGGATGAGCCGGCAGGGATCCCGCTGCACACCGAACGCGCGGCGAAGGCGCCGGCGATTAAAGCGGCGAAGCCGCGGGTGTTTATACCGGTGTTCCCGGGCACCAACTGTGAGTACGATTCCGCGAGGGCGTTCGAGCGCGCCGGTGCGCAGGCGGAAATCCTTGTGGTGCGCAACCTGACGCCTGCGGCTATCGAAGAAACCATTGTCCGTATGGAACAGGCGATCCGCCGTTCCCAGATCATTATGCTGCCCGGCGGTTTCTCCGGCGGCGATGAGCCGGACGGTTCCGGCAAGTTTATCGCCACCACCTTCCGTAACCCGCGGCTTAAGGATGCGGTGGCCGAGCTGCTCGGTGAACGCGACGGCCTGATGCTCGGTATCTGCAACGGCTTCCAGGCGCTGATCAAGCTCGGACTGGTGCCGTATGGGGAGATTCGGGATATTGCCGAAAACGATCCGACCCTGACCTTTAATACCCTCGGCCGCCATGTCAGCCGTATGGTGTATACCCGTGTGACATCGGTGAAATCCCCCTGGCTGCAGGGCTGCGAAGCGGGCGATATCCACTGCATCCCGGTTTCCCACGGGGAAGGGCGCTTTGTAGCGGAGGAATCGATGCTGCAGCATTTGGCCGCCAATGGGCAGATTGCGACGCAGTATGTCGATCCGGACGGTACGCCGTCCGCCGATATCACCTGGAACCCGAACGGCTCGTTGTGGGCTGTGGAGGGCATCACCTCGCCGGATGGCCGGGTGCTCGGCAAGATGGGACACAGCGAACGGCGCGGGGAGAACCTGTACCGCAACGTGCCGGGAGAAAAGGACCAGAAGCTGTTTGCGAGCGGCGTACAGTATTTTGCTTAAGTTTTAAACGGGAATCACGGTGCCGGTCAACCGGTGCCGTGATTTTTTATGGATTTTTTTACCGCGGTATGCTATGATGAAAAAACGTGAGAGGAAAAGAGGGCATCGGAATGGAAAAATATACAATCGGTGTGGATTACGGAACCCTGTCCGGGCGGGCTTTGCTGGTGGAGGTTTCGACCGGCAGGGAGCTGGCTTCGGCTGTATACGAGTATCCGCATGCGGTGATGGATACACAGCTGCCGTGTGGAAAAAGCTCGAGCATGACTGGGCATTGCAGCATCCGCAGGATTATCTGGATGTGCTGGAGAAAACCATTCCGGCCGTTCTCGCGCAGAGCGGTGTGGATCCCCGGAATGTCATCGGCATCGGCACCGATTTCACCGCCTGTACGGTGCTCCCGGTAAAAAAGGACGGCACGCCGCTGTGCCTTATGCCGGAATATGCGGAAAATCCGCACGCCTGGGTAAAGCTCTGGATGCATCATGCCGCGCAGGAGCAGGCCAACCGTCTGAACGCCCTCGCGGAGCAGCGCGGCGAAGCCTGGCTCGGCAATTACGGCGGCAAGATTTCCTCCGAATGGGAGATCCCCAAACTCATGCAGGTCGCGGAGGAAGCGCCGGAAATTTACGCGGCGATGGATCGCTGGATTGAGGCGGCGGACTGGATCGTCTGGCAGCTGACCGGGGTAGAGACACATAATTCCTGCACCGCCGGCTATAAGGCGATTTGGAACAAGCGCACCGGCTATCCGACCCGGGAGTTTTTCAAGGCGCTGCACCCGTTGCTGGAAAATGCGGCAGAGGAAAAGCTGGCATCCGATATCCTTCCGCTCGGTTCGCGGGCGGGAGGACTCAGCCCGGCTATGGCGGAAAAGCTCGGCCTTCCGGCCGGTATTGCGGTTGCGGTCGGCAATGTGGATGCCCACGTCTGCGTGCCGGCGGTCGGGATATCCCGGCCGGGACAGATGCTGGCCATCATGGGAACCTCAACCTGCCATATGATGATGAGCGAGAGGGAGATCCAGGTGCCGGGCATCTGCGGCGTGGTGGAGGACGGCATCATGCCGGGATATTTCGGCTATGAGGCCGGACAGTCCTGTGTGGGCGACCATTTCGACTGGGCGGTGAAAACCTGCGTCCCGCCGGAGTATTATGATGAGGCGGCAAAGGCCGGCGTGAATATCCATCAATTCCTGCGGTCGAAAGCGGAAAAACAGAAACCCGGCGCACACGGGTTGCTGGCGCTGGACTGGTGGAACGGCAACCGTTCGATTCTTGTGGACGCCGACCTGACCGGTATGATGCTGGGCATGACGCTGCGGACAAAGCCGGAGGATATTTATCGTGCGCTGATTGAGGCGACGGCGTTTGGCACGCGGGTGCTGGTGGAGAATTACCGGGAAAACGGCATTCCGGTGGAGGAGTTTTTTGCTTCCGGCGGCATTGCCTTTAAGGATCCGATGACCATGCAGATTTACGCCGATGTGCTGAATATGCCGATCAAAATTGCCGGAACCCTTCAGGGGCCGGCGCTGGGTTCGGCGATCTTCGGCGCTGTGGCTGCCGGAGAAGCGGCCGGCGGCTATGACAGCGTTTTTGATGCTGCCGGAAAGATGGGCAAGGTAAAAGAGGAATACTATCGTCCGATTGCGGAAAACGTACCGGTTTACGATGCGCTTTATGCCGAATACAAGCGTCTGCACGACTATTTCGGGCGTGGGGAAAACGACGTGATGAAACGGCTGAAGGCACTGAAAATCCGGCAGCAGGATTGACGAAAAAAGGAGGGGCAATCATGCTCGAAGAACTGAAAAGCGAAGTGCTCGAGGCCAATCTGGCGCTGCCGAAGCACAATCTGGTCACCTTCACCTGGGGAAATGTCAGCGGAGTGGACCGTGAGCGCGGTTTGATGGTGATCAAACCGTCCGGGGTGCCGTACGAACAGCTTGGGCAGACGGATATGGTGGTTGTGGATATAAACACCGGAGAAAAGGTTGAAGGGAAATACAACCCCTCCAGCGATACGCCGACCCATCTGGAGCTGTACCGGCATTTCCCGGTGGGCGGCGTCGTCCATACGCATTCCCGCTGGGCCACCATATTTGCACAGTGCGGGCGGGGGATTCCGGCTCTCGGCACCACCCATGCCGATGACTTTTACGGCGAAATCCCCTGCACCCGCCGGATGACGCCGGAAGAAATTGCCGGGGAATACGAAAAGGAAACCGGCAGGGTGATCCTGGAATGCTTTGCGGGACGCTCCGCGGAAGAAATTCCCGCCGTGCTGGTGCACAGCCATGGACCGTTTGCCTGGGGAAACTCGCCGGCGCAGGCGGTGCATAACGCGGTGGTGCTGGAAGAGGTCGCGTTTATGGCGTGGCATGCCCTCATGCTGGACGGCTCGCTGCCGCCCATGCAGTCGGAGCTGCTGGAACGGCATTTCCGGCGCAAGCACGGACCGCAGGCCTATTACGGACAAAACTAATCAAGCCGCCGCGAAAGAATGGCTTTCGCGGCGGCTTTTTGTAGAGTAAAACCACTGGCTAGGCCAGTGGTTCAGGAGAGCCTAAGGCGA
>USCI01000087.1 GCA_900553255.1 uncultured Oscillospiraceae bacterium | reverse complement strand
TCAGGAAGGGAGAGGCAACAGCCCGGTGGGCTGTTGCCTCGTGGGAAACCCTATCAAGGGGTTTCCCGATGCGGCGTGAAACGCCGCATTTGGGCACCCGCTGTTCATCCACCCGCTTTTCTCCACGCACAAGCCCCCGGCATTCCCATGCCGGGGGCTTGCTGTCAGAACATTTTGGTGACGTTCTCCATCAGGTCGCCGACGCTGTGCAGCGCCTTGCCCACATTCTTTTTGATCCCCTTTTTGTTGCTGCGCATGTAGCTGCTGCCGACCGCACCAACCACACAGCCCAGCGCGATGCCCATACCGGCACCTCTCACAAAACCCATAACACCCTTAGTCATTGTCAAAACCTCCCTTGACTGCATTTACTGGGGTACATTCGCTATTTTCCCCCGCCAGGCGGATTTCAGCCGCGGGAAACGCTGGCAGCAGCGGAAATTTTGGGAAACCGTTTTGAAAACGCGGTTGTCAAACCCGGATTTTTCGATTACAATACAAACAGACAAATTTCATCACGAAAGGCGGATCCTGTCATGTTCTATCCCCTCGCGCTCAAGCCCTGCATCAAGGATTATTTATGGGGCGGCACCCGGCTGAAAACCGATTTCGGCTTTGCCTGCGACAGCGAAAAGGCGGCGGAGGCCTGGATGCTCGCCTGCCATAAGGACGGCGCTTCCACCGTGGTAAACGGTGAGCACGCCGGCAAAACGCTCGAGCAGGTGCTCGCCCTGTGGGGAGAGAGTGCGCTCGGGGAAAAGGCGGCGGCCTTCCCCTATTTCCCCCTGCTCATCAAGCTCATCGACGCCCACGACCGGCTTTCCATCCAGGTGCACCCCGACAACGCCTACGCGCTCAAAAACGAAGGGGAATTCGGCAAGACCGAAATGTGGTACATCGTGGACTGCGAGCCGGGCGCCGAGCTGATTTACGGGCTCAACTGCGGCGTCACCCGGGAGGAATTCCGCCGCCGCGCGCTCGACAACACCCTGACCGACATCTGCCAGTTCGTCCCGGTACATAAGGGGGATGTGTTCTTCATCCCGGCCGGCACGCTGCACGCCATCGGCGCCGGCATCCTGGTCGCGGAGGTGCAGCAGAACTCCAACACCACCTACCGCGTGTCGGATTACGGCCGCCTCGGCGCGGACGGCAAGCCCCGCGCGCTGCACGTGGATAAGGCCGCCGACGTCACCGTCACCCACCCCACCGCCGTGCCCTACGGCGCGGTCGGCGAGATCACCGCGCTGCCCGGCGGCAGCGTGCGCACGCTGGCTTCCTGCGAATTCTTCACCGCCCAGCTGCTGCAGGTGCAGGGCAGCCTCGGCGTCGGCTGCTCCGACAGCTTCACGTCGCTGCTGCTGCTCGAAGGGGCCGCCCGGCTGATCCCCGACGGCGGCGGCGAGGTGCTCGAGCTGGCCAGGGGCGCAAGCATCTTCCTGCCCGCGGGCTGCACCGCGCATATCGAGGCCGTCGGGGGAACGGCGGAAATCCTCAGCAGCCGGGTATAACGAACAGCAAAATCCCTACGGCAATTTACTTATTGTATATTCCGGGAAAGCGGGTTATTGTATGCCAACGCTGAATATTGTACTGGTAGAGCCGGAGATCCCGCAGAACACCGGCAACATCAGCCGGACCTGCGCGGCGACCGGTGCGCGGCTGCACCTGGTGGGGCCGCTGGGCTTCCGGATCGACGACCGGCAGCTCAAGCGGGCGGGACTGGATTACTGGCGGCTGCTGGACATCACCATGTACGACAGCCTGGAGGAGTTTTTCCGGCGCAACAGCGGGCCGTACTTTTATTTTTCCACCAAGGCGAAACATATCCACTCGTCCGTGAGCTATCCGGACGGCGCCTATCTGGTGTTCGGCAAGGAGACGGCCGGCCTGCCGGAGGAGCTGCTGCACGCGCATCCGGAGCACTGCGTACGGCTGCCGATGCTCGACGACGATGCCGCACGCAGCCTGAATCTGTCCAACGCGGTGGCGGTGGGCGCCTATGAGGTGTGGCGGCAGTGGGGTTATCCCAACATGCGCACCGCCGGCCATCTGACCCGGTACGACGACTGACCGGCGCCGTACCGCCGCAGCGAAAGGGGGAACGCCGTGAAAAAGCGCTATAAGTTCTGGTTCGGCGCCGTGGCGGCGCTGGTTGTGCTGATTGCGCTGCTGCTGGTGACGCAGCTGCTGCGCATGGATGTCAACGCCTTTGCCGAGCGGTTCAAGGATTCCCTTTGGGCGATCCCGGTCGTGGTGATCCTGTACCTGCTCAAGGCGGTGACCCTGGTAATCCTGCCGCAGCCGCTGGTGTACCTGATCACCGGGCTGCTGTTTTCGCCGCTGATCGCCTTTCTGGTCACCGTGGGCGGGCTGTCGCTGGAATTCACGATGGATTATTTCCTGGGCCGGCGCTTTGGCAGCCGTTTTCTGCTCCCGCTGCTCGACCGGCTGCGCGGGCGGAGCCGCACCCTCGACCGGGTGCTGAGCTCGGATACCCTCGACAATTTCGGCACCATTGCACTGCTGCGGCTGATGCCGGGGCTGGCCACCGACCCGGTCAGCTTCATCGCCGGCGCGCAGCGGGTGCGCTTCCGTCAATTTTTCCTCGCCTCCATGGTCGGCTGCGCGCCGCAGGCGATTGCGGTCACCCTCATGGGCAGCGCCGTGCACGATCCCCTGTCGCCGCAGTTCCTCATCCCGACCGGCGCGCTGGTGGCGGCGCTGGTGGTCACCATGATCGTACAGCGGAAATTCCGGAATAAAGAAAAAGCGAAAAAACGAAGGAGGAGTAAACCCATGCAGCTGACCTTTCTGGGCACCTGTGCCGCCGATGCGGACAGGGAAGCCATCCAAACCGTGTGTCCCGACCGTTTTGACCCCGATCACCGACGCTATGCCGCCGCGCTGCTCGACGGACACATCCTCATCGACTGCGGCCCGACCGTGCCGGAAGCCATGCGCATCCTCGGTGCCGATCCGCAGGCGGTCACCGACCTGATCATCACCCACACCCACGAGGATCACTTCGACCCGGCATCCCTTGAGGCGGTGGTCGGAAACCGGCAGGAACCGCTGCGCATCTGGTGCGAGCTGAACGCCTGCGCACGGGTGTCCGGTGTCCCCGGCACCCTGCTGTGCCCGCTGATTGCGGGACAGCCGGTACAGCTCGATACACTCACCCTCACCCCGCTTGCGGCGAACCACCGGGTGGAAGAAACCCCCGAGACGCCGCTGCACTATCTGATCGAAGAGGGCGGCCGCCGGCTGTTCTACGGCTGCGACGGCGGCTGGCTGCTGACCGCGACCCTCGAGGCGCTCATCGGAAAGCGGATCGACCTGTTCGTGTTCGACGGCACGGTGGGCGATTACGAGGGCGACGAACGGCTGGCAGCGCACAACAGCATCCCGATGATCCGGCTGATGCTCAAGAGCATGCGCCCGCTCGGGGTGTTTGCGCCAAACGGGCGGATTTACCTGTCGCACCTCGCGCGCACGCTGCACCGCCCGCACGCCGAAACGCAGGAGATCCTCGCGCGCGACGGGCTGTATGCGGCCTTCGACGGGCTGACGCTGGACATCTGAGCCCGCCGCATTCCGCCAGATTTGCAAACCTTTGCCCCATTCCGGCAATGGCGTCCGGCGGCAAAACATGGTATACCGGAACCAGAACAGCGCCGCAGGGCGAAAGGGTGATCCGCAGTGGAAAAGGTACGCATCGGTATCGTGGGGATCGGCAACATGGGCAGCGCCCATGCGGCAAGTGTGTACGCCGGCAAAGTCGAAGGGCTGACGCTGGCGGCGGTGTGCGACATCGACCAGGCCAAGCGCCGCTGGGCGGCGGAGCATCTCCCCGGCATCCCGTGCTATGCGGATTACACCGACATGCTCGCCGAAGCGAAGCTGGACGCGGTGCTGATCGCCACGCCGCATTATGCCCATCCGCCGATGGCACAGGCGGCGTTCGCCCGCGGGCTGCACGTGCTCACCGAAAAGCCGCTCGGGGTATCCGCCCGCCGGGCGGAAGCGGTGCTCGCCGCCGCGCGTTCAGCCGGCACCGTGTTCGGCATCATGTATAATCAGCGCACCAACCCTTTGTTTGCGCGCGCAAAAGAGCTCGTGCAGGCCGGCCGCCTCGGGCAGCGTAAGCGGCTGGTGTGGATCATCACCAACTGGTACCGCACCCAGGCCTACTACGACTCCGGCTCCTGGCGGGCGAGCTGGGCGGGCGAGGGCGGCGGCGTGCTGATCAACCAGTGCCCGCACAACCTCGACCTGTGGCAGTGGATCTACGGCATGCCCGCACGCATCCGGGCGGACTGCGGGTACGGGCGCTATCACCATATCGAGGTGGAGGACGACGTCACCGCCTGCGCCGAATATGAGGGCGGCGGCTCGGCCGCCTTTATCGCGACGACCGGCGAATGCCCCGGCACCAACCGGCTGGAGATGTCCGGCGACCGCGGGAAAATCGTCATCGAGGACGGCGTGCTGAAGTTCTGGGAGCTGGAACAGCCGGAACGGGATTTCTGCTTTTCGGCACCGGCCGGCTTCGGCGCGCCGAAATACGCCTATAGCGAATACCGGCCGGACGGCGAAGGCCCGGCGCATAACGGTATTCTGCGGAATTTCACCCGCGCGATTCTGTACGGCGAGCCGCTGCTCGCGCCGGGTGAGGAGGGGATTAACGGTCTGCGGATCTCCAACGCCATCCACCTGTCGAGCTGGACCGGCGGGGGTTTTGTGCCGGTGCCGCCGGACGGGGAGGCGTTCGACCGGCTTCTGCAGCAGCGCATCGACGCTTCCGGCCGGCAGCCGTCGTTTGTCTCCCGCCTGAGCGGCGACGCCGGGCAGTACAGCGGACGCTGGCAGGTCAAATGGTGACAGATACATGGCAAGTTGCCCAAATGCGGCGTTTCACGCCGCATCGGGAAACCCCTGGATAGGGTTTCCCACGCTTGAACCGTCCCCCGGACGGTTCAAGCTCCCTTCCTGATCCTTATGCAGGCAAAGGATTTCGCGTCCTGCGGGACGCGACCAAAGGCTCTGCCTTTGGAATCTGCGGCCTTTTGGAAAAGGCCGGCGAAAACGTTTTGTATATTACTTTTGCGAGACGGCTTTTTTGACAGTTTAACCGGCAGCTTTTCGGGCTGCCGGTTTGTTTTTCGCCCCTTCGCGGATCCCGGTCTCTTGTTCAATCTCCCCATTTGTCCGCCGCAGGGGGCATAAAAATTCGGCGGGCCGGGGCGGCGGAGCGTTGGCATATCCCCGTACAATGTGGTATAATGGATAAAATATTCGACATGCTTTCGCGGCGGCCGCGGCCGCCGTACAGATGAGGGGGCATAAACCGATGGACATCGGTCAAACGATCGCGCAATACAAAGCGTCCCATCGCGCGGTGATTGCCGCGCACACCTACCAGGCGCCCGAAATCCAGGCGGTGGCCGACATCGTGGGCGACAGCTACGCGCTGGCGAAAAAGGCCGCCGCGACCGACGCCGAAACGGTCATCATGTGCGGCGTGCGGTTTATGGCGGAGGGCATCAAGATCCTGTCGCCGGACAAGCGGGTCATCCTCGCGGAACCGACGGCGGACTGCCCGATGGCGCGGCAGATTGCGCCCGAGCGGGTGACAAAATTCCGCCGGGAAAACCCGGACGCTGCCGTGGTCGCCTATATCAACACCACCGCCGAGCTCAAGGCGGTATGCGACGTGTGCGTGACGTCTTCTTCAGCGGTGCGCATCGTCAAAGCCCTGCCGCAAAAACGGGTGCTGTTCATCCCCGACCAGAACCTCGGCGCTTTCGTCCGCCGGCAGGTGCCGGAAAAGGAGATTATCACCTGGGACGGTTTCTGCCCGGTGCACCACGCGCTCACCGCGGCCGACGTGCTCGCCGCGAAGGCGCAGCATCCGCGGGCGAAGGTGGCCATGCATCCGGAATGCCGCCCCGAGGCGGTGGCGCTCGCCGACATGGTCGGCTCCACCGCGGACATCATCGGCTACATACGCGCCACCGACGACGAGATCCTGGTCGCCACCGAGCGCGGCGTGGTGGATCAGCTCGGGCCGGCGTATCCCGGCCGGCTGCACCAGCTGTGCGGGGAGACCCTCACCTGCGCCGATATGAAGCTGACGACGCCGGACAGCCTGCTCGCGGTCATCGAAGGCCGCGGCGGCGAGGAGATCACCCTGCCGCCCGCCCTGCTGCGGGATGCGCGCGCGAGCCTCGAAAACATGCTCAAATACGGCGGCTGAGCCGGCCGGAAGGAAGGGAAACGCCGAAATGAACGACTATGACGTATTGATCGCCGGCAGCGGCGTGGCGGGCTTGTATGCCGCGCTCAACTTCGACCCGACCGTGCGGGTGCTGGTGCTGTCGAAAAAGGAGCTTACCCTGTGCAACAGCTTTCTCGCACAGGGCGGCGTGGCCGCCGTGGTGGACAAGACCAACGACGACTACCGCCTGCATATCGCCGACACGCTGATCGCGGGCGGCTACAAAAACGACCTGCGCAGCCTGGAGATCCTGGTCAACGAGGGGCCGGAGGACGTGCTGCGGCTGGCCAAGGAGATCGGGGTCGATTTTGACCGCGACCCCGACCAGCACATCTCCATGACCCTCGAAGGCGGCCATTCCCGCCGCCGGATCCTGCATCACAAGGACTCCACCGGCCGGGAAATCACCGAAAAACTGCTCGCCGCCGTCCAAAGCCACCCCAACGTCACCTTTATGGAAAACACCCAGCTCGCCACCCTCACCCCCTGCCGCGGCGGGTTCTGGGCGGGGCTGCTGGATGCGGGGGAAAACTACCGCACGCTGACCTGCTCTTACTGCATCCTGTGCACCGGCGGCATCGGCCGGGTGTACCCGTATACCACCAACTCCGCAATTGCCACCGGCGACGGCATCACCCTTGCACATGAGCTGGGCGCCCGGATCAAGAACCTGCGGCTGATCCAGTTCCATCCGACCGCCTTTGCGGCGGCGACCGGCCGGGAGCGCTTCCTGATTTCGGAGGCGGTGCGCGGCGAAGGGGCGCTGCTGCTCAACAACGCCGGCGAGCGTTTTATGGAGCGCTACGACGAGCGCGGGGAACTGGCCCCCCGCGACGTGGTTTCCCGCAGCATCATGAAGGAGGCCGCCCGCACCGGCAGCGAGGATTTCTCGCTGGACATCACCTTCCGCGGCCCGGAATTCATCCGCAACCGCTTCCCGATGATCTACGCGCGCTGCCTGGAGGAAGGGGTGGACATCACCAAAGAGCACATCCCGGTGTTCCCCTGCCAGCACTACCTGATGGGCGGCATCGACGTCAACGTTTACGGCGACACCACCGTCGACCGGCTGTATGCCGCGGGCGAATGCTCGCATACCGGGGTGCACGGCCTCAACCGGCTGGCCAGCAACTCGCTGCTCGAGGCGCTGGTGTTCGCGCGCCGCACCACCTACGACATCAGCCGCCGGATGCGGCATGAACCGAGCGGCGTGGTGACTCCCGCGCCGGAACCGCCGCACGGCGGCAAGCCGCTCGGGCAGGGACACCGCACCGCAATCCGGCAGATTATGCAGAAGGCCTGGTTCGTCATCCCGGATTACGACGCGGTGGAAACCGGTCTCGCTCAGGCGGAGGACATTCTGCGGGAGCTGCGGGACGGCGGCTATGCGCTCACCCGCGACTATATCGAGGCGAAAAGCCTTGCCACCGTGTGCACCATCGTGCTGCGCGAGGTGGTGGAAAACGTCATCCGCCCGATGCAGCAGAGCCCGGAAAACCACTGACGGCATCCTAAAAATATTCAGTCATAAAGGAGGACGACGGCATGCAGCTGCCGCGTTTTGCGGTCGATGACATCATCATCACCGCGCTTAAGGAGGACATCCATTATATCGACACCACCACCGACCTGATGATCCCGGCGGACAGCCGTTCCACCGCCCGCTTCCTCGCAAAGGCGGAGGGCGTTGTGTGCGGAATGGATATCGCCATGCGGGTGTTCACCCTGCTCGACGACAGCTTCACCTGCCGCGTGTACGTCCGGGACGGCGATGCGGTCAAGCCGGGCGACCTGCTCGCGGAATGCGAGGGCAGCACCCGGTTCCTGCTCAAGGGCGAGCGCACGGCACTCAACCTCCTGCAGCATCTCTCCGGCATCGCCACCGCCACCAACCGCGCCGTAAAGCTGGTGGAGGGCACCCGCGCCACCATCACCGACACCCGGAAAACCCTGCCGGGCCTGCGGGCGCTGCAGAAATACGCGGTTACGGTGGGCGGCGGCAAAAACCACCGGTTCAACCTCTCGGACGGCGCAATGCTCAAGGACAACCACATCGACGCGGCCGGCGGCATCACCCCTGCGGTGAACGCCCTGCGCAGCAAGCTCGGCCACATGGTCAAACTTGAGGTGGAAACCCGCAACCTCGACGAGGTGAAGGAGGCGCTGGCGGCCGGCGCGGATATCATCATGCTCGACAACATGAGCTGCGAGGAGATGCGCAAGGCGGTGGAGCTGGCGGACGGCCGGGTACCGCTGGAAGCGAGCGGCGGCATCACCGACGAAACGCTGCGCCAGGTGGCCGAAACCGGCGTGGATATCATTTCCATCGGCGCGCTCACCCACTCGGTCAGGGCGCTGGACATCTCGATGAAAATCAAATAATCGCGGGGCGTCGCCCCGCACCCCACCGCCTTTTAAAAAAGGCGGGCGAAAATTTTAACTATGAAAACAGGCGATGCGCTTAACTTAAGCGTATCGCCTGCTTTTATGTTGCCGAAAAAGTAATGTACAAAAAGTTTTGGGCCGCCTTTTTTAAAAGGCGGTGGATTCCAAAGGCAAAGCCTTTGGTCGCGTCCCGCAGGACGCGAAATCCTTTGCCTGCATAAGATCAGGAAGGGAGAGGCAACAGCCCGGTGGGCTGTTGCCTCGTGGGAAACCCTATCCAGGGGTTTCCCGATGCGGCGTGAAACGCCGCATTTGCGCAGCCGGCTGCGCACCAACCGGTCTTTCGATACGCTCAAACGCCCCCGCCCGGACAACCGGACGGGGGCGTTCTTGTTATTTCACGGGCTTCTCCATGATAAAATCGTCCATCACGAACCCGCCGCCGATATCCGCAGCCTGTTCACGGGTTTTGACAAAGCCCATCTTTTCGTACGCCGCAATGGAGCCGGCGTTGTGACGGTTGACCGTCAGCCAGATGGCCTCCAGCCCGGTTTCGCGGCAGCGCTCCTCCAGGAAATTAAGCGTCTGCCGGGCATAGCCGCGCCCGCGGCAGCCGGCGTCGATGTACAGCTTGCTCAGAAACAGCCGGCCGTCGCCCACCTGCACCGCGGTGTATCCCGCAAAAACGCCGCCGTCCTGCATCAGGTAATACCGGTAGCCCTGCTCGCGGATCTGCCGGGAAACCGCGTCGGCGGACTGGAATTTTTCCACCATGTAGTCGATTTGCGGCTGCGCGAGGATGCCCGCATAGTGTTCGTGCCAGATCCGGTCGGCGAGCTCCGCCACCAGCCGGATGCGCTGTTCATCGGTCACCGGAATCAACTGCATAGCCATTGCCTTTCATCCTTGTATAATAGAGTAGTAGTTATTAGAGCCCCTCTCCAAGGGCTGTGC
>USCI01000086.1 GCA_900553255.1 uncultured Oscillospiraceae bacterium | reverse complement strand
CCGCCCGGCATCCGGTGCGGCACGCGGTTCCACCCTATAGAAGAAAGGCAGGCATCAGCGTGTTTGAACGCATGAAGGAAGACATTGCCGTCATCCGTGACCGCGACCCCGCGTCGCGGTCGACGCTTGAGGTAATGCTGCTGTATAACGGCTTCAAAGCCGTGCGGTCCCACCGGAAGGCCAACTGGTGCTTCCGGCATGGGCTGTTTTTTCTCGCCCGTTGGATATCGCAGCGCTGCGTGAGGCGGACGAATATCGAAATCCATCCGGGCGCCACCATCGGCAGGCGGTTGTTCATCGACCACGGCACCGGCGTGGTTATCGGGGAAACCACCGAAATCGGCGATGACTGCACGCTGTATCAGGGGGTTACGCTCGGCGGAACGGGGAAGGATAAGGGCAAGCGCCACCCGACCCTCGGCAATAACGTGATGGTGGGTTCCGGCGCGAAGGTACTCGGCCCGATCCGCATCGGCAACAACGTGCGCATTGCGGCGGGCGCGGTGGTGCTGTCGGACATCCCGGATAACGCGACCGCCGTGGGTGTGCCCGCACGGGTGGTGCGTATCGGCGGCCAAAAGGTGGTCGATCTCGACCAGGTGCATATTCCCGACCCGGTTGCGCAGGAGATCTGCCGGCTGGAGGGACGGATTGACCGCCTGCAGCGGCAGCTTGCCGGATTGTGCCCACAGGCAGAAGAGGAAGACGACACCCAGAACCTGTTGTAAAAATTCATGATGTAAGGAGTTTACCCGCATGAAAATCTATAATACCCTCACCCGCCAGAAGGAAGAGCTGGTGCCGATTGAACCGGGCAAGGTGCGTATTTACGCCTGCGGCCCGACGGTGTATAATTATATCCATATCGGCAATGCGCGGCCGCTGTGCGTATTCGACGTGCTGCGCCGGTATCTCGAGTGGCGGGGCTACGATGTGCGCTTTGTGCAGAATTTCACCGACATCGACGATAAAATTATCCGCCGCGCCAATGAAGAGGGCGTGCCGTACGACGAGATCGCACGGCGCTATATCGCCGAGTTCTGGACCGATGCGAAGGGACTGAATGTCCGGGAAGCGACGGTGCATCCGAAGGCGACCGAGAACATGGATGAGATCGAAAACATCATCTCGTCGCTGGTGGAGAAGGGGTATGCCTATGCGGCGGAAAACGGCGACGTCTACTTCCGTCCCCGCCGCTTCGGGGAATACGGCAAGCTTTCGCACCAGCCGATTGATGATCTGGAATCCGGCGCGCGCATCGACGTCAGCGAGGAGAAGGAGGACGCGCTGGATTTTGCGCTGTGGAAGGCCGCGAAGCCGGGCGAACCGTCCTGGCCGTCCCCGTGGAGCGCGGGGCGCCCCGGCTGGCATATCGAGTGTTCGGCAATGGCGCGGCGGTATCTCGGCGATACCATCGACATTCACTGCGGCGGGCAGGACCTGATCTTCCCGCATCATGAAAACGAAATCGCCCAGAGCGAGTGCTGCAACGGGGTGCCGTTTGCGCATTACTGGATGCACAACGGTTATATCAATGTGGACAACAAAAAGATGTCCAAATCCCTCAATAACTTTTTCACCGTGAGGGATGTCGCGGAGAAATACGGCTATGAAGCGATTCGTTTCTTCCTGATCTCCTCGTCCTACCGCAGCCCGATCAATTACAGCACCGAAATCATCGACCAGGGGATCGCCGCGCTCGACCGGCTGTATAACTGCCGGGATGCGCTCGCCTTTGCTGTGCAGAATGCCGCCGATGCGCCGCAGGCACAGGATGAGGTGCTGTACACAGCGATGGAGCAGCGCCGGACACGCTTTGTGGAGGCGATGGACGACGACCTGAATACCGCGGACGCGATCGCGGCGGTGTTCGAGCTGGTGCGGGATATCAATGTTTACCTTGCGGATGCGCAGCCGGCGTCCAAAGCGGCGGTGGAGAAGGCGCAGGGGCTGTTTGAGGAACTGACCGGCGTGCTGGGGCTGCTGTATGAGCGCAAAGCGGGTTCGATCGACGAAGAGGTCGAAGCGCTGATCGCGGCCCGTACGGCGGCGCGCGCCGCCAAGAACTGGGCGGAGGCCGACCGTATCCGCGACCAGCTCAAGGCGATGGGCGTGGTGCTGGAGGATACGCCGCAGGGAGTTAAATGGCATAAGGCCTGATGAAAGGACGGAAAAACGATGTCGCGAAAAGGAATCATCACCGTGACCCTGAATCCCTCGGTGGACGTGACGCTGTGGCTGGACGGGATGCATCCGGATAAGGCCAACCGGGTCCTGCGGGAGACGCGGGAGGTTGGCGGGAAGGGGATCAATGTATCGCGCGTGGTGCGCGCGTTCGGGCTGGAATCGCTGTGCGTGACGGTTGCCGGGGAGGATAACTCCCGGGAGCTCGTCTCGTTCCTGGAGGCGGACGGCCTGCATTATGAGTTGGTACCGGCAGAAGGTGCGGTGCGCGAAAACCTGACCCTGCGCACCGACGGGCAGACCATCAAGATCAACCGGAAGGGCCCGGCGCTGTCGGATATGATGTTCAGCGCGCTCATGGCGCTCATCCGCAGCCGCCTGCATCCGGAGGACATCGTGGTGTTTGCGGGCAGCCTGCCGGAAAACGTGGCGCTGCAGGATTACGTGGAGCTGATTCTTGCGGTGCGCAACGCCGGCGCCCTGGTGGCGCTCGACAGCGATTTGCTGTCCCTTGAGGATTACGCGCGGATCCGTCCCTGGGCGATCAAGCCGAACATCCATGAGCTGAAAAACATCGTGCCGGTGGACGGCACCACCATCACCGACGTGGCCGCCGCGGCGCTGCGCCTGCGGGAGGTCGGTGTGGAGAATGTACTGGTGTCGCTCGGCGGCAACGGCCTGCTCAGCGTGTCGGAGGAGGGTGTGCTGAATGCCGTGGTGCCCCAGGTGGAGGTTAAATCCACCGTCGGGGCGGGGGACAGCCTGCTGGGCGGTTTCGTGGTCGGCACCGTCAAGGAGATGCCGTATGCAGAACGGGTGCGCCTGGCGGCGGCGTGCGGCACCGCTTCGGTGATGCTCGAAGGCACGGCGGTCGCGGATAAGGCGGCGGCCATGGCGGTCATGGAAAACGTCCGGGTCGAGAAGCTGGACGGCTGAACGGTCCGCGGAATAAAAAGAGCCAGGAACTTCCGGAATGCGGCAGGAAAGGAATGGGCAGGATGATAAAAATAACCCGCTTTGCCAAAAGCATCGTGTATCTGGTGTTCACAACAGGGCTGCTTTTGCTGTCGGTGTTTTTTACCGCCGGCATACATAACACCGAGCAACTCGAGCAGAACTATTTCCGCTCGACGAGCTATCTGTTCATTCTGGCAGCGGTACTCATCGGCGCCGCCATCTATTCCTATCAGGCGTACACCCGCAAATACCGGGAGCATGTCTGGGACTCGCTGCTGCTGCTGGCGACGGGGCTTGTGCTGATGGGGACGGTGCTGTTCATCATCCTGTATTACGGCGGCCTGGAAGGCACTTTCACCGAAAGCGGTTATACGGCGGCGAATGTGAATATCGTGGTGCTGGCGATGCTGCCGCTGCCGTTTTTTGTGCGTACGGTGGTGCTGGCGTTTTCGCTGCAGGAGCCGCGCCGCGGCCGGCGGCTCGGGGTGCAGATTGCCTGTGCGGTGCTTCTGGCGGGTATGATCCTGTCGTTTGCGCTGGGCGGGCTGCTGGGTATGGTGCGGTATACCGGTACCGACACCGGGGACGGCAGCTACGGATGGGAGCAGCGCCTGGCGGATATGGATACCGCCGGTTAAGCGGGACATAACTAAAAAGAGTATATCGCCCGGCAAACGGGCGCCGGATGAATTATGGAAAGGAAGGCATGCAGAATGTTTGGCAAAACCGAAACGACGACCATCGCGGTGGAGGGTATGACCTGCGGACATTGCCAGAAACGGGTGGCGGATGCGCTGCGCGCGGTAAAAGGCGTGAAGAGCGTGGAAGTGAGCCTGGAGAAAAAGAGTGCCGAAGTGAGTTTTGTGCCCGGTAAGACCGACCGTGCGCAGCTTGTGCAGGCGGTGGTTGCGGCCGGCTATACGGCACAGTGAGAAAGGATAAGCCAACGCTATGACACAAAATCTCACCCTGCAGATCGGGGGTATGACCTGCGTACGCTGTTCGGGCGCGGTGGAGCATGCGCTGCGCGCGCTCGACGGTGTGGAGAAGGCGGAAGTCAGCTATGCCGTGGGTAAGGCGGAAATCACCTATGACGACGCCAAGGTGGACCGCAAGCGTCTGGAAAAGGCGGTGAAATCGGCCGGCTATAGGGTGGTGGAGGACAAAAACGCCGCCCGCCGGCGGGAACTGCGGGAGCTGCGGATTCTGTTTATTATTTCGGCCGTTTTTTCGGCGCCGTTCCTGGTGATGATGGTGCTGATGTTTGTCGCGCCGAACGCGGCGGTCACCCACTGGATGCATAACGCCGGCTGGCTGCAGCTGGCGCTGGCCACACCGGTGCAGTTTGTGGTGGGCTGGCGGTTTTACAAGGGCGCGGTGCTCTCGCTGATCAACCGCAGCCCGAGTATGGATGTGCTTGTCGCGCTGGGCACCAGCGCGGCGTATGGGTACAGCCTGTATAACGTCATTGTCGGCAGCGGGCATTATTATTTTGAAAGCGCCGCGATCGTCATCACGCTGGTGCTGCTGGGCAAAATGCTCGAAACCGGGGCGCGGGGGAAAACCAGCGCCGCCATCGAAATGCTGATGAACCTGCAGCCGAAAACCGCGACGGTGCTGCGTGATGGAACGGAAATGGTCATCCCGGCGGCGGAGATCGTGCAGGGGGATACCATTTTGGTGCATCCCGGCGAGAGCCTGTCGGTCGACGGCGAGGTGATCGCCGGCCGCTCGGCGGTGGATGAATCCATGCTCACCGGGGAAAGCATGCCGGTGGATAAGCAGCTTGGCGATAAGGTGTTCGGCGGCACGGTCAACGGCACCGGCTCACTGACCGTGCGTGCGGACGGGGTCGGCAGGGATACGGTGCTGTCGGGCATTATCCGTCTCGTGGAAGAAGCGCAGTCCTCCAAAGCGCCGATCCAGAAGCTGGCCGATAAGGTATCAGCGATTTTCGTGCCGGCGGTGATCGGTGCGGCGTTGCTGACCTTTGTGCTGACGCTGGTATTTATGCGGGGCGCGGACGGCATGACCGAGGCGATTTCACGCGCGGTGGCGGTGCTGGTGATCGCCTGCCCCTGCTCGCTCGGCCTCGCGACCCCGACCGCGCTGATGGTGGGTACCGGCCGCGCCGCAACGATGGGTGTGCTCATCAAGAGTGCGGATGCGCTGGAAACCGCCTGCCGGATTGAGCGGGTGCTGCTGGATAAGACCGGAACGGTCACGATGGGCCGCCCGGCGGTCACCGATTTTCTCCCGGTAGGTATGCAGCGTGAGGAAGCGCTGCGCCTGGCCGCGGCGGTGGAGCAGCTCTCGGAGCATCCGGTCGCGCGTGCAGTAGTGGAAAGCTATGACCGGCCGATACCGCCGGCGGAGAATTTTGCCTCGCTGACCGGCCGCGGGGTTTCCGCGCAGGTGGAGGGCAAATCCGTGCTGCTCGGCAGCCGCCGGCTCATGGAGGAGCAGCAGATCCCGTTTGCCGACGACCGCCAGAGCTGGGAGGACGAGGGCAAAACGGTGCTGTATATGGCGGTGGACGGCCATCCGGCCGCGGTGCTGGCGGTGGCGGACCCGGTGCGGGATACCTCCGCGAAGGCGCTGCAGGAGCTGCACGAGCTCGGCATCCGCACCGTGATGGTCACCGGCGATAACCGGCGCACCGCCGAAGCGGTCGGCCGCGCGGTCGGGATCGACGAGGTGGTGGCGGAGGTGCTGCCCGACGGCAAGGTGGAGCTGGTGGAAAAATATAAGCGGGACGGCAAGATTGTCGCGATGGCGGGCGACGGCATCAATGACGCGCCGGCGCTTGCCGCGGCGGACGTCGGCTTTGCGATGGGCACCGGCACCGATATTGCGATGGAGTCGGGCGACGTGGTGCTGGTGGGCGGCGGCCTGACCGCGCTGGTCACGGCGGTAAAGATTTCCCGTGCCACGATGCGCAAAATCCGCCAGAATCTGTTCTGGGCATTCTTCTATAATTGTATCGGCATCCCGGTGGCGGCCTTCGGACTGCTCAGTCCGGTGATCGCCGGCGCCGCAATGGCGTTCAGCTCGGTGTCGGTGGTAACCAACTCGATTTTGCTCAAGCGCACCAAGCTGTGAGCGTGAATAAAATCTGCCGCATAAAAGCCGTTTGCCGACGGCTTTATGCTTTTTGGAGGCATTTTCGGCAGCTCCCCTTACGGGGGTAAAGCAGAGGAAAGATCGGGTGAGGTATATGGTGGATATTCTGGTTGTCGGCGGCGGCCCGGCCGGCCTGAGTGCGGCGGTCAATGCGGCGGCCCGCGGGAAAAGTTGTACGGTGGTGAGCAATGCGCTCGTCCATAACCCGCTGTACCGTGCCAAACAGGTGGATAACTATCTCGGCATGCGCGGCATGACCGGCGCGGCGATGCTCGAAGCCATGCACCATGAGGCAGAGGAGGCCGGCGCGGTGTTCATGGAAGGCCGGGTGCTGTCGATCCTGCCGATGGGCGAGGGTTTTATGACGGCGGTGGGGAATGAAATGGTGGAAAGCCGCCGGGTGATCCTGTGCACCGGCATTGCCGTGGGCCGCACCCTTGCGCAGGAGGACCGGTTCGTCGGCCGCGGCGTGAGCTATTGTGCAACCTGCGACGGGATGCTTTACCGCGGCAAACGCGCCGTGGTCACCGGCGATGCGGCCGATCTTGCGGAGGAAGCGGCCTTTCTGCGGGAGATCGGTGTGCTTACCACCGTGGTCACCGCGCGCCCGGTGTCCGGTCTGCCGGAAGGCATGGAAGCGGTGACCGCATCCGTGATCGCGCTGCAGGGCACCGATCGAGTCGAGGGTGTGGTGGCCGATGGCCGGCTGATCCCCTGCGATGTGGTATTTATCCTGCGCGAGGTGATGGCGCCCGGTTCGCTTGTCCCCGGGCTGCAGACGGACGGCCGCTTTATTCGGGTGGATGCCGACCAGCAGACCAATATCCCCGGCCTGTATGCCGCCGGGGACTGTACCGGCAAGCCGCTGCAGGTGGCGGTCGCGGTCGGGGAGGGGCTTATTGCCGCCCAGCACGCCGCCCGGTCACTCGACGGCAAATCCTGAAATCTGCCGGCGCATCCAGACGGATGCGCCGGTTTTTTGTGTCCTGCGCGCAGCTCTGCCCGTATTCTACCGGATTCGCTGCAAAAAAACAGGAAATGCGCCCACGATACGACATGGACAAGTTCGAAATTGCCATATAATGGAAACTGCCGACCGGAACCCGTCTGAAAATACCGGAATGGGGAAAGGCAGCGGAAATGATATGGTGGGTGAGGACGTTGAAACAGAAAGCGTATGCCGGCGGGGTGGCCGGGGATGCGGGGGAAAGGCCTGCGGGCCGGGAGGAACGCGGGGTAATCCTGCGGCAGGTTGCATTTATCGCCGTGTGGGCGCTGACCGGACTGCTCGTGCCGCGCGCGACGATCTATGAGGGCATGGCGCCGTTTGGTGTCGGGGTAGCGGCCGCGGTGTCGGGTCCCGGCGCGCTGTTGGCGTATATCGCCACCGCGGTGGGATATCTGCTGCCGGGCGATGCGGTGTTTCCGCTGCGTTATGTGGCGGCGGTGCTGGCGGTAGCCGGGATCCGCTGGTCGCTCAGCGGCTTCCGGGAGCTGACCGACCGGGCGATGTTCGCCCCGGTAATCGCCTTTCTGGCCACCTTCAGCACCGGGATTGCGATGAATCTTGTGGGCGGTTTTGCGGTGGACCGCCTGCTGATGGTATTGTGTGAGAGTCTGGTAGCCGGCGGCTTCGCGTATTTTTCCACCGCCACCGTTCGGGTCATCGCGGATGCGGGCAGCCGGACATCGCTGACTGCGCAGGAGCAGTCTAGCCTGGTGGCCACCGGCGCGGTGCTGCTTATGGCGGTGTCCTCTCTGGAAATCAGTGGGATATCCCCCGGGCGTATTCTGGCGGTGGTGCTGATCCTGCTGCTTGCGCGC
This sequence comes from uncultured Oscillospiraceae bacterium, assembly GCA_900553255.1. Lineage (GTDB taxonomy): Bacteria > Bacillota > Clostridia > Oscillospirales > Acutalibacteraceae > UMGS1591. The sequence goes on along the minus strand of USCI01000086.1, from coordinate 1,830 downwards.
TGTGGACGGGAGCAGGGCGGCAGCATCGCCGGCATCGTGCTGGGACTGGCGATGGCCATGGCGGCGCCCGACTCGCTGCATCTTGCCGCAGCGTATGCCTTCGGCGGCCTGATGGCGGGGATTTTTTCGCGGTTCGGCCGCCTGGCGTCCGCGGGAATTTTTGTGGCCACCAACGCGATTGTCGCCATGAGTGCAGGCAGCGGCGCGTCGGTGATTATCGGGGTGTATGAGGTGGCGGCGGCAAGCGTGCTGTTTGTGGCGCTGCCGCCGGTGCTCGACCGGTATATCAACCGCTTTTTCTCCCATGCACAGGATTTGCCCGCCGTGGAAGGGCTGCGCCGCTCGGTGGTGATGCGGCTGGACTTTGCGTCGAAGGCGATGGGCGAGGTCGCCACCACGGTGGATTCGGTTTCGCGTAAGCTCGCGCAGATCAGCGCGCCGGATATGGGGACGGTTTACCGTCAGGTGTCGGACGATGTCTGCCGGCTGTGCGGGCTGCGGATGCACTGCTGGGAAGGCTGCTTTAATGAAACAATGGACTCCTTTAACCATATGTCCGCTGTACTGCGGGAAAAGGGGGAGATCCGCCGTTCGGAGGTAACCGGCCGTCTCGAACGGCAGTGCAGCCGGCTCGACGAGGTGCTCGCTCATGTCAACCGCGGCTATACGGAATACCTCGTGCGCGAGGGAGCGTGGCGCAGGCTCGGGGAAATCCGTGCGGTGGCGGCGGAGCAGTTCACCGATATGGCCGGCCTGCTCGATGAACTGTCGCTGGATTTTTCCGAAACCGAGCGCATGGATGTGGATGCGGCGTCGCGGGTGCGGATCATATGTGAGCAGCAGGGGATGTTGGTCAGCGATGCGGTGTGTACCCTTGGCCGCAGCGACCGGATGACGGTGGAAATTCTGGCGGAGGATGCCGGCCTGCATATCCGGGAACGGGACTGGCTGCGGCAGATCGGGGATGCCTGCGGCCGGGAATTTGACCATCCGACGGTCGCGCGGGTGGGGGGAACCGTGCGTATCACCCTGACCGAACGCCCGCTGTACGCGGCGCAGGTTGCCACCGCACAGCTGCAGTGCACCGGGGAAAAGCTCTGCGGCGATGCGGTGGAAACCTTCAGTGATGCCGGCCATCTGCACGTCGTGCTCAGCGACGGTATGGGCAGCGGCGGCCGTGCTGCGGTGGACGGGGCGATGGCGGCGGGACTGACCGCCCGGCTGATGCAGGCGGGCTTCGGCCCTGACAGTGTGCTGCGCATGGTGAATGCCGCCCTGATGGTGAAGGCGGAGGATGAAAGCCTCGCCACCCTTGACGTGCTGTCGGTCGACCTCTTTACCGGCCGTATGGAAAGCCGGAAGGCGGGCGCTGCCGCTTCGCTGCTGCGGGATAACGGCCGGGTGTCGCGCATCGAGCGTTCCTCCCTGCCGATTGGGATCCTGCGGGACATCCGCTTCGAGGAAAGCCGTGATACCCTCACCGATGGGGATGTGCTGCTGCTGCTCAGCGACGGCGCGCTCTCCTGCGGCACCGCCTGGGTGGAGGAAGCGCTGCGGGACTATGACGAGGAGAAGGAACCGCTGCGTCAGTTTGCCGAGCGGGTGGCGCATACGGCGCGGGAAAAGCAGGCGGAGGATAAGGAGGACGATATCACCGTCGTCGCGGTGCGGATCGTGAAAAAGGAACGCCGTGCGGCAGAAAGAACCAAAAGACGCCCCGGCGCCAAAAGTGCATAAAGGAAGAAAAACGGGAGGTTCACTACGGTGAACCTCCCGTCAGCCTGTCAAAGAAGTCGCCAAAAGGCGGCTTTTTTGGTATAATGGAGAGGA
>USCI01000085.1 GCA_900553255.1 uncultured Oscillospiraceae bacterium | reverse complement strand
TGTAGGAGTACAATACATATTGGACAGTTGAATAAAAAAGGATGAAGGATACGGCCTCATCGGTTATAGTTGGAGTTGCAGACAACAACTGTACGAGAGGGGGCCATATCCTTCATGAGCAAGAGTATAACACAGGACATGGCATATCGGCAATCCCTAATGAAGTACGCGGAGAAATACGGCGTCAGCCGGGCCAGCCGGAAGTATAACAAGAGCCGGTCGTATATCTACTTTTGGAAGAACCGCTGGGACGGGACACCGGAGTCATTAACTTGCCAGTCCCGGCGGCCCCACAGCCATCCAAACCAGCACACGGAAGCGGAACTGAAGCTGATCCGGGATATGCGCCGCAGGAATCCCCGGCTGGGCATGGTGGAGCTGTGGCACAGGCTGCGACAGCGGGGCTACACCCGCCGTCCGGAAAGCCTGTTCCGGGTCATGAGAAAGCTGGGCTTGTTCCCACAGGCAGAGAAGAAACCAGTCTATAAGCCAAAGCCCTACGAGCAAATGACTTATCCGGGACAACGGGTCCAGGTGGATGTGAAGGTGGTCCCCCACCGCTGCATCGCCGACCCGGAACTGCGCCTGTACCAGTACACCGCCATCGATGAGTTCACCCGCCTGCGTTTCCTGGCCGCCTACCCAGAGCAGACTACCTATTCCTCTGCTGACTTCCTCAAAAAACTAGTCAGATGGTATGCACGCCGGGGCATCCGAGTGGAGTGCGTCCAGACGGACAACGGCTTTGAGTTTACCAACCGTTTCTCCAACAGTAAGCGAGAGATCCCTACCCTGTTTGAGAAAACTGTTGCTCAGCTAGGTATCCATCATAAGCTGATCCGTCCTTACACGCCGCGTCACAACGGCAAGGTGGAACGAAGCCATAGAGAGGACCAGAAACGCTTTTACTCCTATCACTGTTTCTACTCCCTCGATGACTTCGCCAGGCAGCTCGCTGTCCATAACCGCCGCTCCAACGACTTCCCTATGAGACCTCTTAACTGGTCCTCTCCTAACGAGTTCACCGTCCAATATGTTTGACAAACCTACATATTTTAAAAATACCCCAGCATACCGGCAACGCTTGCCTCGGTGGAGAAGGTTTCGATATTGTACAGCGCCAATACATCGGTTACCGCATACTCGGTGAGCAGATCCTCCACAGGGGTGAGGAAATACCGCAGGTCCGCCACCACGATTTTCTCATAATGCTGTGCCAGGAACGGGATCATGCAGTGTGCATAGGAATCCTGAAGCACCAGCAGCGTGCGGCCGTTTTTCACGCTGGTATCGATTTCATAGATCCGGTGGTTGCCGCCGAGAAAATAGGAATACTTGTCCTTTTTGCCCAGGAAGCTTTCATCATACAGGCTGTCGTAAACGGTGTCCTTGCCGTCCAGCTTCATCGTACAGGGATTCGCCGTCACCGGATCGTACCTTTCCACCGTGTCCGGGCGGATGGTATACAGGTTGGCCTTGGAATAGGTGGTGCCGTAAAACGCATCGCTGACCGTCCGCACGGTAAAATCCTCCCGCGCGAGCGGCGTCATCCCCCATCGCGTAAGGAGCTCCGCATACGCCCAGTAGGCACCGTGGGTGGTCCAGTGATGGTCGGTACGGTAGTACAGATTATCATCCGCCTTGTGGGCGTTCAGCGCAGACAGAATGTCCGGAAACACCACGCCTTCAGGCATGGCGGCACGCACCTGTTCGATGGCCTGCGCCTGATCGTAGGTAACCGCCAGCGGCGGCAGCTTTTCGGTCATCACCCCGGTCGCCGTCGGCGCCATCAAAACCGCAAGGTTAAGCGCCGGATTCTGCTCCTTGGCATACGCCATAAATGCACCGAGTGCTTCGGCGTTTGCGCTGAGCTGCTGCTGGTTCAAAACGCTGTCCATTTCCAGCAGATAGCCATCCTTGCCGAAGAACACCCGCCCATTGTCCTTTTTGCCAATCGCCAGCGAGGCCAGCGTCTTCAGACCAACCCAGCCGTCCCGCAGCAGGAACTGATCGTTGGCATAGCTCTCAAATTCCTGCGAAAACTCCCCCGAAAACACCTTTTCGGTGTTCACTTCCGGAAAGGTCTGCAGGGAACGGTTCTCGCTTTCGGAGAAATCGGTGCTCGGCGTCAGCCAGTTCACCAGCGAAATGCCCGCGATAAAGACCACAAAAACGATACACAGCCATTTTTGCCGCGTCATACCTCTCTCTCCTTTCTAGAACCGGAAATACAGGAAGGGATTGTAGCTCGCATCCACCACAAAGGACACCGACAGGACCAGGCCCGCCAGCACCAGCACCGTCTCCACCGCGCCAAGCGCCACCGCATGCGGGCGTCCCCGGCCGTCCGCCGCCAGCAGACGGCTTTCCATCCGGCCGTACAGCCGCCGGGGCAGCTGGGTCGAACCGATGATCAGGATCACCAGCAGGATCAGGTTGGTATACAGCAGATACCAGGAACCCCGGTCGGCAAATGCCTGTCCGAAGCCGCCGAACATCGCCCGGATGAACTGCAGCCCGCTGCCCAGCGAATCGAACGCAAAAATCGCCCAGCTGATGATCACCAGGAACATGGTGTAGATGTGGCCGACGAATTTCGGCAGCCGTTCGAGGAGCTTCAGCAAAAACAGCTTTTCAAGAATCAGCAGCACCCCAAAGTACAGACCCCAGGTAACAAAAGACCAGCTTGCGCCGTGCCAGACGCCGGTCAGCGTCCAGACAATGAGCAGGTTGCGCAGCTGAATCGGCAGCCCGCGCCGGTTCCCGCCCAGCGGGATGTATACATACTCGCGGAACCAGGTGCTCAGCGAGATATGCCAGCGACGCCAGAAATCGGTAATGCTGCGCGCCGTATAGGGATAATTGAAATTTTCCATGAAGTGGAAGCCAAACATCCGCCCGAGGCCGATCGCCATATCCGAATAACCGGAAAAGTCAAAATAGATTTGGAAGGTGAAGGCGACCACGCCGATCCATGCCGTCAGCACCGGCAGCGTGCTGATCTCCATAGCGGATATCTCGGTCCAGACCGCACCGATGGTGTTGGCCAGCAGTACCTTTTTCCCGAGACCGGTGACAAACCGTTTGATGCCGGAAGAAAAGTCGTCCACCGTTTCCTTGCGGTCTGCCAGCTCCTTCTCCACCGTGCTCAGCCGTACAATCGGCCCCGCAATCAGCTGTGGGAACAGCGAGACGTAGGTACCGAAATTAAACACGCTGCGCTGCACGCCGACATCCCCGCGGTACAGGTCGATCAGGTAGGACATCGCCTGGAAGGTATAGAAGGAAATACCGATCGGCAGCGACAGTTCCAGAAGCGGGATATCCACCCGAAACAGGCTGCCGATGGTATCGAGCAGGAAATTTGTGTACTTGAAAAAGCCGAGCAGCGCCAGATTCAGTACCACCGACAGCACCAGCACCCGCTTGGCGGCCTTCATGTTTCCCTTTTCCTTGTACACATACAGCCAGCGGCCCAGCGCATAGTCCATCACGATGGAAAAGATCATCAACAGGACATAGACCGGTTCTCCCCACGCATAAAAGAAGAGGCTGAAAACCAGCAGTACCGGATTTTTCAGGCGCCTCGGCACCAGGAAATACAGCGCCAGCACCGCCGGCAGAAAATAAAACAAGAACGGAGAGCCGCTGAATACCATGCGTTTATGTCACTCCTGCCTGATTAACGTATCCGCGGAAAAACCGCTTATTTCCACTGGGCGTCCAGCAGTTCCTGCGCTTTGGCGTTGTCGTTGGAAACGCACAGCACCACATAATTGCCTTCCACAACAAGCACCGGGTCTTCCAGCTTCGGCACCTTATCCGGCGCATAGTCGCTGTACTGCTCGATCAGGCTGGACAGGCGCGTCTCGGTCACCGTTTTGATCCGCTGCGCCGCCTCGGCATCCTTTGCTTCAAACACCGACAGCTCGTCGCCCGACGCTGTTCCGCTGATATACACCTTGCACGAGACAACATCGGACATATCCAGCCCCTGATACTGTCCCGCTACGACCTTTTCCGAGACTTCGGCCAGCTCGTCATCGAAATCCGCGCCATCCAGCAGCGCCTGCGCTGCCGCCTCCACATCCAGTGTTTTCCCCGTCTGGGCCTCACCGGCGTGCGAAGAATCCGTGCCGGCCTGCGACGAGGCACCGTCACCGTTACCCGCACAGGCGGTCAGAGACAGTGCCAGTACGGCGCCCAGCATCAGCAAAAGTCCTTTTTTCCACATAATCATTCTCCTTCCATATCGTACGGATTTACCGCTTGCTTCAAATAATCCAGCCACTTTTCACAGCCCTGAAGGTTCAGATGATAGCCGTCCTTGGCAGCATATTCCGGATAAAGATAGCCGTCCGGGTCCATAACCGCCTGCTCGGCATCCAAAAAGCGGACCCCCTTGTCACGGCACATAACACGCAGCGCACTGTTGAGCTGATTGACCCGCTCCTGCGTCTGCATTCCGCCGGCGGCAGCCGAGGCCTCGGAGCGTTCCCGCGTGATCGGCAGAATCGACTGGATCAGGACGGTCGCCTGCGGCTGCACCTCACGGATCCCGTCCACGATCTGGCCGTAATACTGGATGAATACGTCCTCCGCCATCCAGTTGAGCTCGTTCATCCCGAATTTTACATAGACCTTGCCGTAGGTTTTCTGGGCAAGGGCATCCAGTACACTGCCCTTTTCCCCATTCTCCAGCGTGGTCGCATCGTCGTGGAGGGCGGTGATAACGTTCAGCCCCCGCTCCGCAATCAGGTCCGCTTCCACGCCGGTGTACCACACCAGACCCTGAACACGGGAATTTCCGACAAACACCGCATCCGCAAACCAGACCGCAGCCTGTTCGTCGGTAATGGTCGGCATTGTCAAATCGGCCTTTTCATTTTCGCCATCGCCGGCTTCCGGATTTGGCGGTACAGTCGTCGAGCCGTCCGGCGCCGTCGGATCCGGTGCCGGATCCGGTACGGAGACGGCAAGCTCCGGGATGTCCGCTGAAGACGACACGCTTTCCGGAGCCGTGCAGGCGGCAAACGAAAGCACCAATACAGCCGTCAATAACACCACCGTCCACCGCATGCACATTCTCCCGCCTCCTTATCCGTGATGCTCCCGCAGATACTGGAGCCAAGCCCGGCAGCCGGCGGCATTGAGATGCACGCCGTCCTCTGCCGCCAGCTCCGGATTCAGATACCCGTCGCTGGTCATCACCGCGTCCTCCACCTTGAGATAGTTCACACCCTTTTGGGTGCACATCTCCCGGATCAGGCCGTTAAATTCGTCCACCCTGGCCTTGTTCTGGTAAGAATGCGCATCCGAATGCGCCTTGGTAACCGGCAGAATCGACTGCACATAAATCACCGCATCCGGCACCGCGTCCCGTACGGCATCCACCAGCGTGCCGTACTCCTCCTGGAAAACGCTGCTGTATGCCCAGCCGAGCTCGTTTACCCCTAACATGATATACACCTTGGCGGGCTTTTTTTGCCGGAGTGCGTCGATTGCCGTACCTTTCCCGCCGCCGTCAAGCGTAAACAGGGCGCTGCTCAGCGCCGTGCGGACATTCAGTCCCTTTTCCGCAAACACCTCGGTCTCCAGTCCCGTATACAGGATCAGTCCCTCGGTGCGGGAATCCCCGACAAACGCCGCATCCGAAAACCAGGTGTCATCCTGCGCCTGCGTGGTAGTGGTCGTAGTCGTGGTCGTGGTTTCCGGCACAGTCGTGGTGGTCGTAGCTGTTGTGGTCGTCGTCGTTTCGGTAGTGGTCACAGTTGTAGTCATCGTGGAAGCGGCGGTTGAGGACTCCGGTTCGCTGCCGCCGTCCTCCGTCTGGCTGCAGGCGGACAGCGTAAATGCCAGGACGCCGGCCAGCAAAACGGCAAATGCTCTTTTCTTCATTTGGTTTCCTTCCCGCTCTTGCGCACCAAAATGATCAATGGTGCTCCTTGAGATATTCCAGCCATTTCAGGCAGCCGTCGGAGTTCAGATGCACTCCGTCATTGGCGGCATACTCCGGGGTCATATACCCATCCTCGGTCATTACCGCATCCTCGACCTTCAGGTAGGTGACCCCCTTTTCGGCGCACATCTCCTGAATCAGCCGGTTGTATTCGTCCACCTTCGCTTTTGTCTGATACTCATGCGAGTCCGAGCGTTCCTTGGTAACCGGCAGAATCGACTGCACGTAGATCGTCGCCTGCGGCTCCGCCTCCTTGATGGCATCGATTACATCGCTGTACCGGTCCTTAAAGATACTGCTGTACTGCCAGCCGAGCTCATTGACCCCCAGCATGATATACACCTTGCCGTAGGTTTTCTGCGCAAGGCCCTCGATCACCGTGCCCATTTCCCCGTTTTCCAGCTGAACCAGATCTGCGGTCAGCGCAGTGGAGACGGTCATGCCCTTGTTTGCCAGAGCGTCCGCCTCCAGCCCGGTATACAGCATCAGTCCTTCGGTGCGGGAATCCCCGATAAACACCGCATCGGCAAACCAGTCCGCATCCACGGTGCTGGTCGGCGGTGCAGTTGTCGTCGGCGGTGTGGTAGGCTCTGTCGTGGTCTCGGCAGGCGCTTCAGACGATACGGATGACGTCTGCGAGGAAGTGTCCCCCGGCTGACTGGTACCGGTCACCGCGCGGACAATGATAAACACAATCAGCGCCACAATCAGCACCATCAGAAGCGCTGCCCCGACCAGCACCAGGATACGCTGCCGACGGCGGCGACGGCGGCGTGCCTCACGGCTTTCAAACTGTCTTCTCATATGCATCCTATCCTTTCCGGGCTCTGCGCCCCGGCTTCCGCCGGTCTTTCGGCCGGCGAGAAAGCCCTCTGTCAAAAAGGACGCCATAACGGTCAGGCATCCGGAGAGCGCCGCGGTTTTTTCCGCCGGCAGACAGTATCCGCGCCGCCGCAGACAAGCCGGATCCACTCCTGTACGTCTTAACCATTAGTATGTCCTGTTTTTTCCCTGCTCAGACTGCCGGACAAACGATACGATTTCCCCGGCAACATCCACCCCGGTACACGCGGTAATTCCGGCGAGCTGCGCGCTGGAGTTCACCTCACAAAGCAGCGGCTTTCCCTCCGGCGTGTGCAGAATATCCACCCCTGCGATCGGCACCCCCAGGATCCGGCAGGCCTCCTGCGCCAGCGCCGTCTCCTCCTGCGTAGGCACATACGCCTGTCCATGGCCGCCGCTGCCGATATTCGCCCGGAAATCCGCGGGATTCACCCGGCGCATGGCGGCCACGACACGGTCGCCCACCATGTACAGCCGAAAATCCTCCCCGCCCGGCGGGATGTATTCCTGCAAAATAAACGGCCTTGCCGCCAGCGTATCCGCCAGACGGCGCAGCTGTCCGCTGTCCCGCACCAGATATACCTGTCCGCCCAGCGAACCAAAGCATTCCTTGAGCACCAGCGGATAACCAAGCTGCTCCTCTGCCGCCCGGTAAAAGGCTTCACTCGGCCCGGCATCCATGTGCAGATAAGTCATCGGCGCGACCAGCGTGCGGGGCATCGGCAGGCCATGCCGTGCCAGCGCCAGATGGGTCGCCGCCTTGTCGTCGCATACCGCCACCCCGTCCGCCGGGTTGTAAAGCCGCATGCCGACCGCTTCCATCGCCCGCGCCAGACGCACATCCTTATCCCAGAACAACGCAAAATCTGCTGCTTTAAGCGGTTCCCTTGCCGGCTCGTCCACCCGCCGCACCACGATCGTTCCACCGGCAAAATCCGCCGTAAATGCCGTATTCGGCAGCGGGGTAAGCGACAGACCGGCCCGCTCGCCGGCCTGCTGCAGCCGCCGGATCACGTCGGGCGGCCCGGTAGGGTTCCAAAAGCCGTTATAAATCAAAAAGCCCGCCACGGCTGTCCTCCTGTCAGGTAAAGCTGTGTTCCACCGTCGCCACCGTGCACAGCGTCGGATCCTTTTCGGCCACCAGCCGGCGGATATCCGCACAAAGCTGCTGGCCGTCGGGATAATCATACGGCACGACCAGATCAAAAATCAGGTTGGTATGGGTGTCGCCGAATACCACACGGAAATCGTGCAGGCTCAGCCGCTCATCGATACCATGCAGCAGCCCCTCCACCATTTCGCGCAGCCGGGCGACCCTCTCGTCTGAGGTATTGACCGGATCCATGTGGATGCAGGCAATCGCGTGATATTTCTGCATCAGTTCCTTTTCCACCCGGTCAACAAGATCGTGGCTGTGCATCACGTCCTCCTCGGCGGGGACTTCTGCATGCAGCGATAGCACTACCCGGCCGGGGCCGTAGTTGTGCACCATCAGGTCATGAATCCCGATGATCCCATCATAGGACAGCACCGTGTTTTTGATATCTTCGACGAATTTCGGATCCGGCGCCTGGCCGAGCAGCGGGGAAACGGTCTTGCGTATGACCGAAAAGCCCGACCAGATGACAAACAAGGCGATCACCGCACCCACATAGCCATCGATATCCGCCGGCACAAAAGCGTTGACCACCGCTGAAACCAGCACGACCAGCGTACTCAGCGTGTCGTTGCGGCTGTCGGCCGAAGCCGCGCGCAGAACCTCGGAATCAATGCGCCCGCCGATCTTTCGGTAAAACAGTGCCATCCACAGCTTGACGCCGATCGCCAGCACCAGGATCACCAGCGAAACCGGTTCAAAGGCGGTTTCGGAGGGATGCAGGATCTTTTCCACCGATTTGGTGGCCAGCTCAAAGCCCGCCACCATAATCAGCGCCGCAACCGCCAGCGCGGAAAGGTATTCCATCCGGCCGTGGCCAAAGGGATGCTCCTCATCCGGCGGCGCGCTTGATAGCTTGAACCCGACCAGTGTGACGATGGAGGAGCCGGCATCCGACAGGTTGTTGAACGCATCGGCCATGATCGCCAGGCTGCCGGTAAGCCCCCCGGCAACCAGCTTGGCGGCAAACAGCAGAACATTGGCGCAAAGCCCGGTAATCCCCGCCAGACGGCCGTAGGCGTACCGTACCTCAGCATTTTCTGTATCTTCCGGATTCCGTATAAACCGCCGGATGAGAAATTCCGTCATGCTCCGCTGTCCTTCCAGATAAATTCCGCGACGCCGTCGGCGTCATTCGGCCCGACGATCACATCGGCGAGCGCCTTCATTTCCTCCACGCCGTTTTCCACCACACACGCCACATCGGCGGCTTCCAGCATGGAACGGTCGTTGAAGTTGTCGCCAAAGGCCACCACCCGGCCGGCGCCCACCCGCTCATTGAGCCGGCGCACGCCGCCCGCCTTCCCGGCCTCGGCATCAAAAATTTCCAGAAACCAGTTGCCTTCGTTATATACATCCCGGTAAAATGCGGTTTGTATACCGGGCAGCTGTTCGACCCTCTCCCGGATCTGCTGAATCCTGTCGAGGCTGTCCTGTAGTGAAAAATACACCGCGGGCAGTCCCCGTTCATAGTCATCCACCTGCATGAAATCATCCGGATAAGCCCTTTGGCGTTCCTCCACAAAGGCCTTTTCCAGCCCGCTGATCGTCTGTGTATAGGTGACCTTCACGCGGTCGCCCTCCACCCGGTATAAAAACGGGGATTTGCCTGCCTCGCGGCAGATATCCAGCACGCTGTCCACCGTCTGCGACGGCATCGCACAGTGCTGCAGGATGCGGTGCGCGCCGATATCGTACAGCAGCACCCCGTTCATCAGCACCAGCGGCACCGGCCACTTCACCTGTTCAATCCCGGTCAGGAACGCCCCCATCAGGCTGCGCGCGGTAGCGACCGAAACCAGCACACCCTTTTTTTCGATCAGGGTGTTGAGCAGCTTCACCGTCCGGGCGGAAATATGCCCGTCAGATGCCAGCATAGTGCCGTCAAGATCGGATATATAGAGTGTCTGCTCCGCGCGGTCAGGATACAGCCGCGCAAACAGCCGTTCAAAATAGTCCCGTCCGTAATGGTGAAAGTTCCTTTTTCCCAGCATATTCTGCAGCTGTCCGCGGGTGACCCAGCGGGCGTCTGCGACCTCTTCCGCCTGTAAACGCAGGCTGCCCTCGTCCACATCCCGGCGCAGCAGCCACAGATCGCTGAAAGAGCTGCGGCGGCGCAGGGTAAACAAAAATTCCAGTTCTT
>USCI01000084.1 GCA_900553255.1 uncultured Oscillospiraceae bacterium | reverse complement strand
GGTTGCTTGATTTATTTCTTCAAAAATATTGTCTAACTTTTTGGGGGCACTTCATGAAGGGCGCCTGTTTTTGTGCGTTAAAGGATATTTTCCGGCGTGGGCTGTTCAAGCTCTGCGAGCTTTTCCAGCTGGTTGCGGCAGCGAATGAGCTCGGAGGCAAAGTGGTCGTCGCCTTCATACCGCAGGATGGAGGGCAGCGTGACAGCGGTTTCCTCGATTTTGCTGATATCGGCATGCCGCATGAAGAAGGGAAGATATCGGGTTTTCTCGTGAAACTCCTCCACAAACTGCTCGGTCAGCGCGGCACATTCCTCCCGGTCGCCGGCGGTATATGCCTGTTCAACCCGGTCGAGCAGGCCGATCAGATAAGCGGTGCTGCGGTTTACGGCGTTATTGGTGACGATGCACGCCGCCAGTACGGCGGCAAGCAGTACGGCGGCGACGATCAGGCGTTTCATGGCAGGGCCTCCTCATTTTTCCTTGCGCACGATAAAGTAGTTGCGGGAGCGGTCGACGGTCAGCAGGAAAACGTCTTCGAGCGTGCAGGCATTGTCGGCCAGGGTGCGTTCCACCCAGCCGTGATCCACCTCACAGATGGACAGCGCCCAGTCGGAGATATGCCCGTCGCTTACCGCCACAACCGGCATGCCGTTGTCCGGCGGGACGACCGAAAGGTCGCTGCAGGTGGGTGAGCGGAACTCCGGATTCTTGAAAACGCTGATTTTGCCGTTGGTTTCGGCGATGGCGTATTCAATTTCCTGCAGGTCGAAAACATTCTGCATGCGCAGCGATTCCATCAGATCCTCGGAGGTCAGCCGCAGCTTTTTCAGGGCTTTCTGGTCGAGCTTGCCCTTGCTGACCACTACGATCGGCGTGCCGCTGATCAGGCGGGAAAACAGGGAGGATTTAAGCATCAGGCCGGAGAACAGCAGCTCGAGCGCTACCAGGATCAGGATCGGGATCAGACCGTTGATCAGCGGCATGCCACTTTCCTGCATGGGAACAGCGGCCAGGTCGGAGATCAGCAGCGTTACCACCAGCTCAATGGGCTGCAGCTCACCGAGCTGCCGCTTGCCCATGATGCGCATGGCGGCGATGATGAATATGTAGATGATGACGGTGCGGATCGCGGTGATAGCCATAATACAATGCCTGCCTTTCTGTGATTGCTGATGTCCATAGTATGGACCGCTTTTTGGGAATATATTCTCGGGATTGCGGACATACTTTCCAGGGGAACCGCACGATGCTTCTGAGACGGCTGACGGGCGGTTTTTTATGCCGCTGCCATGCGGCGGAAAGGCAGAGGGTGCAGATGTTTGCGAAAATACGGGAGCTGTTTTCCGCCCCGCGGAACACGCCGGCGGCCGCACCGCCGGAGGAGCCGACGCCGATTACCGGCGTGCTGATGGATGACCTCGTTTATCTGCGGCAGCAGTTCGGGGTCAGCGCGGATCTGGTGATCCGGCGGATGGATATTGCCGGACATAAAGCGGCACTGGTGAGCATAGAAGGCATGGTCGACCGGCATATGATGGCGGATGCGGTGATCCTGCCGATGACGCAGATTGAAGGGGACTATACGCCGGAAGAGCTGATGGGGCATATCCGGGACGACGTCCTGGGCTTTGTGGATATGCTGCAGGTGTCCACCATGCAGGAGCTGATGGAGCTGGTAGCCTCCGGCTTCGGCGCGGTGCTGATCGACGGTGTGCCGTATGCGGTGCTCGGCGGCCTGCAGGCGTTCATGATCCGCGGCATCGGCGAGCCGTCGGCCGAGATGACCATCCGCGGCTCGCGCGAAGGCTTCACCGAGGCGATCCGGGTCAATATCTCGATGATCCGCCGGCGGATGAAAACGCCGGATCTGGTCTTTGAGATGATGAGCGCCGGCAAGACCAGCCATACGGCCATCTGTATGTGTTATATGAAAAACCGGGTGGCGCCCGCGCTGCTGCGGGACGTGCGGGCACGGCTGGCCTCCATGCCGCTGGATACGGTGCTCGAATCGGGCTATATCCAGCCTTTCCTGGAGAATCGGCCGCTGTCCTTATTCAACAGCGTGGACACCACCGAACGGCCCGATACACTGTGCGGCAAGGTGGCGGAAGGCCGGATCGCCATCCTGGTGGACGGCACCCCCTTCGTGCTGATTACCCCGTACCTGTTTGTCGAGCATTTCCAGTCGATGGACGATTATGCGATCCATCCGTATTATGCCAGCCTGATCCGGGTAATCAAATACGCGGCCTTTTTCATCGGTATGCTGCTGCCGGGGCTGTATGTGGCCATCGGCACCCATCATCCGGAGATGTTTCCCTCCGAGCTGCTGCTCTCATTTTTGAAATCCGATTATTCCACCCCGTTTCCACTGGTGGTGGAAGCGCTGATGATCCATTTCCTGTTTGAGATCATGCGGGAGGCCGGGCTGCGGTTCCCGAAGGCGGTCGGGCACGCGGTAAGCATTGTCGGCGCCCTGGTCATCGGGGAATCGGCGGTCAATGCCGGACTGATCGGCGCGCCGATGGTCATCATCGTGGCGCTGACCGCGATCAGCTCCTTTGTGATTCCGTCGCTGTACGGTTCGATTGCGATTCTGCGCTTCGGCTTTATCGTGCTGGGCGGCGCGCTCGGCCTGTACGGCGTAATGGCCGGCCTGCTGCTCCTGCTGTGCAGTATCAGCGCAATCAACGTGGACAGCATCCCGTACCTGGCGCCGCTGTCGCCGTTCAGTCTCAAGGCGATGCGGGACGTGTTTATCCGTTCGGACTGGCGGAAAATGGGACGCCGCCCGTTCCTGGTACAGGATATGAAGGGCTCCGGGATTGCCGGCACCTCCGAGGAAGACATGCCGTAACAGCGCAGCTGCGCCGGAGGTGCCGGTGTCCTGTGTGAAAGGATGGATCGTTTCTATGCTGAGGACCTCCCAAATCAGTGGCGGCCAGCTGGCGGCATTGCTGCTGGTCAGCCGCCTGTCGGTGGCGATGACCTATTCGGCAACCCGTCATCAGCTGTCGAACGGGCTGGATTTTGTGCTTTCCATTGTGCTGCAGTCGGTGCTGCTGTTGCTGCTGTTCCTGCCGCTGTGGTGGTTTTCCCGGCGTACCGGCGGGGCCGGGATGCTGGATTACGGCTACCTGCTGTTCGGGCGGGGCGGCGCGGTGTCGGCGGTAATATACGCGCTGATCTGCCTGTATGTGCAGGGGGTGGAGCTGATCCGGTTCCGTTATTTTGTCGCCACCGCGCTGTCTCCGGATATGCCGGTGGTGATCCTGTGCATCGTGCTGGTGCTGGCGGCCTATTCCGCCGCCCTTTACGGCATTGAATCCCTCGGTCGTGCCGCGGCCATAGCGGCCGTGCTGATCGCGGCGGTTATCGCGTTTATCGCCTTTGCCCTCATGCCGGAGATGGATGCGGCTTATTTCCCGCCGTTTCTGTATGACGGCTTTTCTCCGGTCATTGCCGGTACGCTGGAAGAAACACCCCGGACGGTGGAGATTGCGGTACTCGGCCTTTTGCTGCCGTATTGTCAGAAGAAGGCCGGCAGAGGCGTTGTCTGGTGGTGCGTGCTGCTGGCGGTGGTGATGACGGTCATTCAGCTGACGGTGGTCGGTGTGCTGGGCGATTTTGGAGGGATGGTCATGTTCTCCTATTACACCGCCATTACGGCGGCGCAGACGAGCATCGTGCAGCGGCTGGATATTTTGGCGGTCACCATCTGGATTGCGGCGCTGTTTTTAAAGCTGGCGTTGTTCGGCCTGCTGTTTATGGACTGCTTAAAAAGGCTTTTCCGCCGGAACCGAAGGCATTCGGAGACGAACAAAAAACGGATTTATTTTGTGGTCGGCGCGGCGCTGGCGCTTTTGCCCGCCATCCTGTTCGGCGGGACCGCCATGCAGGAGGAACGGGTGCTCATCTGGTCAATATCGTCGGTTGCCATTGGCGCGGCCGCGGTATTGGTGCCGCTCATCCTGCTGTTTGCGGACTATTGCCGCCGCCGGAATGAAGCACGAAAGGAGCATGCGGAATGAAAATGTGGGCGATTGTGGCGATCCTGCTGCTGGGAATGTCGCTGCTGCCGAGCTGCCGGGAAAAATCCCAGATGTCCAGCCGGGCGGTGGTGACCGCCATTGGTATCGATGCTGACGGCGAAGGCGGCTGCGCGCTGTCGGTGCAGGCGGTAGAAGCGTTGAAAACCGCCGGCAGCCTGTCCCAGCAGGAGGGCAATGCGACCAAGGTATACACCGGCGGGGGGCAGACGGTGTCTGCCGCGCTCGGCTCGTTTATCTCCACACTCGGACGGAGCGCCTATATCCTGCATAACCAGGCGATCGTGATCGGGATGGAGCAGGCGCAGCAGCAGACGCTGACCACACTGACCGATTATTTCATGCGCAGCTACCAGGGGCGGCCGCTTGTGGATATGGTTATGACGCGCGGCCGGGCCGAAGACGTGCTGCGGGTTCCGTCGGCGGCCTATGCGGTGCCGGCGGAGCAGCTGACAACCCTGCTCGAGGAGGCGGCGCAGTGGGGGCTTGCGGTGCGTACGCATCTGCTTGATATCGAGCGGGCGAACAGCGGGATGTTTGACGCGGTGATGCCGATTGTGGCGATACAGGGCGAAGGGGAGAACCAAATGCTGGTCACCGACGGGACGGCCCTTTTCCGTGACGGCAAATATGCCGGGGAGTTGGACGCCGCGGGGACGCGCGGCCTGTTGTATGGCCGCAACGAAATGCAGCGCTGCCTGTATACCCTGGATACCGATCAATGGGGAGCGGTATCCCTGCAGGTGAGTGACGTCTCCACACGGGTGGAGGTATCGGCGCTTGGGCAGTCGGCCGCCTTTACGTTTTCCGTGAGCTGCCGGGCGGAGATTCTGGAGGAGCATAACACCGGCGTTGCGGACAAGGCGCTGCTCGAGGACATGAGCGAACGGCTCGAACGGCAGATAACAAAGGACATCGAAGGCATGCTGGAGGTGACCATTCGGCAGTACGGCTGTGACGTGCTCGGCCTGTGCCGGCGGCTGAAAAAGCAGGCGCCCTCGGTGATCCGCGGCTTTGAAGAGGAATGGCCGGAACGTCTCCGGGAATGCCGGTATACGGTGGAGGTATCGGCGCAGGTGAACAGCGTCGGTGCGCAGATCAGCTGATCTGGTGCCGGAGGACGGTTTATGATATACTGGTGGAAAACCGACCGGGAAGGGGAGAACGGCTATGGAAACGGCGCGGCTTTATGCCCGTGAACTGCGCGAAGAGGACGCACCGCGGGTACATGCGATGACCTCCCGCCCGGAGGTGGCGCGGTATATGCGTTTCCCTGCGCAGGATACGGTGGAGGGTACGCGGGAGCTGATCCGGGAATATCGCAGCGGTGGCGGGCCGGCCTTCCTGGTGGAGGAAAAGGAGACGGGGCGCGTTGCCGCGGTATTTGCCTTCAAAGCGGCCGAAGAGCCCCACGCCTATTCCCTGTCGCATTTCAGCGCGCCCGAGCTGTGGGGAAAGGGTTACGGGACAGAGCTGCTTGCCGGAATGGTGCGGTACGCCCGGGATGTCCTTGGTGCGCAG
This sequence comes from uncultured Oscillospiraceae bacterium, assembly GCA_900553255.1. GTDB lineage: Bacteria > Bacillota > Clostridia > Oscillospirales > Acutalibacteraceae > UMGS1591. The sequence goes on along the minus strand of USCI01000084.1, from coordinate 4,579 downwards.
AGGCTGTATGCGTATGTGGTGGCGGATAACCTGGCATCCTGCCGTATGGTGGAAAAATGCGGCTTCCGGCTGACGGGGAAAAAGTATTTTGACGATCTGCCGAACGGCCTGTGTATCTATGTATGCGTACTGGAGGAGTAAAAAAGACGGGACAGCCGTTAAGCGGCTGTCCCGTCTTTTTGCGCATCCTTTTTTTCCTCCTTGGGCTTTTTGCAGAATAGCTCCTGAACGCCGATGTACAGAAGCAGCACACCGAAAATACGGCGGAGCAGGTCCACATGGATTACCGAGGCCAGCCAGGCTGCACCGAGGGAGGTCAGTATGCCGGCGAGCGTGCAGAGGATGACCGCCCTTTTTTCCACCAGATGGTTGCGGATGTGGGAGATGAGCGCCGCCGGCGCGCAGCAGAGGAAATACAGCAGGTTGATGCCGCCGGCGACGTATTGATTGATCCCGGCAAAGCTGGTCAGGTAAAGGATGAGCAGCGAGCCCCCGCCGATGCCGAAGCCGCTGATAATGCCGGTGAGAAGGCCGACAAAAAAAGCCAGGATATTCACAGCAGTAACACCGCCCGAATCCCGCCGTAGATGATCAGCAGCCCGAAAGCGCGGCGCAGCAGCGTTACGGGGATTTTGCCGAATATCCTGCCGGATACGATGCCGCCGGCCAGACCGCCGAGCAGGTATGGCCAGGCCATCCCCAGGTCGATCTGCCCCTTAAACAGATACACAATGGCCGAAACCAGGGACAGCGGCAGAATCACGGCGACCGAGGTGGCGAAGGCCTTGCGCTGCTCCATTTTCAGCCATTTGGTGAAAAGCGGCACCAGAAATAGCCCGCCGCCGGAGCCGAAAAAACCGTTTGCACCGCCCGCGAGCGCGCCGGTGATGACGTATTTGTATTTGTCCTTCATGTCGTTGACAATCCTTTCTGCGTGGCTTCCGTTAGTCTTCCCGTCTGCCGGCGGAACATGCGTGAAGCCGGCGGAATAGAAAAAGATGGACAGGAAAAGAAAATCAAAAAAGTTGCGTTTATCTCTTGACAACTCGTCCGGTTTACGCTAATATATATGACGCAACAGCGCATGGGGGCGTAGCTCAGCTGGGAGAGCGTACGGTTCGCATCCGTAAGGTCGAGAGTTCGATCCTCTTCGTCTCCACCAGAAAGGTTGCATAAAATAGATGCAGCCACGAAAAACCTCGATTTTATCGAGGTTTTTTGCTATATATAGGCTCAAAAAACAATAGGGTTGACTCACAGATGAAAAAGCCCTTTTTTGATGATTTTAGAGAGTTGAACTCTCGTACAACCGGATATAGAACCGCAAAGGCAGATAGATGAAAAATCTATCTGCCTTTTTTGCTGCCCGGAGTTTTGCAAAAGACTCCGGGCTTTTTTCATTTCACAAAAAGGAGAAAACCAAAATGTATTTTACCAATACGCCTTTCCTCAACAGCATGGAAGCGATCATGAAACAGCCGCCGGGATACCGTCAGCGAGGCGGAGGAAGAAAGAGAAAACCGTATCAATACACGAAAGCGGATTGCAGTTGCAGACTCTGCCCCCACTATCAAGGGAAAAGAGGCTGTGCCGTTTCCGTTTGTCCGGTGCTGGACATCCGGCTGGAATGCAGCGCCGCTCCTCTGGAGGAAGCCGTTCAATCCACGTTCAGTGAGGTGACACATACACCATTCAAACAACGGCTTCAAAGAATATACAAAGAAAAGCGAGGTGGTGAATGGTTGCCCTACCAGAACAGCGTGCATCAAAAAATTTTCGAAACTGAAAGTCTTAAACTTCGTTGTTCGGACAACAAATCCCTAGCGGTGCTGTACTTGCTAACGGCGGATCATACGCTTTGGAGCGAAGCAAGACGTCATACCCAATCCGGACAGATAGATCTGGAGAATATGTGCATCGGAGCCGTATCCCCTGACAGTTATGCCCTGTGGAAAGCGACAAAGGAATTCCAGACCAGAGAGAGGCAGATTACCTTGTACGAACTTGCGGACAGAGATGTTGTATCAGATAACGTGTTCCGCCTGATCGTACAGGCGGCAGCCGTTGCCCGGTTCGGCAAGGCAGTATTACAAGGAAAGAATGAATAAAGCCATGATAACAGCCGTAATCCAACAAGAGATACAAGAAACAGAATGGAGATGAACGGATATGAACGAATGGGAAAAGAACCGAAGAATGGCAGAACAGTACCGACAGTCGTATCCGCCCGGCACAAGAGTCCTGCTTCTCGATATGGATGATCCGTATGCGCCGGTGCCGTCCGGGACCAGAGGTACGGTTGCTTTTGTTGATGACCAGTCCCAAATCCATATGCAGTGGGACAACGGCAGAGGTCTTGCGCTAATCCCTGGTAAGGACTCTTTCCGCAGGCTGACAGCGCAAGAACTTGCGGAGGAACAGAACAATGAACCGACCGAGGGACAAGACTGTCCAGCCATGCGTATGTAAACCTATATTTCCAAGAAAGGTTGTGAAGGTAAGTGAACATTGAACAAAGGATCAAAGCATTTAATCGAGCGAATCCTCCCTTCTATCTCGTTGAACATGATGATGGGACATTCAGCCTATGTCTGGCGTTTTCCTTTTTAAGAGGAAAATATGCGGGTTTCGGTCAGGACGCGTTTAATCAATATGCCAAACAGATCGGAGAACCCGTTAAAGAGGACGGATTTTACACCCACGGTAACGGATACGAATGGGAAAGCGTATTCAAAAAAGCCTTTGAGAAAAACCCTAATATCAGTAAAATTAGGTTTGACTGCGAGGCTGGTGGATTTTTCTGTTACAGCAGGGATTTGTCGGTTTTGGAAGACTTGGGCAGCCAATTCCGGAAAATCTGTCTGGACAAAAACGGGTTTGCAGAGCTTGTCAGTACAGCTTTGGATGAAGCGGGACTTCAGAATGAGGAGGAGCAACAATGCCTAACCATGTGATAAATAAAATATGTATGCAGGGTGATCCGAAAGAAATTCAAAGTATGCTGGAGCAAATCAAGAATGATGATTTTGGCATTGGCACAGTGGATTTCGATAAGATCATCCCCATGCCCAAAAGCCTCGATATTGAGTCAGGAACCCGTACGGAGAACGGTCTGAAAGCCTACCGGCAGTTCATCGAGTCATATATTTCCGGAAAAACAGCCGAGCACGCGCTGGAATCTTTGCGGAGTATCCCTGCCAAAAACGAGGAAGCCTTCCTCAAGCAAAGGCCGGAGATTTCTCGTGAAGAATGGGAACTTGGCAAAGTTGCGTGGCACAACCTCCAGAATTATGGCGTTGCTACCTGGTATGATTGGTGTATCGGGAATTGGGCGACCAAATGGAACGCTTACGGGTATGAAAAAGGTGTGGATTACAGCGGTAATGACAACCTGTGCTTTCGGACTGCATGGTCAGCACCGCATCCGGTTTTGGATAAGCTGTCGGAGATGTATCCAGAAATTGTGATGGAGCATCGTTGGGCCGATGAAGATATCGGCTGCAACTGCGGGCAGCGGACTTGGCTTGGCGGAAAAATAATTGACGAATATATTCCTGAAGAAGTCCGTGCGAAAGACTTTGCGATGGAAATGTGGGGATATGAACCGGCCGAATTAGGTCTGTGTTTGAATGCCAGCGGTACAGGATATATTTATGTGGACGATACGGATTTTGAAACAATCGAACTGTTGGGCCACTCTGCCCTGTTTACCAACGAACGGCTTACAAGAGAAGATATCCCCCAGGGGATGTACTGCTATCACCTCCGGCATGGAAATGACGGACAGTTCTGTACAGTTGAACCAAGGGTGAACGCCAATCACGGCGGGTCAGTCATCACCAAAGAGCCGATTGACTTTGGCAAGGAAGGATATATCCCGTTTACAGAAGAAACTTCTCCAAACTTTACGGGTGAATCAATGACACTGGAAGAGTTTATGCAGGAGCAGTCCCCGCAGGAAAGCGAGGTGATGGAACTGTGCTGAACCTTGTTATCGGACTGCTTTTGGGCGGCTGCATTGCCGCGGTGATCCTGTGCTGTATACAGATCAACCGCGTGGGGCGCTGTGAGCAGGAGATCCGAAGGCTCAAAGAAAAACTGAATAAGCAAGGCTAAATAAAAGAGGTCGTTTTGCGTGTATGGAAACCCGTATATGGAAAACGGCTCCTTTTTTTCTTTCCCACGGGTTTTTGTCACGCGGGACACCTCCCCAAAGGAGGTAAGCGTGAATGATATGCGGTTACGGATTTTGAAGTTGACTGAATTCACGCCCGAAAATGCTTCGCATTTTCCAAAGATGGGTGGTGAAGGCAATTAACAGCTTTATGTCCTGGGTGGGAGGCAAGAAAGCATTGCGGGATGAAATCCTTGCTCGGTTCCCTCTGGAATACAAACGATATATCGAAGTGTTCGGCGGTGCGGGTTGGGTGCTGTTCCATAAACCGCCCGGCAACGATTTTGAAGTGTTCAATGATTTCAACGGAAATCTTGTCAACCTATACCGCTGTGTGCGGGAGCAGCCGGATATCATCGTGGAAGCTCTCCACGCGAATGTGCTTTACCCCATGCAGCGTCTTGA
>USCI01000083.1 GCA_900553255.1 uncultured Oscillospiraceae bacterium | reverse complement strand
CTCTCCATTATACCAAAAAAGCCGCCTTTTGGCGACTTCTTTGACAGGCTGAAAGCGTCGGCATAAGCCGGCGCTTTTTATCCTTCCGCCATAAACATTTCCCTGCAGAGCCGCCGGCCGCTTTCGGTGCGGAAAACCGCGTCGTATGCCCGGCGGATCCCCTCCGGTGACACCGCATCCTCATACAGGTTCACCAGAAAATCCGCTTCCACCAGGATTTGATAATCCCGGCCGTCGATATGGCGATAGGTGTGATGGTGTCCCACCAGATACGCCACCCGCTCAATCACCGCCGGAGGATACCCCAGTTCTTCCAGCAGCCTGCGCGCCTCGGCCGGTCCTTCCTTCTCCTGCAGACCGCCGCTGCACCGTCCGTATTTTTTCTCACACAGACGGATGCCGATGTCATGCACCAGCGCTGCCGTCTCCAAAATCACCATCTCATCGGAATCCAGCCCCTCCTCGGTCCCGATCAAACGGGCCAGCGCATGTACCTTCAGAAAGTGCTGGATGCGCTTCGCATCGCCGGAATCGTAGCGGATCATCGCCGCCATCAGCCGTTCGGTCACAAATATCCTCCCCTTTGCCCGGCTTCAACCATGTGCCTGTACCTTAAACATAGCACATCCGCTTACCGCCCGCAACCCTCCTTTTGCTCCTATAAATTTATGAATATACAGTATTTTATGAATATTTATACATTTATTCCGTAAATACCTTCTGCCATACCGTCAGCAAATCCGTATATAAGCTCCTTTTTTCTGGTAAATTGTTCAGGATGACAAAATTGCATATTTTAGCATATTTATGCGTCGCAAGGTCTTGCAAATCCATCACACGGTGCTATAATAGGAACATAAAAACACGGTAACCGAAGAGAAAGGACGCGAAAACTATGGATTCGATCAAAAAAGTAGTGCTCGCTTACTCCGGCGGGCTCGACACCTCCATCATCATCCCGTGGCTCAAGGAAAACTACAACAACTGTGAGGTCATCGCCGTGGCCGCCGACGTCGGCCAGGGCAAGGAGCTTTCCGGCCTGCAGGAAAAGGCGATCAAGACCGGGGCGTCCAAGCTGTATATCGAGGACCTGCGGGACGAGTTCGTCAACGATTTTATTTTCCCGACCCTGAAGGCCGGCGCGGTGTACGAAAACCAGTATCTGCTGGGCACCTCGTTCGCCCGCCCGATCATCGCCAAGCGGATCGTGGAGATTGCCAAGGCGGAGGGAGCCGACGCCATCGCGCACGGCTGCACCGGCAAGGGCAACGACCAGGTGCGGTTTGAACTGGCGATCAAGGCGTTTGCGCCGAACATGAAGATCATCGCCCCGTGGCGGACCTGGGAGCTCAAGTCCCGGGAAGAGGAAATCGCCTATGCCGAGGCGCGGGGCATCCCGCTGAACATCACCCGGGAGACCAACTATTCCAAGGACAAGAACCTGTGGCACCTTTCCCACGAGGGACTGGATCTCGAGGATCCGGCGAACGAGCCGAAGTACGACGAAATTCTGGAAATGGGCGTCTCCCCCGAGAAGGCCCCGGACAAGGCGACCTACATCACCCTGTCGTTTGAAAAGGGCATCCCGGTCGCGCTCGACGGCGTGAAGATGGACGGGGTGAGCCTGATCGAAAAGCTCAACGAGCTCGGCGGCGCGAACGGCATCGGTCTTGTGGACATGGTGGAAAACCGGCTGGTCGGCATGAAGAGCCGCGGCGTGTACGAAACCCCCGGCGGCTCGATCCTGTATAAAGCGCACGATGCGCTGGAAACCCTCTGCCTCGACCGCGACACCCAGCACTACAAGCAGCAGATGGTCGCCGGCAAGTTCAGCGAGCTGGTCTATTACGGCCAGTGGTTCACCCCGCTGCGCGAGGCGCTGAGCGCGTTCGTGGACAGCACCCAGGAAACGGTCACCGGCGACGTCAAGCTCAAGCTATACAAGGGCAACATGATCCTCGCCGGCATCACCTCCCCGTATTCGCTGTATGACGAGGACATCGCCACCTTCAGCGAAGACGAGGTGTACAACCAGATGGATTCCCAGGGCTTCATCAACCTGTTCGGCCTGCCGATCAAGGTCAAGGCGATGAAGGAAGGCAAGTAAGCCAAACCCGGTTCCGCTTATCTGAAATCCGCACGGGCGGGGACCCTTTCGGTGGGGTCCCCGCTGTCCCGTTCCATAAACCCGCTGCGTTAAAGGAGTGTCGACATGAAACTGTGGGCCGGCCGGTTCCAAAAAGAGCTCGATGAGAAAACCAATGATTTCAATTCCTCCATTGCCTTTGACTCCCGCATGGCCGAGGAGGATATCGCCGGCAGCCTGGCGCACGCAGCCATGCTGCAGAAGCAGGGGATCATCTCTGCCGAAGACGGCGAAGCCATTCGGGAGGGGCTTGCCGGGATTGCGGCCGACCTGCGTTCCGGCAAGCTGGAGATTGACCGCACCGCCGAGGATATCCACACCTTTGTGGAAGGCGAGCTGACCGCCCGCATCGGCGACGCAGGCAAGCGGCTGCACACCGGGCGCAGCCGCAACGACCAGGTGGCGCTCGATTTGCGGCTGTATCTGAAAAATGCGCTGCCCGGCCTGCGGGAGCAGCTGCTCGACCTGATCGAGGTACTCTGCCGCAAGGCGGAGGCCCACGCCGGCACCATCATGCCCGGCTACACCCATCTGCAGCGTGCGCAGCCGATCACCTTCGGCCATCACCTGCTCGCCTATGCCGAAATGCTGCTGCGGGATGTCGGGCGGCTGGATGATGCGGTGCGGCGCATGGACGTGTCGCCGCTGGGCAGCGGGGCGCTCGCCGCGACCACCTATCCGCTTGACCGGCAGGCGGTGGCCGATACGCTGCACATGAGCGGCGTCACCCACAACTCGCTCGACGGCGTATCCGACCGCGACTATGCGATCGAGCTTGCCGCTGCGTTTTCGCTGATTATGGTGCACCTTTCCCGCTTTTCGGAGGAGATCATCCTCTGGTGCTCGTGGGAGTTCAAATTCATTGAGCTCGACGACGCCTTTTCGACCGGCTCGTCGATCATGCCGCAGAAAAAGAACCCGGATATCGCCGAGCTGGTGCGCGGCAAATCCGGCCGGGTGTTCGGCGACCTGATGGGGCTGCTGACCGTGATGAAGGGGCTGCCCCTCGCGTATAACAAAGACATGCAGGAGGATAAGGAAGCGATCTTCGACGCGCTCGACACCGTGCGGATGTGCCTGACCGCCTTCATCCCGATGATCGACACCATGAAGGTGCTGCCGGAAAACATGCGCAAGGCAGCGGCCGGCGGCTTCATCAATGCGACCGACTGCGCCGACTACCTCGTGAGCAAGGGGCTGCCGTTCCGGGATGCCTACAAGGCGACCGGCACCCTTGTGGCGCTGTGCATCGAAAAAGGACTGACCCTGGAAACCCTGCCGCTGGCCGACTATCAGGCGGTGTGTGAGCGCTTCGACGAAGGCGTGTACGATGCCATTGCGCTTGAACGGTGCGCCGCGCTGCGCCGGGTATACGGCGGCCCCGCACCCGAAAATGTGCGTGCCCAGTCCGCCCGCGTCCTCGCGCTCATCGGCCGGGACCGCTGAACACAAGGAGGAATTTGTCATGATCAACGCCGGCGTTATCGGCGCCACCGGCTATGCCGGTGTGGAGCTCGTCCGCCTGCTGCTGCGGCACCCGCAGGCAAGGCTCGCCGCGATTTCCTCGGTATCCTTTGAAGGTCGGCCGATCGCGGAGGTCTATCCCTCACTGCAGGAAATCTGCCCGCTCGTCTGCGGCACCGCCGAAGAGGTGATCGACCGCAGCGACGTAATTTTCACCGCGCTGCCGCACGGCCTGTCCCAGCAGATCGCGGCCGACTGCACCGCAAAAGGCAAAAAGCTGATCGATCTCGGCGCGGATTTCCGGCTCGACGATGCGGACACCTATACCAAATGGTACGGCTGCGCTGTGGAATACCCCGACCTGCATGCGCGTGCGGTCTACGGCCTGCCGGAGCTGTTCCGTGAGCAGATCCGACAGACCGATGTCATCGGCAACCCCGGCTGCTATCCCACCAGCGTGGCGCTCGGGCTCGCCCCCGCGCTGCGCGGCGGCTTCGTGGAGCCGACCGGAATTGTGGTCGACGCAAAATCCGGCACCACCGGCGCCGGCCGCAAAACCACGCAGGGTACCCATTTTCCCGAATGCAACGAGGCGTTTTCCGCCTATAAGGTGGCGAACCACCGCCACACGCCGGAGATCGAGCAGACGCTGACCAGGGTCGGCGGCGAAAAAGCCACCGTCACCTTTGTGCCGCACCTGCTGCCGGTCAACCGCGGCATCCTCTCGACCATTTACGCACGGCTGAAGCCCGGCGCATCGCTCGGTGCGGTGCGTGCCGCCTATGAAAAGGCGTATGCCGACGAACAATTTGTGCGGCTGCTGCCCGAGGGCGTGGGGGTGGATATCCGCAATATCCAGTGCTCCAACTACTGCGACATCCAGCTGTATGCGGACGAACATACCGGCCTGCTGATCGTCACGGCGGTGATCGACAACATGGTCAAAGGCGCCGCCGGTCAGGCGATCCAGAACATGAACCTCCTCTGCGGCATAGAGGAGAGCGCCGGCATCGACATGATCCCGACCGCATTTTGAAACAACCGAATATTCGTGAGGCAAAGGATTTGCGGCACAACTTCCGTTTTCAGCGAAAGAGGGGTAGCTATGAATCGGAACAAATCTTTTCCCCGCGGCAGCGGGCTGCTGCTTGGTGTGTATGCAGGAATTCTGTTTATACTCCTTGCCGCTCGCCTGGTCCACCGCTTTGCCGTATCGGCGGCAATTCTGCCTTTGGTAAGTTTCATCCTGACGGTTGCCACCGTTCCGCTGTCCGCAATGGCTGTTCTCTGCGCCATCCGTTATCCGGGGGTGCCTTACCTGTGCCTGCTGGGCGCGGACCTTTTATGGCGGATTGCGGACACCTTAGCCACATGGTCAACCTGGAACCCGTCTCTTTATCTCTCCACCTCACCCTTGATCCGGTTTCTGTTCAACACGCTGCTGGCCTCCCTGATCCCCCTGGGGCTCACCTGGGTTCTGTCGCGTGGCTTCCTGCGGCTGACCCGCCGGGAAGGGGCAGCCTATTTCGCTGCCGCGCTGATCATGCAGCTTCTGGGGCAGTGGTATCTGTTCCCGTTTATTTCCGAATATCCGCTGGAATACCTGCAATACATACTGCTGCAAATGCTGGCGGGATCTCTCGCTTCCGTAGCCGTGTACGGCGTTGCAGTGCTCATCCGCCGGGCGCGCAATAAAAAAGCCGTTTCTCCGGCCTTCCCGGATGAGTCGCTCGGGGACTATCTATCCTGAATTATCCGGCCCTTCGGCCGTTTATCCCAAGAAACAGAAAGGTTGATATCTATGTTTTCGTTCATCGACGGCGGCGTCACCGCACCGCAGGGCTTTACCGCGGCTGGCATCCACTGCGGCATCCGGAAAAACCGCCAGAAGCGGGATCTGGGCCTGATCGTGTCGGACCGTCCGGCCGCGGCCGCCGCGGTCTATACCCAAAATCTGGTCAAGGGCGCACCGCTGACGGTGACACGGGATCATCTGGCCAACGGCATGGCCCGGGCACTCATCTGCAACAGCGGCATCGCCAACACCTGCGCGGCCGACGGCATCGAAAAGGCGGAGGCCATGTGCGCGATGACCGCCGAGGCGCTGGGACTTGACGCTGACGACGTGCTGGTCGCCTCCACCGGGGTAATCGGGCCGTCCATCAATCTGGAACCGATCCGGGCGGGCCTGCCCGGGCTGGTGGCGGAACTCTCCGCGTCCGGCAGCAACAACTGCGCGGAAGCGATCATGACCACCGATACCCGCAAAAAGGAATTCGCCGTGCAGCTCACCCTCGGCGGGAAAGCCTGCGTCCTCGGCGGCATCGCCAAGGGCAGCGGCATGATCGCCCCAAATATGGCGACCATGCTCTGCTTTCTGACCACCGATGCCGCCATCGACAGCGCGCTGCTCAACGACGCGCTGCACGAGGTGGTCGGCGACACCTTCAATATGATGACCGTCGACGGCGATACCTCCACCAACGACATGGTGGTCATCCTCGCCAACGGTGCGGCGGGCAATGCGCCTCTGCGGGAAAAGGGCGCCGATTACCAGCTGTTTGTGGACGCGCTGCACGAGCTGGCCGCCAAAATCTGCCGTGCGCTCGCCGCGGACGGCGAAGGCGCCACCAAGCTGGTGGAGTGCCGGATCACCGGCGCCGCATCGGTGCAGGATGCCCGGATCGCCGCCAAGGCGGTGGTCAGCTCCTCGCTGATGAAGGCCGCCATGTTCGGCGCGGACGCCAACTGGGGCCGCGCACTGTGCGCCATCGGGTATTCGGGCGCGGCGGTGGACGTCAAGCGGGTGGATATGGCGTTCGTATCCGCCGCCGGCCGGGTGGAGGTCTGCCGCGACGGTGCGGGCATCCCCTTCAGCGAGGAAGAAGCCAAAAAGGTGCTCACCGAACCGGAGATCACGCTGGATATCCGCCTGCACGACGGCGATGCCGCCGCGACGGCGTGGGGCTGCGATCTGACCTACGATTACGTCAAAATCAACGGCGACTACCGCACCTGAGCATACGGCAATTTTCTTTTTTGCACGAAAGGACGGGTCAAAACAATGGATTTCACCACGGCGCAGCGGGCGCAGGTGCTGGTTGAAGCCCTGCCCTACATCAAGCAGTTTTCCGGCAAAACGGTGGTTATCAAATACGGCGGCAACGCGATGGTCAGCGACGAGCTCAAGAGCGCGGTCATGCAGGACATCGTGCTGCTGTCCACGGTGGGCATCCGGGTGGTGCTGGTGCACGGCGGCGGCCCGGAGATCAACGCCATGCTCAAAAAGATCGGCAAGGAGCCCAAATTCGTCGGCGGCCTGCGGTATACCGATCACGAGACGATGGATGTCGTCGAAATGGTGCTCGCCGGCAAGGTCAATAAATCGCTGGTGCAGCAGCTCGAGCAGCACGGCGGCCGCGCCATCGGCCTGTGCGGGCTGGACGGCGGCATGATCAAGGCGGTCAAGCTCAAGGGGGAGAACGACCTCGGCCTGGTGGGCGACATCACCCGGGTGGACGTCACCCTGATCCGCAATGCGCTCGACAGCGGGACAATCCCGGTGGTGGCGACGGTCGCCGGCGGGGAAAACGACGGGGAAACCTACAACATCAACGCCGACATCGCCGCCTCGCAGATTGCTGCGGCGCTGGGCGCGGAAAAGCTGGTGCTGATGACCGACGTATGCGGCCTGCTGCGCGACCGTGAGGACGAAAGCTCGCTGATTTCGGTCGTCCAGGTCAGCGAGGTCAACAACCTCAAGCGGCAGGGCATCATCTCCGGCGGCATGATCCCGAAAATCGACTGCTGCGTGGAGGCGGTGCGCCGCGGCGTACGCCGCACCCACATCATCGACGGCCGTATCCCCCATTCGATCCTTATCGAAATGCTGACCGATTCCGGTATCGGCACCATGTTTCTGTAACTTCGACAGTCAGGAAAAGAGGAATCCACATGAATTTTCAGGAGATACAAGTGCTCGACCGCAGCGCCGTGATGCCGACCTACGGCCGGTTTGCGGTTGCGCTCGATCACGGCAAAGGCGCCGTCGCGACCGACACGCAGGGAAAGGAATACATCGATTTCGGCAGCGGCATCGGGGTGAACTCGCTCGGCTTCGCCTATCCGGCATGGGTGAAGGCGGTTTCGGAGCAGGCGGCCACGCTGCAGCATACCTCCAACCTGTATTACAACCCGGTGCAGGCGCAGTTTGCCGACGAACTGTGCCGGGCGGCAGGCATGAGCCGGGCGTTTTTGTGCAATTCAGGCGCCGAGGCGAACGAATGCGCGATCAAGCTGGCCCGCAAGTACAGCTTCGACCATTACGGAGAAGGCCGCGCGACCATCGTCACGCTGGTCAATTCCTTCCACGGCCGCACGGTGACCACCCTGGCGGCTACCGGCCAGGACGGGTTCCACCGGTATTTTGACCCCTTCACGGGGGGGTTCCGCTACGCGGAGGCCGGCGATATCGGCGCGCTCGAAGAGGCGCTGGATTCCACCGTCTGCGCGGTCCTGCTGGAATGCGTACAGGGAGAGGGCGGCGTCATCGCACTGGAACCCGCCTATCTGCAGGCGGTTGCCGCGCTGTGCGCGGAACACGATGTGCTGCTGATGACCGATGAGGTGCAGACCGGGGTCGGCCGCACCGGCAAATTTCTGGCCATCGAGCATGCCGGGGTAAAGCCGGATGTGGTCACGCTGGCAAAAGGCCTCGGCGGCGGACTGCCGATCGGCGCCTGCCTGTGCAGCGAAGAGTTAAAGGACGTGATGTCCGCGGGCATGCACGGCTCCACCTTCGGCGGCAATCCGGTCGTCTGCGCCGGCGGCCGGGTGGTGCTCGAAACAGTAACGCAGCCCGGCTTTCTGGAGGCGGTCGCCGAAAAGGGCGAATACCTGCGCCGGCGGCTCGCGGAAATGCCGCACGTGCAAGAAGTGCGCGGCCTTGGCATGATGCTCGGCGTCCGGCTGGATGACGCGCTCACCGCGCGCGCAGTTGCCGAAGCCTGCGTGGAAGGCGGCCTGCTGATCCTTACTGCGAAAACCCTGCTGCGGCTTCTGCCGCCGCTGAATATCACCCGTGAAGAAATGGACAAAGGTCTTGCGGTCCTCGAAAATGTGCTGAAAGGATGGAACAACGCATGAAACACCTGCTCAAGCTCCTCGATCTCAGCGGCGAAGAGATCGTCGGGATTCTGAATCTCGCCGACCAACTCAAATACGAGCTCAAGCACGGCATCGCCCATAAGCGGCTGGAGGGCAAGACCCTCGGCATGATCTTCCAGAAATCCTCCACCCGCACCCGTGTCTCGTTCGAGACCGGTATTTACCAGCTGGGCGGCCAGGGGCTGTTCCTCTCCTCGCGCGACCTGCAGATCGGCCGCGGCGAGCCAGTGGAGGACACCGCGCGGGTGCTTTCCCGCTATCTGGACGGCATTATGATCCGCACCTTTGCGCAGAGCGAGGTGGAAATGCTCGCGGAATACGGCAGCATCCCGGTCATCAATGGCCTGACCGATTTCTGCCATCCCTGCCAGGTGCTTGCCGACCTGATGACGGTGCGGGAGCACAAGGGCGTGCTCGAAGGGCTGAACATGTGCTATATCGGCGACGGCAACAATATGGCCAACTCCCTGATTGTCGGCGGCCTGAAGGTCGGCATGAACGTCTCGATCGGCTGCCCGGACAGCTACCGCCCGGATCCGGCGGTGCTGGAATTTGCCGCCGGCTACGGCGATAAATTCCGCATGACCGCCGACTGCATGGCTGCCGCAGCCGATGCGGACGTGATCTTCACCGATGTCTGGGCGTCGATGGGCCAGGAGGATGAAGCAGAAAAGCGCCGCATCGCTTTTGCCGGCTATCAGGTCAACGCCGACCTGCTCGGCGCTGCGCACGCGGACTGCATGGTGCAGCATTGCCTGCCCGCCCACCGCGGCGAGGAGATCACCGCCGAGGTGTTTGAGCAGAAGGCCGAATACATTTTTGAAGAAGCGGAGAACCGCCTGCATGCGCAGAAGGCTGTTATGGTAAAGCTGATGAAGAAAGACTGATCGGACATGACGACTGTCTTGTAATTGAGGTTGGAAGCATTGGAAAGTTAGAAAGTCCCCGCTGGTGTGAGAGCGCCTGCGGGGCTTTTTTGCGCCTGCGCAGAGTGCAGCCCGGTGTGGGTGACCATACAGGATAGCGGAATGCGCCTGACACATTTAATTTCGGTTTAGATAAAGTTTATGAAATTTTAACAGATGTTTCCTAGGGAAAGTTTTGAGTGCGTGTTATACTAGGACTATATTTATAAAACTCTTCGATGAGCACTGATGACAGGCGGAACGGGTATTTGAGTGCCTGTTAGCTAAAATCGAAAATGTTTTATGCACAGGAGGCGGAAATTATGGAGATCCATGAATTTTATATACCATCCAGCAGCGGCATGGCGAATCTCCACTGTATGGAGTGGATTCCGAACAGCGAGGTGAAAGCCGTCGTCCAGATCGCCCACGGAATGATGGAACATGTGGGAAGATACCGGGAGTTTGCGGAATTCCTTGCGGGACACG
>USCI01000082.1 GCA_900553255.1 uncultured Oscillospiraceae bacterium | reverse complement strand
ACTTCACTCTTGCCAGACCCTGCAAACCATTTTGCGAAAAATTCTTGACACTACCGTCGGCGATTCGTAATGAGTCGCCGGCTGTTTTTTTACACCGGCTTTCACCGTCGGATTTACAGAAGTCATTCAAACAGAAAAAATCCGCAGCGGGCTGGGGAGCCTTGTCCGCCGCGGATGGCATGTGAAATGGTTTAGTCCCCGACCGCAAACTGAACGGCATCGCTGGTATGCAGTGTGCGGTAGGTATCGGCTTCCACAATTTTGAATTTGAGTTCAACCGATGTTACCTTGTCGATGTTGTTTGTTTCCAGCTCGCTGGACAAAAGGATAAGGTCGTCAATCGCCATGCAGCCTTTATTGACCCGGGAGGAGAATACCGGCATCATCATAAAGCCGTTGACCGACAGATCGTCGCACTGCACAATGATGTCGCCAGCGGTCTTGTTTTCGATGAACATGGTCACGGCGGTGCCGGACAGGGTGTTGTCCTCCACATACTTGGCCACAATCCGTAAGCCATCGGCATTATACAGCTCTTTGCCGTCGTCGGCTGCCTGGATTTCCATGGTATCGTAGCTTGAGGTCCTGACCGCAACCTCATCGGTCACAAAAAGGCTGTCGTACGTATCCCTGTCAAACACCTTGAACCGGATCGCGATCTCGCCGATTGCGGTGATTCCCGCGGCATCCAGACCGTCCTGGTTCAGCGTCAGGGAATCGTTTGCCTTTTTGCCGGCGGCCACCGTGCACGAGAATATATGATCCATCATATAGCCGTTGACTACCACGGTATCGCACTGGACGCCGATGTTCTTTTCGGTATCGTTTTCCACCAGCAGATGGAGTTCCGTACCCAGAAGGCCTTTTTCCATATCCGTGGCCGTGATCCGGACGCCCTCCCGCTCAAACAGAAGCGCTTCCTCCACGGTGATTTCTCCGGCCGTATGGCTGCTTTTTTCCGATGAAGTTGTGCCGTCCCGGAACGGACGGAAATCGGTGAACATGCCCGAGCACCCGGTGAGCGCGACAGCCGTAGCTGCCGCCAATACCGCCGCAATCCCCGGCTTGTTTTTCCGTTTCAAGCGTTTCCCTCCATTCGCGTTGCGGAGCTTCAGCCTGGCCGCAGATTCCCGCACAAGGCGGACGTGCCCGCGAAAGCACTACTTTTTCCGTTTTTCGTCCGCGATTATATCAAGATTTACCCGTCTTGCGGGCGGACGCCGCGCTGGCGGCTTGGCGCTCAGAGAGGTAACAAACCGCAGCAATCCGCCGAGCGTCTCGATGCGGGGAACCTCCACCTCCTTGGCAATTTGGGGCGGTTCCTTTTGCGGAGGAAGTGGAGACGGGGAGGTCTCCGCGGGGCGGTAGGTCTCCGCCTGCTCAAAGGTGCGGGCGGAATCGAAATCATCCCGCAGCAGATGCTGCATTTCGTGCAGCAGGGCTTCCTGCTGCTGATCGGCGGAAAGCCGGGTGTTGATGTAAATGTTATAGTGCCCGTCGCGGTCGCGGGCGGTCAGCGCGCGCACGGTTGCCGGCAGGGCGATATACCGGATGGAGCAGTCCCCTTCGTCGATCACACAGGCCATGCCCCGTCACAATCCCCTTTCGCTAGTGATTTGTCTGCTCCCTCGTCGAACCGTTTTGGCGGGCAAAGATGATGCGCTTGCTGAAAAAGTAATTGAGAATCACCACGACAATATTGACGGCGAGCTTGGAAATGCCGGTATTGAGGCGGGCCACATCCACCATCAGCCACATCCCGAGCTCATCGATGCCGAAGGAAAACAGCCGCGCAGCAACAAACAGGCCGAACTCCCGCAGCAGGGCGCGGGCGTCTGCGGTGCTGCTCTGGAAAACAAACAGTTTGTTGACGATATACGCCACCAGCACCGAAAGCACCCAGGCGAGGGCGTTGCTGACCAGGTTCGGGATTCCCAGCGAATGATAGAAGATCTGATAGCTGAGGATGTTGACCACGGTGGTTACCGCACCGAAAAACACATAACTGACGGTTTCCCGGTTGACCAGTCTCGGGAACTTTCGCTCGGCCCATTGATACAGCCATATACAGGCCGCCACAGCGGCTCCGGCACCGGCGGAAAGCAGGCAGTCGGAAATCCGCGGCAGCCGTCCGGGGATAAAAATCTGCAGCAGTTCGGCGACGACGGCAACCAGCGTGCAGCCGGCGGCGGTCAGCGCGGCGCTGGCGTGCCGTCCCGGCCCGGAATGGGAAACGGCCAGCCATAAAACCAGCGCCAGCGCGGCATAAGCCACAGCACTTAGCAGCGTGGGCGCCAGCGCCTGAATAGTCTGTTCGGTCTGAGGGGAAATCTGTCCGGCCGCCAGAGCGAAGCCCCTGGCCAGCAGCCAGACCGCCCGATCCATTACCGCCGCGACGGACGGTTCCTGCACAACCGAGGACAGGATCAACAGTATGGCACCGGCAAGGGTAATGCCCCAGGCGGCAATGACCGCGCCGGAACGCTTGGCGGTAGACATACCTGGACTCAGCCCCTTCCTAAATGGTTTCAAACCGCAGGAGCGCCTGCGCGGCGCCGTGCTGTTCGAGCGTACCGGTGACCCAGTCCGCCGCCGCCTTGACCTCCTCCGGCGCATCCCCCATCGCCGCGCCGATCCCGGCATAGCGCAGCATATCGAGGTCGTTGGCGCTGTCGCCGACCGCGAGAGCATCCTCCCGGCTTATGCCGACCGCCTCGAGCACCCGGCGCATGCCGTCGGATTTTGAGCAGCCCTTGGGCACCGCTTCGATGTAGTGCGGGTGCCGAATCAGGGAAAAAGAGTCGTCCATCCACTCCTGCATGGCCGGCTGCGGCGGAGTATACAGCGTGAATTTGTTGATGGCATGCCCGGCATATACCGTATCAAAATCCTCCGGCGTGCGCACCGGTGCAAAGCTCTTGGCCAGCTGGGGATACGGCTCGCCGTTGATCATATACATGCCCTGCTCGCCCTCGAATACGCAGACACAGCCGGTCTGCCGGCAATCCGCGATCATCCGGCGCAGCACCTCCGGGGCAACCGTCCGGCGGTACAGGATTTTTTCGCCCAGCTTGATGTGGGCGCCCGCGCTGGCGACCACGCCGTCAAAGCCGATATCCAGCACCGAAGGATAGATGTAGCCGGAGGCCCGCCCGGTGCACAGAAAGGCCAGATGACCCGCCGCACGGAAGCGCCGGATCGCGTCGGCGTCCTCCTGGGCGGGAGGAAGGTTGTGAACGGCGAGCGTACCGTCCAGATCGAAAAAAGCGGCTTTGCGGGAAAATGCGGGCATATTGTAAACCTCCGTGGAAGGAAATCAGCCGAGAATCCGGCCGGCATTGCCGCCGAGTATAGCGTCCTGCTCCTGCGGGGAAAAGCCGTAATGGGTCAGAAAACGGCAGGCGGCCTCCAGCGATTCCTTCTGATCCGCCCAGGGAGAGTCGGAACCGAACAGGACGTGCGCCACGCCGATGCGGCGGATTATGCGGGCAAAAAGCTCGTGCGCCTCCGGGTGGTTGGGCAGGCAGAAGCTCATGTCGATGTCCACCGGCATCTCCGGCAGCCGCTGAAGCACCTCGTCCCACATGAGATAACCGCCCATGTGGGCGAGAATGATGTGGGCATCCGGGACAGCGTCGCACAGCCGCGCCACATGTTCCGGCGCGCAGTGCACCGGGGGAGGCATGCCGATGTCCGCGCCGGCGTGAAACACCACCGCGAGGCCGCATTCCGCTGCGGCACGCACCACGGCGATCACCTCAGGGCTGTCGGCGTAGCAGCCCTGGTATTCCGGATGCAGCTTGATCCCGCGCAGCCCCAGCGCCCGGATGCGGTGAACCTCCGCCTCGGCCTGCGGATTGAGCGGGTGCACGCTGCCAAAGGAGCGCAGCCCCGGCTGTTTGTCCGCGAAGGCGGCAAAGTTGTTGAGCGTCTCGGAGGGCTTGGTCGAGGTCGCAATCGGCAGCACCAGGCTGATATCCAGGCCTGCCGTCCGGCTGGATGCGGTCAGCCCGGCGAGTGTAGCATCGGTATGGGCGTGAGCGGGGCCGTAAAGGGATTCGTAGGCCCGGGTGTTTTCCAGCAGGTGCGCCAGAGCGCCCGCTGCGATCTTATCGGGAAACGCATGGGTGTGAAAATCAATCCGCATGGATTCAATCGGTCCTTTCGCCTTTAAAAGGGATGTTGGTTTGGTACGTCTTTTTCCGGAAGACCGGGCCGCGCTCAGGCAGCAAGCGCGGAAAAATCGTACCGCCCGTCGGCGTGGTACAGGATAAAGGCGGCGTCGCTGCCCATCAGTTCGGTCAGGGCGCGCATCTGTTCCTTCGCGTCGGCGGCGGAGCCGGAGCCGTCAATCCACGGCAGCAGCGCGGGCTGCTCGTCTGCGGGCATCATCCGGATGCGCTGCAGGATCTGGCCGGCCGCCAGCCGCACCGCGTCATACGGATGGGAGGCGGGGGAATCCACCGTCTCGTCCTCAGCCGTCAGCCGGCTGCCGAGGGTGCTCGGGATCAGCACCGGGGAAATGACCGGGGCGCCGAAGGTGACCGGGTTCGCGCCGAAAGCCTTGGTGTCGTTGCCGAACACGGCCAGACCCGGCGCGCTGAGCATGATCTGCATATCGGGCTGTGCGGTGGTCAGGTCGGTGACGAATTTTTTGAGGATCTCCCCCTGGCTCATGGATGTCCATTCCGAGGTGCCGTAGTAGGCGCTTTTGGTTTGCTCGGGGAACTGAACGCCGTCGAGCATAACGGCGGTAAAGCCGGCATCCCCCAGCTCGCCGACCAGCCCGGCGATATAGCTGTGCGCCTCCGGGGCGTACGGATTGAGCCAGGAGTGGCCGCCGTTGTCGGGGTCGGCATCGTACCAGGTCCAGCTGGGCTGGTCGCGGACGGTTATTTTGGCGGCATGCAGTTTTTTGGAGGCGGTGTTGTCGCGGAAGGCAAACAGCCGCGGCACCGGCGTGAAGCCCTTTGCCTGCATTGCCTGCGCGGCGGCCTTCAGCTCGTCGAGGGTGAGCGCATCCTCGGTGATGCCGCCGCCGGCGACGGCCAGCTCGGTAGCCGAGACGTAGTACAGCCGCCCCTCCTCATCCTTGAGATCAAACAGCACCGCGTCGAAGCCGGCAGCGGCCGCCTGCTCCAGCGTCTCGTCGAGTGCCGCCGTGTCCCTGAGCGCGGAGGCCGGCAGATAGAACGCGCGGGACACCGTACCGTCCGACGGTTCGGGCGGCTGTGGATCAGAGGACGTCTCCGAGGAGTCGTCCGGATGGGAACTGTCGGAGACGTCGGGAGAGGAAGCAACGTCCGGAGACGATGCCGCAGAGGACGTATCCCCGGACGACGCCGGCGGGTTAAGCCCGCCCTCCATCAGAAAGCGCGCACCGAAATAGCCGCCGGTCACCAGACCCGCGCAGCACAGCACGGTGATAATGATCTTCAGGGGATTGGCACGCCGCTTGCGGAACAGGTTTTTGCGGCGATGGAAAGTCTTCGCCATACAAACGATCCGACCTTTCGTCAAAGAAGGTGAGGGCGGGATGCGGCCTTACAGCAGCGGTACGTTCTGGAAAAAGCCGAGCAGCGCGAGCGCCAGCAGGCCGAGATACACAAGCGTCGCCGGGAGCCCGCGGAAGGACTGCGGCATATCGGGGTTGTCCAGCCGCTCCATCCCCTCGGCGGTCAGCCAGGCCAGCACGAGGAACCCGAGACAGGCGCCCAGCGATAGGCCGACCGCGCTCGGCAGGGAGGAAAAGCGGTGGTTGGAGATCAGCGCGATGCCGATGACGACGTTGTTGAAGGCGGCCAGCGCGAGCAGCCGGCTCAGCCGCTGGAAAACAGCCGGCAGGAACCGGCGGAGCACCACCACCGTCAGGATGTACAGCACCGCCGCGATGGCAATCATGACGACCGGGCGGATCAGCTTGGCCAGCTGCCCGGTGCCCATGAGCATGTCGCAGGGATAGCCGATAAGCACGGTCAGCAGCGAAAAACCGGCCAGAAGCCCGGAAAACAGCAGGATGTCCTTCGGCCGGCGGACGATACGCAGCATGATGGAGGAGCCGAAGCCGGTGGTAAGGATAAAATTCTGAATAAAGGCCGCCGCCAGAAGGTACAGCAGCAGATCCGAAAGGGTTTTCATGCCGTGCCGCCCTCCTTCTTGTGCAGCCTGTGGGAGACGACCGCCTTAAACCACTGCAGGAAGGCAGCCATAAAACCGAGCATGATGAACGCCGCAAACGGAAGCCCGGCCTCCGGCAGCTGCAGGTCAATGCCCAGCGGGATATCCCAGATGGTGTTGCTGATGGCGATTTCGCGCAGGCAGGAAACGATGCACACCACCAGCCCGAAACCGCAGGCGGAGCCGAAGGCGTCGATGAGCGCGGGCACCGGCCGGCTGCCCACCGAGAAGCCGCCCGCCCGGTAGGTGAATATCGTGTTGACCGCCATCAGCGGCAGGTAAAGATAGAGCTTGGCATAAACGTCGGTGGAAATGAAGCTGTCCAGAATAAAGGCTGCGAGCAGCAGCAAAAGGGAAGCGCCCACCGTATAGACCGGCGGCCGCAGCCAGGAGGGGATTTTTTCGCCGAACAGCGACATGCACAGGCTGGTCGGCAGCAGCACAGCGGCCGTGCAGACGGTCAGTGCGACTCCGTATTTCAGGTTGACGCCGGCGCCGATGATCGGGCAGATGCCGATCGCCTGAACCAGGACGATGTTCTGCAGCAGGAAGGTGTCGAAGAACAGCGAGGCCAGATGCCTCCAGTCGGCTTTTGCGGGACGTTTCATGAATGGGCCGCCTCCTTCCGATAGGCGATAAAGTGCACCGCGCGCCAGCACCAGCGGTCCAGCATCGGCGCGATGGCATTGACCAGCAGGATGGCGAAGCAAACGCCCTCCTCAAAGCGGCCGACGTGGCGCAGGACCATCACCAGGATACCGGCCAGCAGGCCGTAGACGATGCGGGAGAGCCAGTAGCGGGGGGAGGTGACCGGATCGGTCAGCAGGAAGATCCCGCCGAACAGCAGGTAGCCGGAGCACAGCTCGAGGGCAACGCTCGCCGATGCGCTGCCGGCGGTGCGGGGGAACAGCGCCGCGATCAGTGCGCATACCGCAAGATACGGCAGGACGGTCAGCGGCGATACGGTGCGGCGGATAAACAGATACAGCAGGCACGCCGCCAGCACCACGACAGCGGTCGCCCCGATCGGGCCGGCGAAATCGCCGGACAGCAGCGTGTACCACGGATACTGCGGATTCCCGCCGGTGGCAATCAGGTTGGCGGGGGACAGCTCGGTGGGGATTCCGGTCATCGGCCCGGTCAGCGGGAGAGAAATGCCGCTGCCGGGATCCGGATAGGTGAACAGCCGGGTGGAAAAGCACTGCGTGACCACAGCGATACCGGCCGCGGCGGGGTTAAAAACGTTGCGGCCGGTTCCCCCGAAGGGCATTTTCACCACGATGATGGCGAAAGCCGCGGCGATGGCGGGCAGCCAGTAGGGGGACAGCGGCGATATCATCATGCCGATGAGCGCGCCGGTGACCGCAGCAGTACCGTCGGTGACCGACGGCTTTCGGCGCAGCAGCAGGCAGACCACGGTTTCGCACAGCATGGCGGTAACCATGCCGGTCAGCACCAGCAGTACCGGTCGGAAACCGTAATAGAACGCGGAAAAAATGCACAGCGCCACCAGGGTGATGAGCACATCCGCCGTCATATGGGTGAGCTTGTCGGAGCGCCGCAGGAACGGCGCTTTGGCGGTGTTATACGTCATCTTCATCCCTCCAGTCGAGCAGGATGGTGCTGTGGGCTTCTCCCGCCTCGAGCACCCGCTGGGTCACCTCGCGTCCGGCCGGGCAGACGACCGAGCAGGCGCCGCAGCCGTCGCATTCCTCCGGATGCAGCGAGGAAAGCCGTTCGTAGTGCATGTTTTCGAGCCGGCGGATGATTTCGTACGGCAGCAGCCCGGCGTGGCAGACCTGCGCACAGCGTCCGCAGCCGATGCAGGGATGGAACGGTACGGTGCGGCGGGAGGTCATCGCGAGCAGGCAGGTGTTGCCGGGTATTACCGGAATTTTTGTGTCGCTGACGGTCACGCCGGTCATCACGTCGCCGAGCAGGACATATGCCGGGTCTTTGGCCAGGCCGCAGAAAGAAAGGATGTCCTCGATCAGGGTGCCGAACGGCACGCGGACGTTGCGGGGATTGGCCACCGCATCGCCGGCCACCGTGAGGACGCAGTCGTGATGCGGGGTGCCGAAGGCCGCCGCCTGATAGAGGGCAAGGCAGGCCTGCACGCCGATGCGGCCGACCGGTTCGTCGCCGGCCTTGCCGTAGCGGTCGACCGGATAGCGGCGGCCGACCTGGAAAACGTGTTCCTCGCCCAGCCGCTGGATAATCGGCCGTCGCCGGCTGGCCGGCAGCTGGACGGCGACATGGTACGCCGCCGCGTCTGCAGCGCGGGCGGCGAGGGAAAGTCCTTCGAGGACCTGTTCAGCGTTTTCGTTGAGCACCACCCAGCCGCTCGAGGTATACGGTTCGCTGTCGGCGGCGTCCGCCGCGACCAGCCGCACCGAAGCCTCCCGGAAGGCGCGCAGCCGGCGGTGCAGCGGCATGCCGTCGGTTTCGTCGATGATGCCGGCCAGTCGGGCGATTTCCACGATTTCGTCCGGGGAGAGGGCGCTGGTATCCCGGGGTTCAGCCTGCGGCGGCAGATCCATGGCCACCTGGTCGATCACCGCACAGGTGAGTTCACCAAGCTGCGGATGGTTGACCGGCAAGGTTTCGGCCAGTATGCCGCTGACGGTGGACAGCACCGGCGTATCGTCGCCGTCCTCCGGCTGGATCAGCACGTCGCCGCAGCGCACCGTGTCGTACAGACCGGCGGCCGGATGTTCGGTCATGTCGTGGCCGGCAGAGATCGGCAGAAAGATCCGCCCCGGCGTTTTCATGGTTTCGATGGTGCGGGATGCTGCCGGCTCCTTGGCGGGGGGCAGAAAAATTCCGCGGCGCGGTAAGTTCGACATTTGGTTTGAGCCTCCGTTCTCTGGGATTCCCGCTGTACGCCGGGCCGGCAGGAAAAACCGGATTCTCTCGACAGGATCACCGGATAAAGGTACCGGTATCCCCAGTTTTATCCGCTTGCCAAACGGCGTGCAGCATAATATGATAAGAGTAGGGCCTATCTTGGCAGGCGTGCATCGTCGGTGCCCGCCCGCCTCGACACACCCGGAATCATCGATAGGCAGGGAGGTGCAGCCGTGCAGATGGAGTTGCTGGAAAACGGCTGTCTGAAGATTATGCTCTCCGAGGAGGATCTCGTCATACTGGGGCTGAATTTTGCTTCGATGGAAGAGGATAACGATGCCACGCGGGACGCGATACAGATGCTGCTGCTTGCGGCGCGGGAGGAAACCGGTTTTGCACCGGAAAACGGGGTAACCGTGGAGGCGCTGCCGGTGGACGGCGGCTGCCTGCTGCTGTTTACCCCTTCGGCCGGGCACCGGCGGGTGCGGATGAAGCGGGCTTCCGGGCCGTACGTATATGAGCTCGAGGATGCGGAGCAGCTGTTCCGGCTTGCCGACGGGCTGTGCCGCCTCGGCGGTGCGCGCAGGCGCCCGCTGCCGCCCATGGCCGGCAGCTCGCTGTACCGTTTTGACGGGCGCTACCGGCTGGTGGTGTATCCGGCATCGGCGCTGCCCAAGGGGGTCGGCCAGCTTTTTGCTGAATTTGCCCGCTCGGCGGGCGAAGGGGATGCCGCGGCGGCCTTTACCGCCGAGCACGGGCAGGCGGTCGCCGTGGGCGATGCCCTGTCGAAGCTGTGTGCGGCGCTGGTCAAAGCGCCTGGATCGTCTTCACTAGGCCCGGCGCATCCGCCGATGTGAACAGCGCGCTGCCCACCACCGCGACCGAGGCGCCGGCTTCGGCCACCCGGCGCGCCGTGTCGGCGTTGATGCCGCCGTCCACCTCGATGGCGGTGTCCAGCCCGCGGCGGCGGCATTCCTCGCGCAGCGCGGAAATTTTTGGCAGCATATCCGCCATGAATTGCTGTCCGCCGAAGCCGGGTTCCACCGTCATCACCAGCACCATGTCGAGCTTGTCCAGATAGGGGAAAGCCGCCTCGGCCGGTGTCGCCGGCTTGAGGGTGAGCGCCGCTTTTTTGCCGAGCCTGCGGATTTCCGCAAGGGTTTCGGCCAGCGGCGAGGCGCATTCGGCGTGGATGTTGAGGATGTCGGCGCCCGCCTTGGCAAAGGCGGGGATCAGCCGGTCGGGATACTGCATCATCAGATGGACGTCGAGAGTCATCCCGGTAAGCGGGCGGATCCGCTCGATCACAGGCGGCCCGAAGCTGAGGTTCGGCACAAAAACACCGTCCATCACATCGAGATGGATCATGTCGGCGCCGGAGCGCTCCACAAAAGCGATCTCGTCGGCCAGATGGGCAAAATCACAGGTGAGTATCGAAGGCGAAACCTGCATAACTGGTCCGGTCCTTTCTGGTTTGCCGGCGCGGCATGGGAGACACGCCGGGGATATGGCGGGACAAAGATACTCTTATTCTACATGATTTACCGGCAAAGGTCAATGCCCAGACCGGCGGTGCCGGCAATAAAAATGTAGGAGTACAATACATATTGGACAGTTGAATAAAAAAGGATGAAGGATACGGC
>USCI01000081.1 GCA_900553255.1 uncultured Oscillospiraceae bacterium | reverse complement strand
TCGCGTCCGGCGGGACGCGACCAAAGGCTCTGCCTTTGGAATCTGCCGCCTTTTCGAAAAAGGCGGCCCAAAACTTTTGTGCACTATTTTTTGCGAAACGACTTTTTTGACAGTCTGAAGCGGGTCCCGGCCATCGTGCCGGGACCCGCTTGTTCCGTTTTCATCGCCATACAGGCGGCACACAACGCCCGGCTACCGCATATACTGCCATTGGACGTTTTGCCGGATCAGCGGCGAAGCCGCAGGATGTTGGGCACGATTCCGGCTGGCGTGATGTCGAGCGTGCCGTAGGTGCTGTCCGCGCCGCCGGACAAACTGCCGGGATTGAACAGCAGCAGACCGTCGTCCCAGGTGATTTCCGCCCGGTGGGTGTGCCCGAACAGCAGCACATCGGCCTGCCTCTCCCGCGCTGCGCACGCCGCGCGGTACAGGTCGAATTTCACCTCGTACAGATGCCCGTGGGTGAAGAAAATACGCTTGCCGGCAAAGGTTTCCTCGCGGGCGTACAGCAGGCCGGCCGAGGTGGACGCCCAGTCGCAGTTACCCCGCACCAGATAAAACGGCAGGCCGGGGAAACGGTCGGCGGCCGCCTGGGCTTCGCGGGCGCCGTCCCCGAGATGGATGACCGCCCGTGCATTCGGCTGCTCCTCCACCGCCTGCAGCAGCCCCTGCTCGTTTCCGTGGGTATCCGATATCACCAGTATCCGCATCCTGCAGCCTCCCCGCCAAAACGTTCATAACCCGGTAGGATCCGACATAAGTATAACACAGAAGCGGTGGCAGGAAAAGCCCGCGCCGCGGAAAGGCAGGGATCCCGATGAGTGACAAACAGCTGACCCCTGAACAGATGCAGGCTCTGCTGAAATTTGCCAGCAAAAAGCTCGGCACCACGCCGGATCAGCTCGTCAAGACGGTCAACGAGGGCAATTTGTCCTCGCTGGCGCCCAACCTCTCGCCGGAAAGCCGGCAGAAGCTGGACGCCTTTACCCACAATCAGGCACAGGCCGAGCAGCTGATGCAGTCGCCGCAGGTACAGCAGCTCATTGAGCGTCTGCTCGGCGGCGGCCGGACGGAGTAAAAAGCGCCGCGGGGCCCGCGGCCTGCGCGGCGGTGCCGGCGGGATGGCCGAGGCGCCGGAAAGGGTGAAAACGGAAATGGATGATCTGACAAAAAAGCTGGAAAACCTGCTCAACTCCCCCGACGGGATGGAAAAGATACAGTCCGCGATGGCGGCGCTCGGCGGCCTGGCGGATCAGCCGCAGGAGACGACAGCGCCTGCGGCTCCGGCACAGGACAGCGGCGGGCTGGATTTGTCCGGGCTGCTCGCGGCGCTGGGAGGGGGAGGGGCGGCGCCGGCTGCCGCGCTGCCGGCCGACAGCAAGAGCAGCGGTTTGCCGGATCTGTCCATGCTGACCAAAATGGCGCCGCTGCTCAGCAGCATGCGCCGCGACGACGAAAACACGGTCCTGCTCAAGGCGCTGCGTCCGTATCTGCACGGCGACCGGGAAAAGCGCCTGGACGACGCCATCAAGATTATGCAGTTTATCCGGGTGATGCCGCTGCTGCGGGACCGCGGGTTATTCTGATGCCGCGGCAGCGCGGGAGGTGAGAGTTTGGCTGATAATGTACTGCGTATGCAGCAGGAGGCGGCCATGCGGGTACAGCGCATGCAGGAGCGCGCCCGGCGCCTTGTCGAGGAGGATGAGGCGCGCAGCCGGGCGGCACGCCCACGGCCGCCGCGTCCGCCGCAGCCGGAGCCGCCCGCACCGCCGATGAGCGGAGGACGTACGGCGGAGAGCCTGGCGGCCTCCCGTCCGCCGGAGCGGCGCCGGCCGCAGCCGCCTGAGCCGAAGCCCCAGAAGGCGGGGGATACCGACGGGCTGCTGTCCTTGTTCGGCGGGGATCAGGAACAGCTGCTGCTGTTGATGCTCGCGCTTTTGCTGGCCAAAAACGGCGCACAGGTCGAGCTGGTCGTCGCGCTGCTGTATCTGGCCATGTAGTCGGGGCTTTGCGCAGGTTCACGTCCGCAACCCCGCCGCCTTTTGAAACAGGCAGACCTGCCGATAATCGTAGGCGCCCGATACCAACGGTATCGGGCGCCTACGATTTATTCCCCGCGTGAGACGGGGTCGTCCTCACTGTCTTCATCCAGGAAGTCCGGCGCGTTGTCGCGGATAAAGTCCACACAGCGCGCAAGCGGCTGTTCGTCCTGCATCGCCTCCAGAAAGTCGGCGTGCCGCTCGGCGAGCTCTTCCTCCTCTTCGGTGCGCAGGGCGGCACGCACCGCCTCGGCACAGCGTACCGCGCCGAGCGTATCAAAACCGTCCGCGCCGAGCGCGCAGAAGGCGGAGGAGGGGCTTTCCAGCAGCTCCTCAAATCCCGCGTTATCCAGCTCACGGCACAGCAGCCATACGCTGTACACCACACAGCGGCCGTGCGAGAGCATCGGTATGGTACGGTACGGGTCCGGATGATGCGGGTCGAGCTTGGCCATCAGATTGGCGATCACCGCGTCCACCAGCTGATCGTCCGGTACGGCGGCCAGCTTGTCCGCCGTCATCTCGCGGTAGGTATTCTGCAGCTCGTCCGCCCGTGTGTTTTTTTCGCGGCGGGAGCTCCCCCACAGATACAGTCCCACCAGCAGCGCCATGAACACCAGAACCAGCAGGTAATAGCCGCCCTGCCCGGCGGAAAAAAAGCCATCCAGCAACATGGTTCCACCCTTCCTTTCTATTCTTCACCATTCTCCGCCATACGGCGGTAGATTTCGCCTTTTTTGATGCCGGTTTGCGCCGCGGCCTGCTTCGCCGCGGCGGCGGCGGACAGGCCGTCTGCCGCCAGCTCCCTTGCGAGCGATACCGCGTCCTCCACGGTACAGGCGGCCTCTTTCACCGGCTGCCGCCCCTCCACGATCACCACAAATTCCCCCCGCGGCGCTTCCGACCGGTAGCGGGCCGCCGCCTCGGCAAGGGTGGTGCGGATGACCTCCTCGTGGATTTTGGTCAGCTCCCGCACCAGCGCGATACGCCGGTCGCCCAGCACCGCCAGCAGATCCTCCAGTGTGGAAGGCAGCTTGTGCGGCGCCTCGTAAAACACCATCGTGCGCACCTCGCCAGCCAGCTGCTGCAGATGCTCCCGCCGGCTGCGGCGGTTCATGCTCAGGAACCCTTCAAAGGTAAACCGGCCGGTCGGCAGCCCGGATACCGCGAGCGCGGTGATCACCGCGCTCGGCCCCGGCACCACACCCACCGGGATCTGCCGCTCGTGGCACAGCGCCACCAGATCCTCGCCCGGGTCGGATATCGCCGGCATTCCTGCGTCGCTGACCAGCACCGCCTTTTCCCCGGCTTCCAGCCGGGCGATCAGCTCGGCGCCGCGATCCCGTTTGTTGTGCTCGTAATAGCTCACCAGCGGCTTATGGATACCGAAGTGGTTCAGCAGGCGCAGCGTCACCCGGGTGTCCTCCGCCGCGATAAAGTCGCACTCCCGCAGCGCCTCCACCGCGCGCGGCGAAAAATCCGACAGATTGCCGATGGGCGTTCCCACCAGGGTCAGTCTTCCGGCCATGCCGGCGCCTCCTTTTTATTTCATTTAGTATAAAAGCAAAGAAATGCTACACATCGTAAATCTCCCGCATGGCGGCCGACTCCTGTGAGCCGTCCATCCGGACAAGCACCGGCAGCACCGAAAGCCCCGGATGCCCGCCCTTGCGTGCTTCGCAGAGGAACAGCCACGGCGCGCTGTCCGCCCGCTGCTGGACAAAGCGCAGCCGCTTGGGTTCAAGGCCGCCCGCCCGCAGCTCGGCGAGCCGGTCGGCCAGGTATTCCGGGCGGTGGCAGAACACCAATACGCCGCCGTTTTTCAGCAGGCGGGCGGCAGCCGCCACCGCGTCGGCAAAGACAAATGACGCGGATTCGTGCCGGGCGAGCGTACGTGCACCGTCTGCCGCGGGGGCGCAGGTGCGGCCGCTGCCGCGGGGAAAATAGGGAGGGTTGCAGGTGACGCGGTCATAGCGGCCCGCGGCAAGCCCTTCCAGCCGGCGCAGATCGGCGCAGTGCACCGTGATCCGGTCTTCCAAATGATTCAGGCGCACCGCTTCAGCGGCGAGCGCGGCGGCTTCGGGCTGCAGCTCCACCGCATCGATGTGGGCGGGCGGGTCGCGGCGGCACCAAAGCAGCGGCAGGATCCCGCAGCCGGTGCCGAGGTCACAGACGGTATCCCGGCGCCTGGGCCGCGCAAAATCCGCGAGCAGGACGGCGTCCGAGCCAAAACGGTGCTCCGCCGTGACCAGCGCGGTGATCCCTCCGCCGAGGGGAAGCGGGGTTTGCGGCATGGTGCGTCTCTCCCTGTTCCGCGGACGTCGCCGCGGCGCGTTTATCCGGCCGCCGCGCCGACAGCACGGCTTACCGACAGTAAATTGCCGGACAGACAACGCGGTCTGTCCGGCAACGAAGCTGCGACTTGGCGGGGGACTGCCCCCGCGGTCTTTAGGCGTCTTATTCCGCCTGGGGAGCGCCGACGGGGCAGACAGCAGCGCAGCTGCCGCACTCGGTGCAGACATCGGGATTGATCTCGTATTTGCCATCCCCTTCGGAGATCGCGGACACGGGGCATTCCGCCTCGCAGGCGCCGCAAGAGATACAATCGTCACTGATCTTATAAGCCATTACAGAGCACCTCCTTATCGTGGGATCCTGGAATAAGCTTATGTAGCCTCCGGCAAAACGTTTGCCGGATTCCCATTCCACTCAGGCAGCCGCAGACGGCTACCGGTGTTATTATACCATAACGGTTGAAAAAATCAACACCCTATCTCACCGGGGAAACTCATTTTTCCAGGCCGGAGAGCTTTTCCGCCTCGCTGCGGTCGACCTTGATTTTGTTGTCCCGGATGACCTTGACGTCCTGCCGGTCCATCACCACCGGCGGGGAGTCCGGGGATTTGTCCAGCCGCACCTTGACCTTGCCGGTGAGCAGGTTGGTTTCCACCACTACGCCCTTGCCCTCCTTGGTGGAGACCAGTGCGCCCTGCTTGGGCGTTTCGCGCAGCAGCGATTCGTAGGCTTCCTGCTCGTATTTCAGGCAGCACATCAGCCGTCCGCAGCAGCCGGATATCTTGGTGGGGTTGAGGGACAGGCCCTGCTCCTTCGCCATCTTGATCGACACCGGCTGGAAATCGCTGAGGAACTGCGAGCAGCAGAACGGCCGCCCGCAGATGCCCAGCCCGCCGAGCATTTTCGCTTCGTCGCGCACCCCGATCTGCCGCAGCTCGATGCGGGTATGGAACACCGAGGCCAGGTCCTTGACCAGGCTGCGGAAGTCCACCCGCCCGTCGGAGGTGAAATAGAACAGAATTTTGGAGCCGTCGAACGCGTATTCCACGTCCACCAGCTTCATGTCCAGCTTGTGCGCCTGGATTTTTTCCTGGCACACCCGCATGGCGCGTTTTTCCTTTTCCCCATTTTCCTTTACGCGCCGCAGGTCGTCCTCCGACGCGGGGCGGAGCACCGGCTTGAGCGACGCGGGCACCGCATCGTCCGCAATCCGGCGGTTGGGGATGACCACCTCGCCGCATTCGATGCCGCGCGAGGTCTCCACCATCACCATGCCGCCCTTTTCGAGCGCAAATCCGGCGGGGGAGAAATAATACACCTTGCCTGCGTTTTTAAAACGCACGCCGACAATTTCAGCCATCGGTACAAACCATTCCTTTCTTCTCTCCCCCGGAACGCCGGCGCCGTCCGCATACCGGCGGCACGCTGTCCCGCGGCACCATCCGGAAACGGACGGCCGCGCAGGGAAAAGCCTTTCCTTATTTTCCCGCCGCCTGGCGCAGACGGGAGCACATCAGCGTCAGGAACAGCGCTTCATTCATGTTGAAAATCCGGGCGCGCTGCAGGCCCTCCACCGCTTCGATCAGGGCGGCCAGCTGTTCCCGGGTGAGCCTGCGCGAAAGCTCCTCGGCGCAGGCCGGATCCACCGAAATGCGGGAAGGGCTCCCGTACCGGCAGGCCAGCGCATCGCGGAACAGCAGCGGCAGGCAGGTCAGCACGCCGTTGAGGGTATCCTTATCCTTGACCATTTTGTTGGTCAGCCGGAGCAGCTCGAGCTCGTCCGGCGCGGTCAGCGCCCGCGCGATGGCGGGCGCAAGCGCGGTCACCTGGCGGAAGGTGTCGTCCTCGAGCCCCTGCAGCGCCTGGCCGATTACTCCGCCGAACACCGCGGCCGCGCGGTGCAGCTCTTCCTCCGGCCGGCCGGGCAGACGCTCGCGCAGTACCGCCGCCGCCTGCTCCACGGTCACGCCGGTCAGCTGCAGGCATACGGTGCGGGAGCGGATGGTCGGCAGCAGCTGCGACCGGTTCTCGCAGGTGAGGATAAACAGCACATGCCTTGGCGGCTCCTCGAGGATTTTCAGCAGCGCGTTCTGCGCTTCGGTGGTCATCCCCTGTGCGCCGGCGAGGATGCTCACCCGGTAGTTTGCCTCATTTGGCAGGATATACGCTTCGTCCCGGAGTTTTCGCACGGTATCGATGTGAAACGAGCGCGCGGCACCGTCGCCGCCGGCTTCCGTAATATCCGGATGCCCGCCGGCGAGCGCCTTCACGCAGTGGGCGCACATGCCGCAGGGCCTTTCGGCGCCCTCCGGCGCGCTGCAGACCGCGCGCTGGGCGATCCGCCGCGCGAGGGTGCGCTTGCCGCTGCCGGCCGGGCCTTCGAGCAGCAGCGCATGCGGAAAATGCCCTCCGTCCATATAGGCGGAAAGCTGTGCCTTTACCTCTTCATTTCCCACAAATCCGTCGAACCGCATCGTCGTGCCGTCCCTTCGCCGCCGTGCGGCCGCTGTCAGAATCCCCCCGCGCGGGGCCGGGTTTACAGTTTTTCGTACCGCTCGATGTCGGTGACAAACACCGTCGCGCCGCCTACCGTCACCTCCACCGGGAAGGAGGCGTAGGTGGTGGTGCCGTAGGTCGCGCTCGGCACCGTCTGGGTGCGCTTGCGGGAACATTTGGCGATGACCTCGATCACCTCGTCCACGCGGCTGTCCTCGGTGCCGACCAGAAAGGTGGTGTTGCCGGCCATCAGGAAACCGCCGGTGGTGGCCAGCTTGGTAACGGCAAAGCCGGCATGGGTCAGCGCGGAGGATACCGCACTGCTGTCATCCTTATTCACAATGGCAAAAATCAGCTTCATACAACATAACCCTTCCTTTCCTGGCAGGTGCGAAATAATGCCGTGCCATACCAGCGTACGCACGGTACGGATTTATTATACCGTATCTGCCGGCTTCTGGCAAGTGATTTTGCTCCGGCAAGGGCCGGTGCACACGGCCGCGCTCCGGTGGCCGCAGGCGGCCAGCGCCGCGGCAAGTGCCGGCGTGAACCGCTCTCCCGGTACGATTGCGGGAACGCCCGGCGGGCAGGGGCAGACGGTGCGTGCGGCAATCCGGCCGGCGGCGGCGGCCATCGGGATTTCCTCCGCCGCGCAGAGCACCGCTTTCCGCGGCGGCATCACCGCCTGCGGCCGGGCATCGGGGGCAAAAAGCGGAAACGGCGGGCGGCCCGGAGCGGGGAGTTTTGCCTGCGGCAGCGCTTCGAGTGCCCGCTCCAGGCGGGCAAAATCCTCTTCGGTATTGCCGGGGGTGAGGATAAACACAAGATAGCGGTTGTCCGCATATTCCGGCTCGCAGCCCTGCCGGCGGAACCATTCCGCGGCCGCCGCGGCGTCGCGGCCATCCGCAGAAAAATCGAGGGTCAGGCGGCTCGGGTCGCGCAGCGCACGGCCGGCGTACGCCTCGATTCCCTGCCGTGCCGCGAGCCGGCGCAGGTTGTCCGTGGTTTCGGCGACCCGGCGGAAGGCCGAAGGCCCTTCTTCTTCCCACCAGCTGCGGGCAAGATCGAGCGAAGCGAGCACCGGGAAGGCCGGCGAGGTCGAGCCGAACAGCGCCATCGCCGCCTTGGCGGCCGGCCGGGTAATGCCGGCGGCCTTCGGCGTGTTTCCGATATGCAGCATGGCGCCGCCGGTGAGCACCGGCAGCGTCTTATGGGCGGAATCCGCCGTCAGATCAGCCCCCAGAGCGAGCGGGTGAAGCCCGAAGGCGCCGAGATGGCTGCCGTGGGCGTTATCCACCAGCAGCGGCACCCCGTGCCGGCGGCATACCGCCGCAAAGGCCGGGATGTCGGCGAGATTGCCCGCATAGTCCGGGCTGGTGATATACACCGCCCGGATGCCGGGATCCGCCGCGAGCGCCCGCTCCGCCTCGCCGGCGTCCGGCGGCAGCACGCCGTGCGCGTCCTGCGCGGGCCACAGCCATACCGGCTCAAGCCCCAGCAGCACCGCCGCGTGAACCGCGCTGCGGTGCGCGGTGCGCGCCATCAGCACCCGGCCGCCCGCTCCCGCGCCGAGCAGCAGCATCGCCTGAATGCACAGGGTGCAGCCGCCGGCGCTGAACAGGGTATCCCGCGCGCCGAAGGCCGCCGCCGCCAGCCGCTCCGCCTGCTCGATTACGTCGCCGCCGTCGTACAGGCTGCCGGTATCCGGAAGCTCGGTCAGATCCAGCGCGATATCGGAAAGCGGGGCGAGCTGCGGCATATGCCCCTTATGGCCGGGTGTATGAAACGCGGCGGGATGCCCCGCCGCGTGGTCGTACAATGCCGCGAAAAGCGGCGTTTTCCGCTCAGACATAATTGCGCCGGATAAAGGCGCTGATATGCACCGGGTCGGTGTCAAAGGAAACGATATCGCCCGGCGCGCAGTCGATGTCGGTGACGTCCACGGTCAGCGACGTCAGACCCGGCCGGCCGATGATCACCGGCCGTTTGCCGTTGATCTCACAGGTGAGTTTTTTGCGGAAAAACGGGAAACGCGATACAGGGGCATCGGTGAACAGCCCATCCCCGCGGCCGGCCGGCACCACCGCCACCCGCGTCGCCTTGCGCAGGTGCACCCGCGCGTCGTCGCCGACCGTACTGCCCGCGGTGAGCCATTTCAGGTCGCAGACGTTGGCCACCGCACGGCCCACCTTTTTGAGGCCGTGGCGTTCCTTGAGCGGGCCGCGGCCGAACAGGTCGGCACTGGTGCGCACCGCGCCCAGGCGCATCTCCTTGCACTGGAGCGCCTGATAGCTGTCCGCCATATGCACGATGCCGGGCTTCAGGCCCTCGCGCTGCACCGCGGCGACCGCGCGCTGGAAATCCTTGACCTGCTGGAGCCGCCGGGATTCCGAGGCCTTGCCGACGTCCGGCAGGATGGTAAACACGCCGGTCAGCTCCACGTTTTCCAGGTGCTTGATGGTCTGTGCCGCCTTGCCGGCGTCCTGCGGCGCGTAGCCGAAACGGCCCATGCCGAAGTCGAAGCACAGCTGCACCCGCGCGCGGCAGCGCATTTTGCGGCTCAGCGAGCTGAACAGCACCGCGGCGTCGTTCGAGCCGACCGCGCCGATGATGTCGTACTGCAGGATGGCCGCGACGTCCTCCTCGCCGGAATACGGGGTCAGCAGCAGGATATCCAGCCCGCGCACCGCGTCCGCAATGCGCACCGCCTCCTCCAGCCGCGCGACCGCAATGGTGCCGACGCCCGCCTCCTGCAGGAGCCGTGCGATCTCCACGTCGCCCAGCCCTCCGGCGTTCGCCTCGAGCACCGGGATCAGCGGCGTGCTGCCCGCCTGCTTCTGCAGGATGCGCAGGTTGGCGAGAATTCGTTCGGTCTGTACCATCAGCTTCATGTCCATGACCATCCTTTATCCATATACTAAGCCGGGGCGGGCCCGCAGACGGGACGCCTCACGGCGAAGGGATGCCCTTTTACGCTCAGTATACCGCAGACGACCGTTTTCGTCAAACGCAGGCAGCCGGGAACGGCATATTTTGCGGCGTTTCCCCGAAAAAGGTCGCCCGGCGCCGGGAAACGCACCGGGCGTCCCTCCCTCAAAAGGGCTTATCCACCGGCGGGGCCGGCCGCTTCAGCCGGCCGACCGCTTCCTTGGCTTCCCGGCTTACCCGCAGCGATTCCCGGATCTTCCGGATGGTCAGGTTATGGGTCACGGGGTCGAGGGTGCCCGCTTCCAGCAGGGGATACACCTTTTCCGGAAAGCGGACGAAGCACACCGACAGGGTCCACGCCGCCGCCATGCGGACATAATAGCCTTCGTGGGTGAGCGCGGTCAGCCGCGCGATCACCCCGTCGATGTGCCCCTCGTCCACAAAGTGGTCCAGCATGGCCACCACCCCGAACCGCACGTCGAATTCCCGGCCGGAGGACAGGTAGGGGGACAGAAAGTCCCAGACGGCCTCCGGCTGCCGCCGGACAAAGCGCAGCGAGGCGCAGAAGCTGTCGCACACCGACCAGTTGTCGATCTTCGGCACGAAGGCCGCCGTATACCGCAGCAGCTCATCCACGTCCGCTTTGGCGGCGCCGATCACCATGCCCTGCAGCATGACCTCCTCAAAGGTACCGTCCTGCGCCGCGGCGAGATAGCCGCGCCAGTCGCCGGCCGCGATGCGTTTGGCCAGCGCGCGCAGCTGCGGCAGCCGCACCCCGAGAAGCGCGGTGCCGGGCGGCAGCAGTTTGGCGGAAAACCGCCGGTAATTTTCGTCGGCCAGCGCCTCGAGTTCGGCCCTGACATTCATATGGATGACTCCTTTTCTGAAAAATGCCCCCTGTGGCAACAGGGGGCATTGCAGCGTGTCGAAAAACTGGTTGGCAGATAGCAAGTTGCCCAAATGCGGCGTGAGACGCCGCATCGGGAAACCCCTTGATAGG
>USCI01000080.1 GCA_900553255.1 uncultured Oscillospiraceae bacterium | reverse complement strand
TACAAAAGAAAAAGGCGCTTCGCCT
The DNA here is from genome assembly GCA_900553255.1 of uncultured Oscillospiraceae bacterium. Classification (GTDB taxonomy): domain Bacteria; phylum Bacillota; class Clostridia; order Oscillospirales; family Acutalibacteraceae; genus UMGS1591. Next base: position 10,859 of record USCI01000080.1, on the reverse strand, counting down.
GAGCAAAACGCCTCCTTCTTTGACAAGCTGACACGATGCCGACGGCATCGTGTTTTTTTCTGCCCGGTTATTACACCAGGCGGCGTTTTTTCCATCTTCCGCTGAGCAGCCGGATGATGAACACCACCGCACGTGCCACCCAGTCGATGGTCATCGCCACCCAGACGCCGAAAACACCCATCTGCATCCCCTGCGCCAGCAGATAGCTGAAGCCGATGCGGAAAATACCCATCGACAATACAGAGATACACATGGTAAACCGGACGTCGTTGGCCGCGCGCAGGCCGTTTGGCAGCACAAATGCCGCCGGCCAGAACAATGCACACAGGATGTCTTGATACACCAGCAACTGTATCGTCAGCGCGGAGGACGCTTCGGAAAGCTGGAAGCAGGACACCAGCGCCGGCGCAAAAACAGCTTCCAGCGCGCACAGCCCCGCCATCAGGCCGTACGCCAGCCCGGTTAGGCGCAGCGTATACCGCTTGGCCTCGTCGTACCGGCCCGCGCCGATGCACTGGCCGACCACCGTAATCAGCGCCAGCCCGATTGCGGAACCGGGGATCTGCGGCAGCGTCGAGAGCGTACTCGCGACGGCATTCGCAGTCAGCGCCACGGTGCCGAAGGAGGTAATCAGGCTCTGCAGCAGGATTTTCCCCACCTGAAACATGCCGTTTTCCAAGCCGTTCGGAATACCGATGGTCAGGATCTGCCGGATCATGCGCGGGCGGAATTCCCATTTCAGCAGGGGAGGCAGCTGAATGGTGTGCGGACGGAAGCGCAGCAGCGAGACGATCAGCACCGCGCCGACCATCCGCGAAACCAGCGTTGCAATGGCCGCGCCGGCAACCCCCATCTGAAAGCCGAAAATCAGTATCGCGTTGCCGCAGATGTTGATGGCGTTCATCAGGAGGGAAGTCATCATCGAAACCCGCGAATTGCCCATAGCCCGGAACAGCGCCGCGCCGGCGTTATAAACCGCGATAAACGGATAGGAGAGCGCGGACCAGAAAAAGTACACCTGTGCGTTTTCCATCACGTCTGTCTCCGCTTTGCCGAAAAGCAGGGACAGCAGGCCGCTCCCGCCAATCAGGCAGACAGCCATCACCAGGGTGGAAGCCGCCGTCACGACGTACAGCAGCTGCTTGGCGGATTTGCTGGCATTTTCCGGCTCTTCCTTCCCGATGAACTGCGCCGACACAATGGCGCCGCCGGTAGCGAGGGCGGAAAAAACGTTGATCAGCAGAATGTTCAGGCTGTCCACCAGGGATACTCCCGACACCGCCGCCTCGCCGCAGCTCGCGACCATCACCGAATCCGCCATACCGATGGTCACCGCCAGGAACTGCTCGACGATCAGGGGCAGGATCAAAACCCGCAGCTGCCTGCGTGTAAACATGCCGCAACACTTCCCTCATCCAGAAGATAACAGCCATTATATCACCTTTTCCCGGCAAAGTCATGCAGGAAAGCACCGAAAATCCGACGGATTTCCGCGGAAAAACCGTTTGCCGGGACGAGCCGTTCGACGTCTTTTTCCCTTTCTCCCCTCATACACATAAATGGAGCGTCTGCCGCGAAGGGAAGGGAAGGAAACGTGTTTCTCATTATCCGTAAACGTGTACTGCGCCGCATTGCCGTGATAACAGCGGTTGCTGCGGTGCTGGCGGCTGGCTTCGGCTGGCAGTATTCCCGCCAGACCGCCGCTGAAGCGGAGCCGGACGAACCGGATTTTATCCGCTGGGTGGATTTTCAGGCGAGCTACGAAGCGCTGGAGGCGGCACTGGAGCTGGATATCGCCTCGCAGGAAACCGATACGCCGGTCAGCTGGATCGACCTGATCGCACTGGCTGCCGCCAAAAACGGCAATAACTTCAGCAGCTTTAAACGCCGGGAGCTGGAGGGCTATGTACAGCAGCTGCAGGAGGGCAAAACCCTGGAGGAGCTCACCGAAAAGCTCAGCTATTTCCCCTATTACCGGGAGGCCTACGGCGCGGCGCTCGGCGGGCTGGTCGGCCATTTTGAGATCGAGGTGGACGACGAAGCCGCGCCGGGCGGCAAACGCTTTGAACCGCAGTACGGCCTGAAGGCCTTTCTCCCGATCGCCAAGGGCTACCCTTACAGCGACTACGACGACTTCGGTGTCAGCCGCACCTACGGTTTTACGCGCCGCCATTTAGGCCACGATTTTATGGGCGCTACCGGCACCCCGATTATCGCGGTGGAGGGCGGCGTGGTGGAAGCGCTCGGCTGGAACCAGTATGGCGGCTGGCGGATCGGTATCCGCAGCCTCGACGGCAAACGTTACTATTACTACGCTCATCTTCGCCAGAATTTCCCTTTCAATAAATCGCTCGAAGAAGGCAGCATCGTGCAGCCGGGCGATGTCATCGGCTACATGGGGCATACCGGATACAGCACCACCGAAAATGTCAACAACATCGAACAGCCGCACCTGCATTTCGGCATGCAGCTGATTTTCGACGAATCGCAGAAGGAAAGCGACAACGAAATCTGGATCGATGTCTACCCGATCGTCCGCCTGCTCACGCGGCATCGCTGCAGCGTTGTGAAGGATCCGGAAACCAAGGAATATTCCCGCGTCTACGCTTACCGGGAAAGCACCTGAATGCCGCAGGTGCCATAGTTGGAAAATAAAACGCCGCCAGGCTGCCGAAAGGCATAGCTATCTGGCGGCGTTTTATTTTTTTGCCAAAAGAGCCGGCGGGATTTTCGGTATGGAAACCCACCAATAATCACATACTACCCTATGTTTTTGTTTGTCTTTTTCGTATCTCCGCGGCACGGAACAGTCTAATTAATGGTATAAATTTAAAAATTATGTATTTTTTATGGTATTTTTGTATGTCAAGCGGTTGACATATCGGTCCACCTATGTTATACTGGCACCGAAATGGGAGATTTTCCCGGGCGGCATCCCAGCACATCCCGTTACCTGCGGAATCCCACATCATCGGCAGCATCAGGATGAGCAGGCTGGAATCCTTCCGGAGTGCGGAATCGTGGGCGAGGCGTCCGACTGTGATACAATGCCGCATTCCAGACGAAAACGGCAGCGAACTCCCCCTTAACCGGATTAACTTCGATCCTGTTCATCCCAAGGAAAGGAATGGTCATGGAATGAAAAATCAGATTATGCTCATCACCTACGCCGATAGCCTGGGGCGAAACCTCAACGACCTGCGCGAGCTTCTGGACGGACCGCTGAAAGGGACGGTCGGCGGGGTACACATCCTCCCCTTCTTTCCCTCGTCCGCCGACCGCGGCTTTGCCCCGATCCGGTACGATGTCGTGGACGAAAAGTTCGGCAATTTCAACGACATACAGCGCATCGGCCGGGATTACGCGCTGATGTTTGACTTCATGGTCAACCATATTTCGCGGCAGTCGGTGTATTTCCAGCATTTCCTGCAGCACGGCGACAATTCGCCCTACCGCGACTTTTTCATCCGGTACAAGCATTTCTGGCCGGGCGGCGAACCCACGCCGGAGCAGGTGGACAAAATCTACAAGCGCAAGCCGCGCGCGCCCTATATCGAAGCACAGCTTGCGGACGGCTCCACCGAAAAAATCTGGTGCACCTTTGCCGAAGAACAGATCGACCTGAACGTCGCTTCCCCGTCGGTACGGGAGTTTTTCCGCAAGACGCTCACCGATATGTGTCAAAACGGCGCGTCGATCATTCGCCTGGATGCCTTCGCCTACGCTGTAAAAAAGCCGGACACCAGCTGCTTTTTCATCGAGCCGGACATCTGGGAACTGCTGTATGCGATCGAGGACATCGTCAAGCCGTATGGTGTCGGCATTCTCCCGGAAATTCACGAGCACTATTCCATCCAGATGAAAATCGCTGAAAAGGGCTTCTGGGTATATGACTTTGCCCTGCCGATGCTGGTTCTGCATGCGCTGTACAGCGGGCGCGGCGACCGTCTCAAGCACTGGCTGGAAATCTGCCCGCGCCACCAGTTCACTACCCTGGACACCCATGACGGCATCGGCGTGGTGGATGTGGCAGACCTGCTCAGCGAGGAGGAAATCGAGGAAACGCGCGAAGCGCTGTTTACCAAGGGCGCTAATGTTAAGAAGGTATACAACACCGCCGCCTACAACAACCTCGATATCTACCAGATCAACTGCACCTATTATTCCGCGCTGGGCAATAACGACGACGCCTATCTGCTCGCGCGGGCAATCCAGTTTTTCGCGCCGGGCATCCCGCAGGTTTATTACGTCGGGCTGCTCGCCGGGGAAAACGATATTGCGCTGATGGAATCGACCAAGCAGGGCCGGGACATCAACCGGCACTATTATGCCAAGGACGAGGTCCGGCGCGAGGCCGACCGCCCGGTGGTGCGCAGGCTGTTTGAAATGATGCGGCTGCGCAACACCCATCCCGCCTTCCACGTCGACGGAGACTGCCGTGTGGAGCTTTCGGGCGAGCACGGCCTGACCATCACCCGCACCTGGCAGGAACATCGCGCCGTACTCACCGCCGACCTGAAAACCCATCAATTCACCATCGAAACCGGATGCTAAAGGAGGAAGCCACGTGAAGTACCGTATGCTGGCGGCACTGGCCGCTGCCGCGCTCACCGCCGGGCTTTTGTCCGGCTGCAAAAACTCCACCCCGGCCAACACCCTCACCTTCCTGAACTCCAAGGGCGAAATCCAGGGAGCACTTGAAGATGTGGCCGAGCTGTACACCAAAAAGACCGGCATCACGGTGGAGATTATCGCCGCCCCCGCCGGCACCACCCCGTTCGAAAAGATTTCCCAGATGTACACCTCGGGCGATCCCCCGATCCTCGCCATGCTCGACACCACCGACGTGGTGCAGATTGCCGAAGCCCGCGCCCTGGATCTGTCGGATGAGCCCTGGGTAGCCGACGCCGGTTCCCACGCCTACCGCATCAACGGCAAGGTATACTCCTTCCCGATGGGCATCGAGGGAAAAGGGCTGATCTATAATAAAACCCTGATCGAAAAGACGCTAGGGGAAGCCTTTAACCCGGAGGACTATAATACGCTGGATAAGCTCACTGCACTGTTTGCCCGCCTGAGCGAAAAAGGGGTCACCCCGATGCTCATCAGCAAAGAGGACTGGTCGCTCGGTTCTCATTATGCCGGCTTCCTGTATGAAAGCCAGTCGGAGAACATCGAAGAAGTGGACGCCTTCATCGACTCCCTGCGGGCCGGTGAGGTCAACTTGATTGAGAACACCCGGTTCAATCAGCTGATGGACACCTTCGACCTGCTGGCCGCCAATAATTACTACAAGAAGGATCCGCTGTCGGCTGACTATGCGCTTGACCCCTCCTTCCTGACCGACGGGGACGTGGCCTTCTGGTTCAACGGCAACTGGGCCTGGCCGAATCTGGAGGCCTTCCTGACCGGACTCCCGGATCCGCCCGAACTCGGTCTGATGCCGCTGCCGCTGGGCAACGATGAAAACGATTTTGTCAATAATTATCTGATCGGTACCGGCTCAAAGCAGATCATCATCGATAAGGTCAAAGCCACTCCCGAACAGCAGCAGATGGCCAAGGATTTCCTCAACTGGCTGGTTTACGACGAAGAGGGCCAGGCGGCGATGGTCACCTCGCTGCAGATGGTACCGGCCTTTTCCAACATCACGCTGCAGCCCTCCGACCCGCTCGGGCAGAGCATCAAGGCCTATGTGGACGAAAACCGCACCATCTTTGGCCCGATGCTGCCCAGCGACCACTGGTCGTACGTCGGCGCCTATATGCAGAAATACCTCGACGGCCAGTATGACCGCGCCGGGCTGGCCAGCGATATCGAAGCCTACTGGAAGTCCAAGGGCGCCTGATCCGGCGGCCTGTATACGCAGAAAGGAAAGGGAGGTCCCGACATGAAAGAAAAAACCAAGCTCGGCAATCTCAAGCTGTTCCTGATTTTCGCCGGGCCGGCCGCGCTCCTGTTCTTGTGCGTGGTGGTCATCCCGTTTATCTACGGCGCCGGCCTGACCTTCACCGACTGGAACGGCATCAACGCCAATCCCGGCTTTGTCCTGTTTGAAAACTATGCCAAAGCGTTTCAGGATGCCGAATTCTGGCATTCGCTGCTGCTGACCGTCGGCTATGTGCTGGCCTCGGTGCTGCTGATCAACGGCATCGCGTTCCTGCTTGCCTACCTGCTGACCAGCGGCATCAAGGGTCAGAGCTTCCTGCGCTCCGCCTTCTTCACCCCGAACCTGATCGGCGGCATCATCCTCGGCTTTATCTGGCAGTTCATTTTCAACCGGGTTATGGTGCCGGTAGGCGAAACCCTCGGCCTCGAGATTTTTTCCACCTCGTGGCTCAACGACCCGACGAAGGCGTTCTGGGCCATGGTGATCGTCACCGTCTGGCAGTATTCCGGGTACATGATGATTATCTATGTGGCCGGCTTTACCGGTGTGCCGCGCGACCTGATCGAGGCGGCGGGCATCGACGGCTGCACCAGCGCCCAGACCACCCGTTATGTGGTGCTGCCGCTGATGGTCCCGTCCTTTGTCATCTGCCTGTTCCTGTCCATCCAGCGCTGCTTCATGGTCTACGATTTGAACCTCTCGCTGACCAACGGCGGGCCGTATAACTCCACCAAGCTCGCGGCCATGCACGTGTATCAGAAAACCTTCGTCTCCAAGGAATACGGCGTCGGCCAGGCGGAAGCGCTGATTCTTTTCGCCGTCGTTGCGCTGATTACCGTCACTCAGGTGTGGCTCGGAAAACGGAAAGAGGTGGATGCGTAATGGAAAAAGCGGTAAAAACCCGTCCGATGGCGATCGGCGGCACCGGCGCCAAGGTCGGCCGTGCGGTGAAAACGGTGATCCTGTTTGCCCTGCTGCTCGTGTATCTCGCCCCGTTTATCCTGATTATCATCAACTCGCTGAAAACCACCCGCGGCATCCTCAAGTACACGCTGGATCTTGTGGACCCGCTCGGTGTGACCTTCGATAATTTTATTCGTGCGTTCGATAAGATGAATTTCCTGCGCTCGTTCGGCAACTCCCTGTTTGTCACCGGCGTCAGCGTGGCGCTGATTGTGTTGGTGTCCTCCATGACCGCTTATTTCTTTGTGCGCGCGGACTGGAAAATCAACAAGCTTTTCTTTTCGCTGATGATCGTCGCCATGATCATCCCCTTCCAGGTGCTGATGACCCCGCTGATCTCGCTGTACGGCAATGTGCTCGGCGTGCTCGATCACCGCACCACCCTGATCTTCCTGCATGTCGGCTTCAGCATCAGCATGGCGGTGTTCATCTATCACGGCTTCATCAAAAGCAGCGTGCCGCTTGCTCTGGAGGAAGCCGCCACCCTCGACGGCTGCTCCCGGACCGGTACCTTCTTCCGGGTGGTGTTCCCGCTGCTCAAGCCCACCACCGCCACCATCGTGGTGCTCAATGTTCTTGCGATCTGGAACGACTTCCTGCTGCCGTCGCTGATTCTCACCAAGCGGAAGCTCTTTACCCTGCCGCTGTCGACCTATGACTTCTACGGCACCTATTCGGTGGACTACGGTGCCATCATGGCGGCGCTGGTGATGACCACCATCCCGGTCATTATCCTGTATATTTTCCTGCAGAAACAGATCATCAACGGTGTAACGGCCGGCGCTGTGAAAATGTGAGTCAACCGATTGACATCCTCTGAATGACATGGTATTCTGTTGAGCGGACCCAAGGAGAGGATTAACCTATGGCAACCCTGAAAGACGTGGCCGCGAAGGCGGGCGTGACCGTAACAACTGTGTCGCGCATGCTCAATAACCGCGGCTATATCAGCCAGCAGACGCGGGAAAAGGTACTGGCTGCCATGAAGGAGCTGGACTACCGTCCCAACGAGCTGGCGCGTTCGCTGACCAAACGGCATACCAATATGATCGGTATCATCGTTCCCTCGGTCGCCCATCCGTTTTTCAGCCAGGTGGTCAACGAACTAGAAATGGCCGCTTCGGCCAGCGGCTACAAAACGCTACTGTGCAACTCGTTCCATCAGGCGTATAAGGAGATGGAATATCTCGACATGCTGCGCGCCCATAAGGTGGCCGGGGTGGTGTTATGCAGCCGCACACAGGATATCGGCAGCCATCTCGAAAGCGGCCTGCCGATTGTCACCTTTGAACGCAGCGATGCCGGCAACGTGTCGTCGGTATCCTGTGACAACTTCCAGGGTGGCGTGCTCGCCACCGAGCACCTCATTGCCAGGGGCTGCCGCTGCCTGCTGCATTTCAGCGGCAGCCACGGGGTGCAGATGCCGGCGGACCAGCGGTGTGCCGCCTTTCGGGACACCTGCCGCCGCTATCACCTGGAGGGCCGCGTATTTGAAACCGAAGAGGCCCAGTTCCAGGCGATGGATTACGGCGACTATATCCGGCAGGTGCTCGAACGCAACCCGGACGCCGACGGCGTATTCGCGAGCAGCGACGTCATCGCCGCACAGGTGCTGCAGGCCTGCGCCGCGCTCGGCCGGCGGGTTCCGGAGGACGTGCAGGTGGTCGGATTCGACGACGTGCCGCTCGCCCGTCTGACCACCCCGCAGCTGACCACCATCCGGCAGCCCATCCGGCAGATGAGCATATACGCCGTCAACGCCATTCAGCGGCAGGCCGATCAGGAGGGGGCACCCTCACGGACCGTTTTTCCGGTAACCCTGGAATGCCGGGCGAGCACCCGGTAATTACCGCAAGGAAAGGTTGACTTGTATGTGGGATCTTGTTTCGCTCGGTGAACTGCTCATCGATTTCACCCCGTCAGGCACCTCCGCCAACGGCAATCCGCTGTTTGAGCGCAACCCCGGCGGCGGACCGGGCAATATGGCCTGCGCCGCGGCCAAGCTCGGCGCACGCACGGCCTTTATCGGCCAGGTAGGCGATGACACCTTCGGCCGCACCCTGCGGGAGGTGGTGCAGAAAAACGGCGTGGATGTCAGCCGCCTGCGCCTGTCACCGGATTACCAGACCTCCCTGGCGTTTGTCCATCTTGACGAGCACGGCGACCGTTCCTTCAGCTTTTATCGCCGCAGTGGTGCGGATACGATGCTCGAAGCCGCTCCCGAGGATTTTGCCCTCATCGACGACTGCCGCGCATTTTTTTACAGCTCGGTGCTGATGACCGCGGAGCCGTCCCGCACCACCAGCTTCCGGCTGGCTGAGTACGCACATCGGCAGGGGATCATCACCGTTTTTGATCCCAATCTGCGGCTGAACCTGTGGGACAGCGCCGAGCATGCGCGCGACTGTATTCTGCGCGCCATGCCGTATGCCGATCTTGTTAAGGTATCGGAGGAGGAGTTGGTTTTCCTCACCGGCGAAAGCGATCTCGAGAAAGCCGCCGCGGCACTGCGCAGCCAGTTTGCCATGAAAGCACTGCTGCTGACGCTGGGCCCCGCCGGCTGTATCGCTTATGTCGGGGACGACCGATATACGCAGCCTGCCGCCGACGTCGAAACCATCGATACCACCGGTGCCGGCGACTCGTTTACGGGCGGCTTCCTCTACTGCTTGCTGCAGGGCAAGGCTGACATCACCGAACGGACCCCGGCCGAGATTCAGGACATGCTGGCCTTTGCCAACGCCGTCGGCGGTCTGACCACCACCAAAAAAGGCGGCATACCGGCACTTCCATCGTATAACGACGTGCTGAATCTTTTGCACCGCATCTGAAAAATCCCTCGCCGGTGAAATTCACCGGCGGGGGATTTCGACAAAAGCAATACGCCCGTCGGCAGATACAACTGCCGGCGGGCGCTTTTATCGTTACGGGATTACACGCGGCGTACGCGGATGACACCATCCACCGCCTGGATCTTGTCCAGGCTGGCTTCGGCAACGTCCCCGACCACATCGAGGATGGTATAGGCGTAATCCTTCTTCGAACGGTTGGTCATCGTCTCGATATTGTTGCCGTCGGCGGCGAGCACGCCGCTGATCTGGGTGAGCATATTCGGGATGTTGCGGTGCAGCACGCACACGCGGGTCTCGGTCGAGCGCGGCACCGACACCTCAGGATAGTTGACCGAATGGGTGATGTTGCCGTTCTCGAGATAATCCATCAGCTCATCGGCCGCCATCACCGCGCAGTTGTCCTCGCTCTCCGGCGTGGAGGCGCCCAGATGCGGAATTGCAATGACATTTTCCACGTCCAGCATGTCCTCGGTCGGGAAGTCAACCACATACGCGGCCACCTTGCCGTCCGCGAGCGCCGCCTTCATATCGGCTGCGTTGACCAGCTCCGCGCGGGAGAAATTGAGCACCCGCACGCCCGACTTCATAGCCGCAAACGCCTGCGCATTGAACATCTCCCGGGTGTCCGCGGTCAGCGGCACATGGACGGTGATGTAATCGCACTCGGCATAAATCTGATCCAGACTGGTCGCATGATGGATCGACCGGGACAGGCCCCACGCCGCGTCCACCGACAGGAACGGATCGTAGCCGTAAACCTCCATACCAAGGGATTTGGCCGCATTGGCCACCAGGATGCCGATCGCGCCCAGACCGATGACGCCCAGACGCTTGCCCTTGATCTCCGGGCCGGCATAGGCCGACTTGCCCTTTTCCACCATCTTCGGCACCGCGTCGCCGTTGCCCTTGAGGGTCTTGGCCCACTCGATCGCGGGGATTACCTTGCGCGAAGAAATCAGCAAGCCGGCGATCACCAGCTCCTTGACCGCGTTGGCGTTGGCACCGGGGGTGTTGAACACCACAATGCCCGCCTCGCTGCATTTGTCCACCGGGATATTGTTGACGCCGGCGCCGGCGCGCGCAATCGCCGCCAGGGAAGCAGGCAGCTCCATTTCATGCATCGCGGCGCTACGCACCATGATGCCGTCCGGGTT
>USCI01000079.1 GCA_900553255.1 uncultured Oscillospiraceae bacterium | reverse complement strand
TTTTCCTACACAGGGGGCGTTTTGTCCATTGTCCGTTTTTACTGAACCGGTTCATTTCAAGCAGGCAGGCTTTTTACCATTCCTGCAGGGTTCCGGTCAGTTCTGTGATGCTGTTCAAACCGCTGCGCTGCGCAAATTCTTCCATGCCCTCAATAATTTTTATGCAGGCATAAGGGTCACGGAAGTTGGCCGTTCCCACCTGCACGGCAGCCGCGCCGGCAATCATCATTTCCACGGCGTCCTCCCAGGTGGAGATGCCCCCCATACCGATGACCGGCACGGAAACACGCTTGTAAACCTCCCGTACCATGCGCACGGCCACCGGAAATACGGCCGGACCGGACAGTCCTCCGGTATTGTTGTACAGAATCGGCCGCCGTGTGCGGATGTCGATGCGCATACCGGCAAGCGTGTTGATCAGCGAAAGCATATCGGCACCGGCATCTTCCGCCGAGGCGGCAATATCGCCGATGCTGGTCACGTTCGGCGTGAGCTTGACCATAAGCGGCTTGGTGCAGTGCCGCTTTACCAAACGTGTGACCTCGGCCACACTGTCACAGGAGGTGCCGAAATTCACCCCGCCCTGCTTGACATTCGGACAGGAGATATTGAGCTCGACCATATCCACAGCCGAATCCGACAGGCGTTCCGCCATCGCCGCATAATCTTCAAGCGTATTGCCGGCAATGTTGGCGATAACCACGATGTCCTGCTGCTTCAGCCAAGGCAGATAGGTGGTTAAAAAGGTGTCCACGCCGGGATTCTGCAGACCGACGCTGTTGAGCATGCCGGCAGGCGTTTCGGCGATTCGGGGCGCCGGATTGCCCGGGCGTTCCTTCAGCGTGGTTCCCTTGCAGGATATCCCTCCCAGACGGGAAATGGGATAAAACTCCTGGTATTCCATCCCATAGCCAAAGGTTCCCGAAGCGGTGATGACCGGATTTTTCAACGTAACGCCGCAAAGATTGACACGCATATCGCTCATGACCAGTCCACCTCCTGCGCATCAAATACCGGGCCGTTCAGACAAACTCGCGCCATACGCGGATCGCCGTTCTCGTCCTTCGTTTTGCAGGCGCAGCCCAGGCAGGCGCCCACGCCGCAGGCCATGCGTTCTTCCATCGAAACCCAGCAAGGTATCCCATTTTCCCGGGCCTGCTCCGCCACACGCTTCATCATAACCTTTGGCCCGCACGTGTACACGACGTCACAGCCCGCTTCGGCCAGATGCTGTTCCATCGCCTGTGTGGTAAAACCGTGGAAGCCGGCAGAGCCGTCATCGGTGCAAAGAATGGTCTGCGCGCCCACCGCCTTAAAATCCTCCTGAAGAATAGCTGAGGCGGCGTTGCGGAAACCGGTGATGACGGCGGCGTTCCCGCCGTAATGCCTCGCGACGGGCAACAACGGCGGGGTTCCGATCCCTCCGCCAACCAGCAGCACCTTTTTGTCCGGCTCCAACAGCGAAAAGCCGTGGCCAAGCGGGCCGACAAGACTAAGATACTCTCCGGCCTGCCGCTGGGCAAGCCAGGCGGTTCCCTTGCCGCGCACCTCAAACATCAGGCGAAGGATACCGGACACCGCATCAAAGCCGCACAGCGATATCGGCCGCCGCAGTTCAAACCCCTCGCATAAAACAGTGACAAACTGTCCCGCTGCCGCAGCAGCGGCAATTTTCGGCGCGGCAAGGGTAAAATTGAAGATGCCCGGAGCAATTTCCGCCTTATACAGCAGTTTGCTCTGTTCTTCCGTATAGCGCATACGGCTCCCCCTTTCTGGTTGGATCAGACCTTGGTTATATCGATCAATTCCATATCGTCCATCGTCTTATCCATTGCCAGGCAGCGCGCCATAGCGGTGGCCGTATCCAGCGAAGTAAACACCGGAATGGCGCGCTCCACCGCAATGCGGCGCATCTGCACGCTGGCCAGCTTGGGATCGCGCCCATGCGCATCGGTGGAAATGATGTAATCGATCTTGCCGCTCTCCAGCAGATCAACGATGTTGGGATGCTCCTCGTGCATTTTCCGCACCGACGAGGTCGGGATCATTTCCTTGTTCAGACGGTTGGCGGTGCCGGCCGTCGCATACAGGTCAAAGCCGAGCTGACGGAATTTATCGGCGACAGCCATCGCTTCTACCTTATCGGTATCCCGCACCGTAATCAGCACACCGCCGGACTTTTTCATCTTGTAACCCGCCGCAACAAGGCCCTTGAAAAGGGCATCCTCAAAATTCTTGGCCAGCCCAAGCACTTCACCGGTCGACTTCATCTCCGGCCCAAGCTGGACATCCAGATTGCGCAGCTTTTCAAAGCTGAACACCGGCACCTTGACAGCGACATAATCGCGTTCCGGAACCAGACCGGTGCCAAAGCCCATGTCCTTAAGCGCTTCGCCCAGCATGCAGCGGGTGGCCAGCTCCACCATCGGCACATTCGTCACCTTGCTGATATACGGCACCGTGCGGGACGAGCGCGGATTGACCTCAATGACATAGACCGTATCCTGATAGACCACGTACTGGATATTGACCAGACCGACCACCTTCAGCGCCCGCGCGAGACGGCCGGTATAATCGATGATGGTCTGACGGACGGCTTCGCTGAGCGTCTGCGAGGGATACACCGAGATCGAGTCGCCCGAATGCACACCGGCACGCTCCACGTGCTCCATGATACCCGGAATCAGGTAGTCGGTACCGTCGCAGATCGCATCCACCTCGACCTCCTTGCCCATCAGGTATTTATCGATAAGCACCGGGTTTTCCAGCTCGTGCGAGGTGATGATCGCCATGTATTCTTTTACATCGTTGTCGTCGTAGGCGATGATCATATTCTGTCCGCCCAGCACATAGGACGGACGCAGCAACACCGGGTAACCGACCTTGTGCGCCGCCTCAAGCGCTTCCTCGGTGGTAAACACCGTCGTGCCGGCCGGGCGCGGGATACCGCACTGCTCGAGCAGTGCGTCGAAACGCTCGCGGTCCTCGGCTGCATCAATGCTGTCCGCCGGGGTGCCGAGAATTTTCACGCCCTTTTCCTGCAGGTGCTTGGTCAGTTTAATCGCCGTCTGCCCGCCGAACTGCACCACCACCGCCTCCGGCCGCTCGGTAGCCAGAACGCTGTCGACATCTTCCGGCGTCAGCGGATCAAAATACAGACGGTCGGAGGTGTCAAAATCGGTGGAAACCGTTTCCGGGTTGTTGTTGGCAATAATGGCCTCATACCCCAGCTTCTTCAAGGTGCGCACACAGTGCACCGAGCAGTAGTCAAACTCAATGCCCTGACCGATGCGGATCGGCCCGGATCCGAAGACCACTATCCGCTTTTTGCCGGAATTCAGCTCTGCGTTATACAGCTCCGCCTCGTTCTCCTCATCCCAGGAGGAGTAAAAGTACGGCGTCTCCGCAGCGAATTCCGCCGCGCAGGTGTCCACCATTTTATAGGATGCATAACGATGCACCGGCACCTTCTGACCGGAGAGCCGTTCGATTGTCTTATCCAGGAAACCGAGCTTTTTCGCCCGCATATAGGTTTCCTCGTCCAGCGTGCCGGCCTTCAGCTCGCTCTGCATGGCCACGAGGCGGTTGAGCTTGGACAGGAACCAGCGGTCAATTTTGGTGATGTCAAAAATCTCGTCCGGCGTCATGATGCCGCGCTCAAGCGCCGCATAGATCGCAAAGATCCGCTCATCATCGGTATCGGCCACCATCGCGCGGATCTCGTCGTCGGTTTTGGCTTCCAGCTTGGGCAGGTGCGGCGTATCGATGCCGAGCTCGATGGAGCGCACCGCTTTCATAAAGGCGATCTCAAAGCCCGGACCGATCGACATCACCTCGCCGGTCGCCTTCATCTGGGTGCCGAGATGGCGGTCGGCATAGACAAACTTATCGAAAGGCCATTTCGGGAACTTGATCACGCAGTAATCGACCGACGGCTCGTTGCAGGCATAGGTCTTTCCGGTGACCGCGTTGACGATTTCATCCAGACGGTAACCAATGGCGATCTTGCAGGCCACCTTGGCAATCGGATAGCCGGTAGCCTTGGAAGCGAGCGCCGAGGAACGGGATACGCGGGGATTGACCTCGATGACGGCATACTGGTCGCTGTCCGGCTTAAGGGCAAACTGCACGTTGCAGCCGCCTTCCACGCCGAGGGCTGTTACAATGTTCAGCGCCGCCGCCCGCAGCATGTGGAATTCGCCGGCCGACATGGTCTGTGCCGGGGCAACCACGATCGAATCGCCGGTGTGCACGCCGACCGGATCGACGTTTTCCATCGAGCAGACGTCGATCGCATTGCCGGCGCCGTCACGGATCACCTCAAATTCGATTTCCTTCCAGCCGGCCACGCTTTTTTCAATGAGCACCTGATGGATCAGCGAGGCCCGCAGACCACCTGCACAGATTTCCTCCATCTCTTCATCGTTATGTACGAAACCACCGCCGGTGCCGCCGAGTGTGTAGGCCGGACGGACGACAACCGGATACCCGATCTCATTGGCATAGGCGACGGCATCCGGAACCGATTCAACCACCTTGGAGGGGATGCAGGGCTCGTTTATGGAAAGCATGGTGTCTTTAAACGCCTGACGATCCTCCGCTTTGCGGATGGTTTCCGGGTTGACACCGAGCAGCTTGACACCGCGGCTTTTCAGGAAATCCCCTTCCGATAGCTCCATACCGATATTCAGACCGGTCTGTCCGCCCATGTTGGCGAGCACGCTGTCCGGCTTTTCGATATCGATAATCCGCTTAATCACCTCGACGTTAAGCGGCTCAATATAGATTTTGTCCGCCATCGTCTTATCGGTCATAATGGTTGCGGGATTGGAGTTGACCAGCACAACCTCCAGGCCTTCTTCTTTCAGCGCACGGCAGGCCTGCGTACCGGCATAGTCAAACTCCGCGGCCTGGCCGATCACAATCGGACCGGAACCGATCACAAGAACTTTTTTGACATCAGAGCGTTTTGGCATATCGTTATCCTCCTTACGATTTCAAGCGGCAAACAGTATACAAAAAGCTTATTTGGAGGCTTTCAGCATTTCCAGGAACCGGTCAAATACCCACGCGGTATCCTGATAGCCCTTGCCGTCGGCCGGCTCAAACTGAACAGTGAAAACCGGATGCTCCTTATAATCGAGGCCTTCCACCGTTCCGTCGTTGACGTTCCGGAGAAAAGCGAAGGCTTTTGCGGAATCCACGCTGGCCAGGCTCACGGCGTAGCCGTGGTTCTGCTCTGTGGTCATAATACGGCCGTTTTCCAGATTGCGCACCGGCTGATTGCTTCCGCGATGACCGACCGGCAGCTTTTCGATTGCAAAACCGGCGGACACCGCCATCAGCTGGTGCCCCAGCCCCCAGCCGAACAGCGGTTTTCCGCTCGCCGTCAGCTCCCGGATAATCTCCACGATTTCCGGATTATCCCAGGGATCGCCGGGGCCGTCCGACAGGACAATGCCATCCGGATTGTCTTTGAGGATTTCCGCGGCCGGCGTATAAGCCGGATACAGGGTGCAAGAGCAGCCCCGGCGCAGGAAATGCTCCAGGATACCCCGCCGGAAACCGTAGTCCGGAATCGCCAGCTTATACTGCGCATCCGGCGCCTCATAGCAGCGCGGCGCCGAAATGGTGATTTTCCCCACTGCCGGCGGTACGCGATAAGCCTTGATCCGCTCGATTTTTTCGTCTTTATTCTCCAGAGAGCCGGTAATCAGTCCGTTCATGACGCCGAAATCGCGGATGTGCCGGGTCAGTGCGCGCGTATCGATCCCGCAAAGGCCGACAATCCCCTGCTGCCGGAGATATTCGTCCAGGGTGACAAACTCGTGCGCATCGGTCGGTTCCACGCACCATTCACGCACAATATAGCCGCTGGCGACCAGCTTGGATTCGCTCACCGGATCCACACCGCGGTTGCCGATGAGCGGATAGGTCTGCACCACGATCTGGCCGGAATAGGTGGGATCCTGCAGGAGTTCCTGGCTGGCGGTCATGTCGGTATTGAACACAACCTCGCCCAGGGCCTCCCCCTCGCTTCCCATCGCATATCCCTTGTACACGGTTCCGTCCGCCATCAGCAGATAAGCAGTCTTCATCTCGATCGTCCTCTCCCTTTTATGCTAAATTTCCCTGTTTGCAAACGATTTTACAGCCGGCATACGGCAGAGAGCGCTTCCTTCATGCGCAGCGCTTCCCTTCTGGCCGCTTCGGCATAGTCCTGCTCGGCGCATTTCTCTTTCTGCCACGCGCACATGATGCCGCGGGAAGAATTGATGACAGCGCCGTAGCCGTTGCGGTCAAAAGCGCCGGCAACGTCTGCCGCACCGCCGCCCTGGGCACCGTAGCCGGGAACCAGGAAGAAGGTGTGCGGAAGCGCCTTGCGCAGTTCCTCCAGCTGCGCCGGATAGGTTGCGCCCACGACCGCGCCGACACCGGAATACCCGTAACGTGAGGGCGCACCGGCCGCGGCAAGCTGCTCGCCCCAGGCTTCGCACATCCGCCCCATCTGTCGGTAAACCGGTTCGCCGTCGATCAGACGATCCTGCAGTTCGCCGGAGGACGGATTGGAGGTCTTTACCAGCACAAAAATCCCCGCGTCTTCTTTTGCGCAGATATCCAGCAGCGGCTTAATGCCGTCCGTGCCAAGATAACCGTTGACCGTCAGGGCGTCGCCGGCGAACGCGCGGTATTCCCGGTCGCCGACCTTCACCCACCCCAGATGCGCGGCGGCATACGCTTCCATGGTGGAACCGATGTCATTGCGCTTGCCGTCGGTGATGACATACATCCCCTTCTGCCGCGCGTATTCGATGGTCTGGGCCAGAGCGCGCATTCCCGGCCAGCCAAAGCGCTCATAATAAGCCGCCTGCGGCTTGACAGCGGGAACAATATCCGCCAAAGCATCAATCAGGCCGCAGTTATACGTGAAAACCGCAGCAGCGGCACCCTCCAGGGTTTCGCCATACTCCTCGATAGCCCCCTTCACAATATAGGACGGGATATACTCCAGCTTGGGGTCCAGTCCGGCTACCGTGGGGTTCTGTTTTTGCCGAATCGCGTCGATGAGACGATCAAATGACATTACCTAATTCCTCCCAAAATTTCTGTTCAGCCGCGATATACCGTTTTACCGCCGAGCAGGGTCGCTTTTACCCTGCCGTACAGCGTCTTGCACTTAAACGGCGTATTGTGAGATTTGCCGTGCAGCCTGTCCGGCTCCACCGTCCAGGATTCCCGTGGGTCGAACAGAACAAGATCCGCCTGCGCACCGACCTCCAGCGTGCCTGCCGGAAGATGGAGCAGACGCGCCGGGTTCAGCGACATCTTTTCCACCAGCTGCATCAGACTGAGATAGCCCGGGCGCACCAGCGCCGTGATGCCGACAGCAAGCGAGGTTTCCAGACCGACCGCACCATTCGGCGCACGGCAGAAATCCGCTTTTTCCGCCGCCGCATGCGGCGCATGATCGGTCGCGATGATCTCCAGCGTCCCGTCACGCAGTCCCTCGATGACAGCCTGCCGGTCATCCTCGGTGCGCAGCGGCGGATTCATGCGGTAATCCGCATCCCTTTTTTCAAGGATCTCGTCGGTCAGATAAAAATAATGGGGAGCTGTTTCACCGGTTACCGGAACACCGCGTCGACGCGCGTCCCGGATCAGCTCAACGCTTCCCCTTGTACTGACATGACAAATATGAACGGGACAGCCGGTAGCGGCTGCCAAAGCGATTTCTCTTGCCGTGCCGACGTCTTCCGCCGCACGGGAAATACCGGGAACGCCGAGAGAACGGGAAACCGTTCCCTCGTTCATGATTCCGCCCTGCACCAGAGACAGTTCCTCGCAATGGGCCAAAACCGGCATGCCGAGAGCGGCCGCCGTTTCCATAACGGTTTTCATCAACGCAGCGGTTGCCACCGGCCGGCCGTCATCCGAAACAGCCACAGCGCCGGCAGAATGGAGCGACCGGAGATCGGTAAGCTCCTCGCCAGCGAGGGAACGGGTCGCCGCGGCAATCGGATAAACACGTGCGGATGCCTGCCGGGCGGTTTGTTTTATATAGTGTACCGTTTCCGGCGAATCACAGGCCGGGCTGGTGTTTGGCATACAGGCCACCGAGGTGACACCGCCAGCAGCAGCGGCCCGGCAGCCGGAAAGGATGTCCTCCTTATGCGTTTGGCCGGGATCGCGCAGATGTACATGAATATCAACAAGCCCCGGGATACAAACCAGGCCATCGGCCTCGATCACGGCGGCATCCGGACAGGAAAGCCGTTTTCCCCGCGCGGCAATAACACCGTCAGTGATCAGGATATCCTGAATCTCCTGGTACTGTGAGGAAGGATCGATAACGGCAGCCCCCTGAATCAACAGCTTGTCCACACCATTCCCGCCTTCCCTTATGATGATTGCAGCGCGCTCTTACGCGCCGACCCTAACTATGAAGTATAGCACAAAATGCCCTTTGTTGGCAATAGCCATTCTATCTAAATACCTTTCCACACCAATATTGCTTTTTTGTTCTGTTGCGCTTATTGCGCGCCGGCGTAAATGGTGCCTCCGCCGAGAACCAGATCGCCGTCATAAAAGACGACCGCCTGCCCCGGCGTTACCGAACGCTGCGGCTGGGCGAAATCCACCCGCACCCGGCTGTCGTCCAATGGGGTAAGCACAGCCTGTGCCGGCGGCGCCTGATAGCGGATCTTCGCCTGAACGGCGATCGGAGCATCGGGGCGTCCGACGGATAAATAGTTCACCTCGTCCGCATAAAGAACGGATGACATCTGCCGCCCTTCCTCCCCCAGCACCACTTCGTTGCGAGCCGCATCCAGCGCCACAACATACATGGGCCGTCCAAAGGAAACGCCGAGCCCCTTGCGCTGCCCCACCGTGTACCGCGGCAGACCGGCATGCCGGCCGAGCACCCGGCCATTTTTATCCACAAAGTTTCCCGGCAGCATCGGCCGTCCGGCTTCCGCATTTAAAAAAGCAATGTAATCGTCGCCGGGGACAAAGCAGATTTCCATGCTGTCCCCTTTATCGGCAACCGGTAAACCGGCTTCCCTTGCCAGCCGGCGCACCTCGTCCTTTTCCCGGTTCCGGAGCGGAAAAAGGGTATGCGCCAGCTGCTCCTGCGACAAACCGTAGAGCATGTAGCTTTGATCCTTTCCGGAACGGGAACACCTGAGCTGCCAGCGGCCGCTGACAGGATCATACGCCGTATTGGCATAATGCCCCGTAGCAATCCCGTCCGCCCCGCTTCGCAGCGCCTCATCCAGCATCCAGCCGAATTTGATCCGCCGGTTGCATACAACGCAGGGATTCGGCGTACGCCCCGCATAATAATCCTCAATAAAACGGGAAATCACGGCATCCCGGAAACGTTCCCGGCCGTCGAGAATACGGTGCTCGATCCCCAGGGCATCGCATACACGGCGGGCATCGGTGCAGTCCCGTTCGGCCTGCCCATGCAGCCGAAGCGTAATTCCAACCACGTTATACCCCTGTTGTCGGAGCAGTAAAGCGGCTGCCGAGCTGTCCACGCCTCCGCTCATCCCCAGCCATATCGTTTTCAACGTGCGCTTCTCTCCTTCTGCACGGCTTTTATCCTCAGTATACCAGAAAATCGGTGACTTGCCTATCCCCGGCACCGAGGAAATCGATAGATAAAAATTGTTTGTTAAACCTTAAAATAAGTTGTTGCAATTCACCGGGATTTTCAGTAACATAGAACTATCGTTAAGCCCCCTTGCCAGTAAATGGGTTGACGTAAAAATTGATTTGCAGGAGGAAAAACAGATGAGCAAACTGAAAATCGGCATCATCGGTTGCGGCGGTATCGCCAACGGCAAACATATGCCCGCGCTTTCCCGCCTGTCCGACAAGGTGGAAATGGTTGCGTTCTGCGATATCATCGTGGAGCGCGCGCAGGAAGCTGCCAAAAAATACGGCACGGCGGATGCGAAGGTATACGAGGATTATCATCAGCTGCTCGAGGACAAGAGCATCGATGTTGTGCATGTGCTGACGCCGAACCGCAGCCACTGCGAAATCTCGGTGGCCGCTCTCGAGGCAGGCAAGCATGTTATGTGTGAAAAGCCCATGGCGAAAACCGCCGCGGACGCGCGCAAAATGCTCGAAGCGGCCAAGCGCAGCGGCAAGAAGCTGACCATCGGCTATCAGAACCGCTGCCGTCCGGACAGCCTTCTGCTGAAAAAAGCGGTGGACCGCGGGGATCTCGGTGAAATCTACTTTGCCAAGGCGCACGCCATCCGCCGCCGCGCGGTGCCGACCTGGGGCGTTTTCCTCAATGAATATGAGCAGGGCGGCGGCCCGCTGATCGATATCGGCACCCATGCCCTCGATCTGACCCTGTGGATGATGAACAACTACAAGCCGAAGGCTGTTTTGGGCCAGACCTTCAAAAAGCTCGGCAAGCAGACCGAGACCGGCAACGCCTGGGGCGACTGGGATCCGGAGAAGTTCACGGTAGAGGATTCCGCGTTCGGCTTCATCACCATGCAGGACGGTGCCACGATCATTCTGGAATCCAGCTGGGCACTCAACACGCTGGATGTACAGGAAGCCAAAACGACGCTGTGCGGTACCAAAGCCGGCGCGGATATGGTCGACGGCCTGCGCTTCAACATGATCGATTTCAATAAGCAGACCATCAAAAAGCCCTCTCTGGAGAGCGGCGGCGTGGCCTTCTACAGCGGTGCGGCTTCCGATGACTGCTCGGATGTGGAAGCGGCGCAGTGGATTGATTCCATCATCAACGACACGACGCCGCTGGTTCTGCCGGAGCAGGCGCTGGTGGTCACCGAGATCCTCGAGGCGATTTACACCTCAGCAAAGACCGGCGAAGCGGTTTACTTCTAAAAATATAACCAACAGACAAAAGAACAGGCGTGCAGCCAGTGAACAGCACCCCATTTGTTAGACAGTATGGTATACTGAATAACAAGTGGGGTG
>USCI01000078.1 GCA_900553255.1 uncultured Oscillospiraceae bacterium | reverse complement strand
TCCCTCTATGTTGACAGTTACTTTTTTCTCTGTCTCTCATAGAGGAAGCATATCAGTGATTGCCGGTTCCCGTTTTGTCAGCTTATGCCTAATTTGTGCACCTGCCGCTGCAGGGAACGCCAGTCATCAACAGCAGCTTTCAAATAGTCCCGCCCCGCTGGTGTGATACGATAATATTTACGGGGCGGCCCGCTGTCCGAGGGGCGCAGAATCGTCTCGGCATAGCCCTCCGCAGCCAGCCGGCGCAGTACCGCATATACCGACCCGTCATATACATCCGGGAAGGCCGCCTGTATACGGCGCAGAATTTCATAGCCGTATTCCTCCTGCTCCCGGAGCTGATACAGGATGCACATCGCCAGAACGCCTTTTTTCAGTTGTGCGTCCACCCGACGACCTCCTTATTGCTTTTTTCTGCCGTTTCGATCACGATGGTATCGCCGATCTGGTCGGGCAGGCTGCGGCGGGATTTGCCTGCCGCCAAAAAACCGGAGATAATCGCGGCGATTCCGCACGTTACGGTGCCGAGCAGGATGTCGCCGAGCAGCTCCCGCCGCCAGATGGCCCCGGCAGAAGCAGGGGAACCGTCTGCAGCGGTCACCCGAAGCCCCATCAGCCGCTTGCCGACCGTTTGGCCGTGCATCAGGCATTCCGTTACCGGCTTGTAAAGCGAAAGCAGCAAAAACAGCAGAAGCCATGACAGCGGCACCATGCCGATAATGGCGCCCGCGCCGATGTCCAAGAGACGCAGCAGCGCACTGACGAGCATACTGACGATGATCGTCACCGGGAGAACCGTCAGCGGGGAAAACGGCAGACCGATCGGCAGGACAAAGCCAAGCAGGAATATCGGGGCGATATTTATGCCGACGGCGACGTTACTGTTTTGGGGGTCGGGGAGGGTTAGGAAAGAGAAAAACCCTACCAATGCGGTTACGGCCCCGTATATCAGCAGTAAAATCATCCGGTCGATGAGCACGGCCGCCACCCGTTTGCCAAGCGGTGCGGGAACAATCCCTGGCTTCGGGACGGCCTTCGGTTCGCCATTTCCCGCCCCGGTCAGGGATTGTACCAACGCTGCCGGCGAACCGAGAAGTGCACAGATGTCTTCCTCGCTTTTGTTTTCGGCTGCACCGCTGACGAAAAAGCTGCGGTATTCCGCCAGGATATCCTGTGCCTCTTCATCGGCAATCCTGCCGCGCAGCCCGGTTTCCAGTTCCTGCATAAATTCCTGCTGCCGCATATCGGTCACTCCTTAAAACGATAATCATGAGGAAATGCCGGTCACTACTATTCTATGAATAGTATATCACGGTAGTGTGCATAAAGCAATAGTGAATTTTCTGAGTTTGCCGGAGAAAGGGGATAAGCGGGCGGAAAAACAGACGGTACTGCGCAATTTCGCGGTGAGGTGCCGTCTTAAGAAAATCTTTCGGGATTCTGCGGTGATTTTCCTGTGAACCGACGGTTGTATCGAAAAGAAAAATATGGTATACTGCGATAAGATAACCGGATGAATTCGGTGCAGAATATATTCCGTGTTATACTTTTGGGGATACAGGTTCGATTTTTTGACAGATTTGCATATTCTGCTATACACACAGGGCTTCGGCCTGATGGAAGGGATGGTCAACCACATGGCATATATCCTGGATGCGGCGGTCATAATAATTTTCCTGTTGATGCTGGTAATTGGCTACAGACGCGGGCTGGTCAAATCGCTGCTGCGCCTTGGCGGCAGTATCCTGGCGATGCTGGCGGCCTGGGGGATCGCAGCCGCCGTGGCGGCGCCGATCTTTGATGCGGCGGTGGCGCCCGGCCTGCAGGAGCTTGCAGCGGAAAATATCACCGCCGCCGACGCGGCTACCCTTAACGAGCAGCTCACGGCGCTGCTCGATAAGCTGCCGGGGCCGATCGCCAACGGGCTGGCCGCCTGCGGGGTGGGATCGGCGGAGGAAATTACGGCGCATCTGGGCGGTGCGGTCGGCACTACGGCCGACGCAGTGGCCGATGCCCTCGTCAACGACGTGTTCCGTCCGGTGGGCGTGCTCCTGATCCGGATGGTGAGCTTTCTGCTGCTGTTTATCGTGCTGATGATTGCGGCGCATTTCCTGGCCAATGTGATCAGTAAAGTGTTCCGCCTCCCCCTGCTGCGGCAGGCAGACGGCCTGCTCGGCGCGCTGTTCGGCGCGGTGGAAGGGGTTATCCTGGCACTGGCTGCGGTAACGGTTATGCAGATGCTGGCCGCCTCCACCGCTGAGGATGCACTGATTTCCCAGCAGGATATCGAGGATACCGTCATCGTGAGTGCGATGGCGGAAATCAATCCGGTGACCGGTACGCTGGAGTCGGTGCTGGAAAACGTGAGGTAACATTCAGGCAGAGGGCTGCGGACCTTTGCCGAAAGGAATTGTATTATGTTTTCGATTGAATGGAAAATGACCATACCGAATGCCCTGTCGCTGTTCCGTATCGCACTTGTCCCGGTGTTTGCGGTGCTGTATTTGTACAGCGGCCCGGACAACCATCTGCTGTACTGGGCGGTCGGCGTGCTGGTGCTTTCGGGACTGACCGATTCGTTTGACGGTATTATTGCCCGGAAGCTCAACCAGATCACCGATCTGGGCAAGCTGCTCGATCCGGTCGCCGACAAGCTCACCCAGGTGACGGTGGTGCTTTGTCTGGCGATCCGCAACACCTATCTGATCCCGCTGCTGATTATCTGTGTGGTCAAGGAGCTCGGCCAGTCCATCGGCGGGCTGATCCTGCTGCGGCGGGGAGAGAAAATCCAGGGCGCCAAATGGTATGGCAAGGTGTCCACCTTTGTCTTCTACGGCGTGATGGCGCTGATCGTCCTCTGGGACGGCATGCCGCTGTGGCTGTCGGTGGTGCTGGTGACGATTGTGGCGGCGCTGATGCTGTTTGCGTTTTTCAACTACATGAAGGTCTACTGCCGCATCCGGAAAAATCCGGTGGAGCAGGACAAGCCGGAGGAGCCCGGCGCTTCCTCGTGAAGGCGGGGATGGATCATGCGGCGGTGAATCCGGCCGTCGGAAAGGTTTGGTAGGCGGTTATGATTTGTTCGCGGTGTAAAAAACGTCCTGCGGTTGTGTTTATCACCCGCATGGAGGGGGATAAGTCGATTAACGACGGGCTGTGCCTGGTCTGCGCGAAGGAGCTCGGCATCAAGCCGGTTGAGGATGTCCTGCATCAGATGGGTATCTCGGACGAGGATGTCGAGCAGATGGATGAGCAGCTCACCGAAATGATGGCGCAGACCGGGGAGGATGGGGAAGAAGGCTTTGTGCCGGGCGGCGCGGCGACCTTCCCGTTTCTGCAGCAGCTTTTCGGGAATTTGTCAGGCGGGGACGGCGGCACCCAGGCGTCGCCGGGACGCGCCGCCGAGGCCGACGACAGGGCCGGGGAAAAAGAGAAAAAGAAAAAGGAAAAAAAGCGGAAATTTATCAGCCAGTACTGTACCGATCTGACCGGACGCGCCAGGGAGGGCAAAATCGACCGGATCGTCGGGCGGGAACGGGAAATTTACCGCACCATCCAGATCCTGTGCCGGCGCACCAAGAACAACCCCTGCCTGATCGGCGAGCCGGGTGTCGGCAAGACCGCAATCGCGGAGGGGCTTGCGCTGCGGATCGCGGCCGGTGAGGTGCCCCCGCGGCTGCGGGACAAGGAGCTGCATCTGCTGGATCTGACCGCGCTGGTGGCCGGAACCCAGTTCCGCGGCCAGTTTGAAAGCCGCATAAAGGGCCTCGTGGACGAGGTCCGCGCAGAGGGCAACATCATCCTGTTCATCGACGAGGTGCACAACCTGGTCGGCACCGGCGACGCGGAGGGCAGCATGTCGGCCGCCAACATTCTCAAGCCCGCGCTTTCCCGCGGGGAGATTCAGGTGATCGGCGCCACCACCTTCAACGAATACCGGCAGCACATCGAAAAGGACGCGGCGCTCGAGCGCCGGTTCCAGCCGGTGAAGGTAGAAGAGCCCACCATCGAGGATACGGTGGAGATGCTTAAGGGCATCCGCGGCTATTACGAGACGTTTCACGGGGTAAAGGTTTCGGATGCGCTGCTGCGCCGGGCGGTCGTGCTGTCGGAGCGCTACATCACCGACCGGTTCCTGCCGGACAAGGCGATCGACCTGCTCGACGAGGCCTGCGCGGCGGCGGCGCTGCGCAACAAGGCGGCGGACGACTATGCCGAGCTTCAGCGCCGCGGCGAGCAGCTCAGGCAGGATGAGGAAGCCGAAATGGCGCAGGAAACCATCGATTATGAGAAGCTGGCCAACACCCGTGCCGAACTGATGAAGGTGGAGCAGGACAGCGAGGCCATCCGGGTGCAGGCCACCGAAAATCCGCTGACCGAGGATGATCTCGCCGGCGTGATCGAGCTGTGGACCGGTATCCCGGCCTCGAAAGTGCGGGAAAACGAGCTGGCGCGGCTGGCACAACTGGAGGAGCACCTCAGGGAAAAAATTATTGGCCAGGACGAGGCGGTGGCGCTTGTGGCCGCGGCCATCCGCCGCAGCCGGGTGCAGATCAGCCCCCGCCGCCGGCCGGCCTCTTTCATCTTTGTCGGTTCCACCGGCGTGGGCAAGACCGAGCTGGTCAAGGTGCTCGCGGCCGAACTGTTCGATACGCCGGAAACCCTGATCCGGCTGGATATGTCGGAATTTATGGAGAAGCACGCGGTGTCCCGGCTGATCGGGTCGCCGCCGGGCTATGTCGGCTACGATGAGGCGGGACAGCTCACCGAAAAGGTGCGCCGCAAGCCGTATTCGGTGCTGCTGTTCGACGAGATCGAAAAGGCGCATCCCGACGTGCTCAATATCCTTTTGCAGATTCTCGACGAAGGGCGCGTGACCGACGCGCACGGCCGGGTGGTCAATTTTGAAAACACCGTGATCGTCATGACCTCCAACGCTGGCAGCCAGTTCCAGGAGAACCTGGTCGGCTTTGGCCGCACCGATGCGCAGGCCTCCAAGGATAAGGCGATGAAGGCGCTGCGCGATTTCCTGCGGCCGGAATTCATCGGCCGCGTGGACGAGGTGGTGTTCTTCAAGCCGCTCGACGACGATGCGCTGCGGCGTATTGCCGACCTGATGCTCACCGAGCTGAAGGGGCCGCTGGAGGAACGGGGCATCGCGTTCATGTGGACGCCCGAGGCGGCGGCTAAGCTGGTGGAGCTGGCGCACGGCAGCAAAAGCGGCGCGCGTGAGCTGCGCAACGTGATCCGCCGGCAGGTGGAGGATAAGCTGGCGTCGCTGATTGTGGAGCATGCGGATGCGCCGCTGTCCGGCGTGTCGCTGACCGTTGACAAGGAAGGACAGCTGACGCTGACGAGCTTATAACCGAAAGTGGAGGGATTCCATGAGGACGACGTTGCTGGTGCTGACCATTGTTTTTGCAGTGCTCACGTTTGCCGGCGCCGGGTATGTGCTGTACACCGGGGGCAGGGCGAGCGCGGGCTTTGCGGTTATCCCCATGGTGTTTTGTCTGGCGTGTTCGCTGGGCTGCCGCGCGAGCAGGAAAAAGGGATAACACTGACCGGCGGAAAAATGCGGATACAGACGCGTTTGCGGCAATTGGAAGGATACAATCCGGCCGAGAATGCGGCCGGATTTTTCCGCATAAAGATGGACGGTGCAGGTACGCACCGCTTGCCGCCGGGACGGGGCGGGATTTGGCCGGTGCATTCCGGCGAAAGGAGGAAACGGGCATGGATGTGCGTGTGGGTGATACGCTGGAGATGAAAAAGGCGCATCCCTGCGGCAGTCATCGGTTTGCGGTGCTGCGCGTGGGGATGGATTTCCGGCTCAAATGCGAGGGCTGCGGCCATGAAATGCTCGTTCCCCGCTTGAAGATCGAACGGCATATCCGCCGCATCGACCGGCCCGAGCCGTCGGCCGAGGGGTAGCGGTGCCGATTGCCCCCAAAAAGGCGTGTGCCCCTGCAGGTTCGGTTTCCGGATTGCCGGGAACCGGGTGCAGCGCGCACATGCGCCAGGATATTGTGAAAAAAGGGAGAAATCGGCATGTTTGAACGGCTCGGCGAAGTGGAAAAGCGCTATGAGGAAATTGCACGCAAGCTGTATGATCCGTCGGTGACGGCGGATGTGGAGGAATATACCCGGCTGATGAAGGAAAGCCGGACGCTGGAACCGATTGTGGAAAAATACCGCGAATACACGCTGGCCTGTCAGCGGTGCGAGGAAGCGCTCGCTCTGCTTGAGGAAAGCGGCGGCGACAAGGAACTGCGCGAGCTGGCGGATCGGGAACTGGAGGAAAACCGCGCGCTGTCCGAAAAGAGCGCGGAGGAGCTCAAGATCCTGCTGCTGCCGCGCGACCCGAACGACGAGCGTGGGGTGATTATGGAGATCCGCGGCGGTGCCGGTGGCGAGGAGTCCGCCCTGTTTGCGGCGTCGCTGTTCCGGATGTATTCGATGTATGCGCAGTCCCATGGCTTCGCCGTGGAGGTGGTTTCGGCCAACGAGACCGAACTCGGCGGGCTCAAGGAAATCCATTTTGAGGTCACCGGGGACGGCGCATACAGCCGGCTCAAATTTGAAAGCGGTGTGCACCGGGTGCAGCGGGTGCCGGAAACCGAGGCCGGCGGACGGGTGCACACCTCCACCGCAACGGTGGCGGTACTGCCGGAGGCCGACGAGGTCGAGGTGGACATCGATCCCGCCGACCTGAAGATCGACACCTTCCGCTCGAGCGGCGCCGGCGGGCAGCATATCAACAAAACCTCCTCCGCTATCCGGGTGACCCACCTGCCCACCGGTATGGTGGTGGAGTGCCAGGATGAGCGCAGCCAGTACAAAAACAAGGATAAGGCGCTGCGGGTACTGCGTGCGCGGCTGCTCGAAAAGGAGCGCAGCGCCCAGCAGTCGGCGATTGCCGCCGACCGGCGCTCGCAGGTCGGCACCGGCGACCGCAGCGAGCGCATCCGTACTTACAATTTTCCGCAGGGCCGGGTGACCGATCACCGCATCGGGCTGACCCTCTACCGGATCGACGCCATTATGGACGGCGACCTCGATGAGATTATCGACGCCCTTATCACCGCCGACCGGGCCGAAAAACTCAAGTCGGCCGAAGGGGCATAGGAGAGCGCCCTGCCGGGAAAGCGAAAGACAACAGAAGGAAAGGCGTATCAGCATGAAGCAAGGTGAAACGCTGCGGCTGCAAAACCGGCCGGAGGACGTCGCGCGCGCGGGCGAGATTCTGCGCGGCGGCGGCTTGGTGGGTATCCCCACCGAGACGGTGTACGGGCTGGCGGCGAATGCGCTCGACGCGCAGGCGGTCGGGCGGATTTTTACGGCGAAGGGACGTCCGCAGGACAACCCGTTGATTGTGCATATCGCGCGCTGGGAGGATATGCTGCCGCTGGTGACCGAGGTGCCGGCGGCGGCTGAGGCGCTGGAGCAGGACTACTGGCCCGGGCCGCTGACCATGATCCTGCCGCGCAGCGACAGGGTGCCCGCAGCTGTCAGTGCGGGGCTTGGCACGGTGGCGATCCGCATGCCGTCCCATCCGGTGGCACGGGCGGTGATCCTGGCGGCCGGTGTGCCGCTGGCGGCGCCGAGCGCCAACCGTTCCGGCAGCCCGAGCCCGACGACGGCACAGCACGTGCTGGACGACCTGGATGGCCGCATCGAAGCGGTGCTGGACGGCGGGGCCTGTTCGGTGGGGCTGGAATCCACGGTGGTGGATCTGACCCGCGCTGTGCCGCGGCTGCTGCGTCCGGGTGCGGTGACGGTGGATATGCTGCGGCACACCCTCGGCACGGTCGAGGTGGACGATGCGGTGACCCACCGGCTGCAGGAGGGCGCCGTGGCGGCGTCCCCCGGCATGAAATACAAGCATTATGCGCCGAAGGCGCAGGTGACCCTGGTGCGCGGGACGCCCAAAGCCTTCGCGGCCTTTGTCAACCAACGCGCCGGACATGAGCCGGAGGTGACGGCGATGTGCTTTGACGGGGAGGAGGCGGCATTGAAGGTGCCTTTTGTGACCTACGGCCGCCGGGACAACGCGGCCGACCAGGCGCAGCACCTGTTCGATACGCTCAGGGAGCTCGACGACCGCGGGGCAAAACGCGTATACGCCGCCTGCCCGTCGGAGGACGGTGTGGGATTGGCGGTTTATAACAGGCTGCTGCGTGCAGCTGGATTCGAGGTGATCGATCTTGATTGAAAAGGTTTATCTGGTGGGACTGACCGGGCCGACCGGTTCCGGTAAAAGCGAGGTTTCCCGCGTGCTGGCGGAGCGGCATATCCCGGTGATCGATGCGGACGCACTGGCGCGGGAGGTTGTGGAGCCGGGCAGCGAATGCTTAAAGCGGCTGGCGGAGGAGTTTTCCGAGGATATCCTCCAGGAGGACGGCACCCTCAACCGGCGGCAGCTGGCCAAGCGGGCTTTCGCGACGCCCGAGGACACCAAGCTGCTCAACAGCATCACCCATCCGTACATCATCGAGCGCACCAAGCAGATTCTCATGACTCTCGAGCAGATGCGCGAGCCGGCGGCCATCCTGGACGCGCCGCTTCTGTTTGAAAGCGGCATGAACGCCGTCTGCGAGTTTACCGCGGCGGTGGTGGCGCCGGCCGAGCGTCGTCTGCAGCGGATCATGCAGCGCGATGGCCTGACCGAAGCACAGGCGCGCGAGCGGATGGCGGCACAGCAGGGCGAGGAGTTTTACATCGCCCGCGCCGACCGGGTTATTTACAACGACGGCTCCCTGGAGGCGCTGCACGCGGCGGCAAACGCCCTTGCGGACGACATTCGGGAGTGGTCGCATGGCTGAGGTACACCGACGCCGTATACCGGTATGGCTGGAAATCGTGCTGCTGCTTGCGCTGCTGGCGGCAGCCGTATGGGGCCTGCGCGCGGGCTATACCCGCTACATGCGCAGCGCGTACCCGGTGGAATACGAGGAGTATGTGGAGGCCTATGCCGCGGAATACGGGCTACCGCCGTCGCTTTTGTATGCGGTGATTCGCACCGAAAGCGATTTCAATCCTGAGGCGGTATCCTCCGCCGGGGCGGTCGGGCTGATGCAGCTGACCGAGGACACCTTCAGCTGGGCACAGTACCGCTGCGGGGTGGAGGAGCTGCCGCAGGAACAGCGCTTTGATCCCGAGACCAGCATACACTACGGTTCGTGTGTGCTCGCCCTGCTCGAGGAGATGTACGGGGTGCGGGAAACCGCACTCGCCGCCTACAACGCCGGTATGGGCAACGTCAACCGCTGGCTGACCGATGAGGCCTACTCGGACGACGGGCGCACCCTGAAGGAAATTCCGTATCCGGAGACGCGGCATTACGTGGAAAAGGTGCTCAAGGCGCAGGAAATGTATCAACGCCTGTATGGCATAGAATGAAGGCTTTCGGCAGACAATATAGCCGATAACGGGAAAGGATGGATTTGCGCATGGAAAAGGAAAAAAGCGCTGCGGCGCTTTTGCAGGAGAGGCTTGGCTACAAGCCTGTGCAGGCTGCGCTGAAGCTTTCCGACGAGGAGATCGCTCAGGCGGACCGGTATTGTGAGGACTATAAAACATTCCTCGACGCGGCAAAAACCGAGCGGGAAGCGGTTCGCGCTGCGGTGGCCGCCGCCGAAGCGGCAGGCTTCCGCGCATTCGACCGCAAAGCACCGCTGAAGGCCGGCGATAAGGTGTATTACAGCAACCGCGGCAAGTCGCTGGTGCTCGCGGTAATCGGCAGCCGGCCGATTACCGACGGCGTCTCGATTGCGGCGGCGCATATCGATTCCCCGCGGCTGGATCTCAAGCCGAACCCCCTGTACGAGGATCATAACCTCGCATATTTTGATACCCACTATTACGGCGGGATCAAAAAATACCAGTGGACGGCCCTGCCGCTTGCGCTGCACGGCGTGATCGTCCGCCGGGACGGTACGGCGGTGACCGTCTGCATCGGCGAGGACGAGAGCGACCCGGTGTTCTGCGTGACCGACCTGCTGCCGCATCTGGCGACCGAGCAGATGAAGCGCACTGCGACCGAGGTCATCCGCGGCGAGGATCTGAACATCCTCATCGGTTCGCGCCCCTTCCGGGACGACGAGGGCAGCGAGCTGGTCAAGCTGCGCATTTTGCAGCTGCTCGAGGAAAAATACGGCGTAGAGGAGGCCGACTTCCTCTCGGCAGAGCTGGAAGCGGTGCCGGCGCTGCGGGCGCGCGACGTGGGACTCGACCGCAGCATGATCGGCGCCTACGGGCACGACGACCGGGTGTGCGCCTATCCGGCGCTGACCGCCATCCTGGGGGTGGAAAATCCGGCCTTTACCGCTGTAACCATTCTCGCGGACAAGGAGGAAATCGGCTCGGAGGGCAACACCGGCATGCAGTCGGCTTTCCTGCGCTACTTTATTGCGGATATCGCCGCGGCTTTCGGCGAGGAGGGACGGCATGTCCTGCAGAAGTCGGTATGCCTTTCCGCCGACGTGAACGCCGCCTTTGACCCGATCTATCCCGATGTGGCGGAGCTGCGCAACTGCGCCCAGCTTAACCAGGGCGTGGTGCTCACGAAATACACCGGCTCCCGCGGCAAGTCCGGCACTTCGGACGCTTCTGCGGAGCTGATGGGCCGGGTGCGCCGCCTGATGGACAGCCAGGGGATCGTATGGCAGATCGGCGAGCTGGGCAAGGTGGATGCTGGCGGCGGCGGTACGGTCGCGATGTATATCGCGAACCTCGACGTCGATACCGTCGACATGGGGGTGCCGGTGCTGTCGATGCATGCACCGTTTGAGGTCGTTTCCAAGCTTGACGTATATATGGCGCACAAGGCGTTTTCCGCGCTGCTGAACCGCGGGGAGTAAGATACAAAAAACCGGCCCGGAACTCTCGTTCCGGGCCGGTTTCAGCGTGCAGAAAAACTGATTGGCAGATGGCAAGCTGCACAAATGCGGCGTGAGACGCCGCATCGGGAAACCCCTTGATAGGGTTTC
>USCI01000077.1 GCA_900553255.1 uncultured Oscillospiraceae bacterium | reverse complement strand
TTCCTACATCAGGGGGTATTTTGTCTATTGTCCGTTTTTTATGGTTCGGTTCATATTCGCCGGTGGGGTTTTTCGTCTCTGTACCGCTGGAAAAATATTTTTGTTTTCCCCCTCTTGACAGGAATAAAATATTGTGTATATACTATATATACACTAAGCACACCGGAGGGAAGCCGATGAATATCGTGATTCGGAACACCGGCGACACGCCGATCTATGAGCAGATTGTGCGGCAGATCAAAAACGCCATCATGTCCGGCGAGCTGCACGAGGGTGAAGCGCTGCCCTCGATGCGGCTGCTGGCCAAGGAGCTGCGCATCAGCCTGATCACCACCAAACGGGCCTACGAGGAGCTGGAGCGGGAAGGGTTCATCGTCACGATGACCGGCCGCGGCAGCTTTGTTGCGGCGCAGAACGCCGAGCTGTTCCGGGAGGAACAGCGGCAGCGGATGGAAGCGCATCTCAGCGATGCGGTAGCTGCCGCAAAGCTCGGCGGTGTGACGGCGGACGAGGTGTGTGCCCTCGTGCATCTGCTGTATCAGGAAGAAGACTGAGCCGTCGATCCGGCGGGAAAGGATGAACGACCATGTCGGCCAATATTCTGGAAATCCACCATCTGACCAAACGCTTTTCGGATTTTACCCTCAACGACCTGAGCCTCACCGTCGCCCCGGGCACCATCACCGGTCTGGTCGGCGCGAACGGCGCGGGAAAAAGCACCACCATCAAGCTGATTCTCAACCTGCTGCACCGGGATTCCGGCGAAATCCGGGTTTTCGGCCTGGATAACGTACGGGATGCGGCGACGATCAAGCAGCAGATCGGCGTGGTGTTCGACGAGCCCTGCTTCCATGAGATTTTGACCCCGCAGCAAATCGGATGTTACATGCGCGGGCTGTATGAACAGTGGGATCCCGCGCTTTACGCCGGCTATCTCCGCCGGTTCAATCTTCCGGAAAACAAAAAGGTAAAGGAATTCTCCCGCGGCATGAAAATGAAGCTCTCAATCGCCGCCGCGCTCAGCCACAATCCCCGGCTGCTGCTGCTCGACGAGCCGACGAGCGGACTGGATCCGCTGGTGCGGGACGAGATCCTGGACATTTTCCTGGAGTTCCTGCAGGACGACCGGCGGGCGGTGGTGCTGTCCACCCACATCACCAGCGACCTTGACAAGATTGCGGACACCATCGCGATGCTGTCCCACGGCCGGCTGGTTTTCCATGAGGAAAAGGATGAGCTGCGGGACAAATATGTGCTGGTCAAGGGCAGCCGCGACCAGCTCGACCGCATCGGCCGCAGCCGGCTGATCGGCCTGCGGGAAAACAGCTTCGGCGGCGAGGCGCTGTGCGCGCGGGCGGAGCTCGACAACTGTCCGGGCCTGTATACCGAACGGCCGACCGTCGAGGAAATCATGCTCAGCTTCTCCCGGCAGGAGAAAAACGGCGCCGCCGGAGATCCGGCGTAAAAAGGAGGCATATCGCTGTGAAAACCGTCAGAAGTCTGTTTGTCAAGGATTGGATGGTGCTAAACCGTCAGCTGCTGTTTATGCTCATTTATATCGTGGTGTTCGTCGGGCTGTTTGCCGCGAACGATGACGGCGGCTTCCTCACCGGCATTTTCAGCGCACTGGTCGTACTGCTGGCGATCAACTGCTTCGCCTACGACGAGCAGGCCCGCTTCGACAAGCTGCTCGCCGCATCGCCGGCCGCCGCGTGGCAGATTGTGCTCTCCCGCTATCTCACCAGTCTTTCGCTCGGACTGCTGGGAACCGGCTTTATCACCGGCCTGCAGGCCGCCATTTATGCGGTGCGCAGCGAGCCGGAACGCATTCCCAGCACCCTGACAGTGGCTGCGGCAAGCCTGGGTGTCGGCGCACTGTGCGCTGCGGTCATGTTTCCGCTTTTCTACAAATTCGGCGTCAACAAAGGACGCATTGTGCTGATCCTAGCGTGCGCTATCCCGGCGGCGGTTTCCGGCGGGATCAGCGCTGTGATGCAGAGCCCCGATCAGCCGCTGTCACTCACCCCTGCGGTGCTTTCGGCGCTGCCCTGGGTGCTGGCGTTGCTGGTCATCATGGCACTTGCCGTCTCTTTTACCTGCTCGGTGCACATCGTGAAAAACAAGCAGTATTGATCCGGAGGCCGGGAAAACCGAGGGGGTTTCCCGGCCTCTTCCGTTTACAAAGCATCCCGTATCAAGTATAATAGCGATAAACGGATCAGGAGGGAACGCCCATGACGATACAGCCGCTGAGCAGAGAGGACATCATCCGTACCATCGAGGGGACCGGGCACGCTCCCCGCGTGCCGGTGATGCTGCACCTGTGGAACGGTGCCGGTGCTTTCGCGCCGGAGCAGCAGCCCTTTGTCACCGCCCTGCAGGCCAAATACCCGCAGGACGTCGACTTCAAAATGCCCTCGATGCCGGGAATTTCGGGCAGCAACCGCTGGATCAATTACAAGGATATTACCGACGATGGCCGCCACGGCCTGGACAGCAACTGCTATATGGAGGATATCGAAGCGGAGATCGACCGCTTCATTGAAACCATGCCGGATGCGAACCATCCGGAGCTGTTTGCCGGACTGACGCCGTCTTCCGGCGAGCGGTATACGCTCATCCACTGGTGGTACTGGCTGTTTGAACGGCAGTGGTGGCTGCGCGGCATGGAAAACGCGCTGACCGACTTTTATCTGTACCCGGAGGAAACCCACAAGCTGTTCGCCGCGCTCACACAGTATTATAAGCAGGTGATCCGCCGTGCGCGAAAGGAGCTTCATGTGGACGGTGTTTTTATCAGCGACGACATCGGCACCCAGAACGGCCCCTTTTTCTCCCCCGAAATCTTCCGGGAATTCTTCCTGCCCTACTATCGGGAGCTGATTGAAGAAGCCCACCGGCTCGGCATGCACTTCTGGATGCATTCCTGCGGCAATATTGAGTCGTTTATCCCGGATCTGATCGAGGCAGGGTTGGATGTACTGCATCCCATCCAGAAGTACACGATGAATCAGCAGGAAATTGCCGCCAAATACGGCAGCAAGCTGTGTATATGGGCGGGCTTCGACGTGCAGCAGACTATCCCTTACGGTACGCCGGAAGAGGTGGCCGCCGAGGTGCGTTTTCTCAAGGAGACCTTTGACCGCCCGGAGGGCCGGTTTATGCTCACAGCGGGCAACGGCATCACCGGCGACTGTCCCCTTCCCAGCCTGGAGGCGCTGTATGCGGCGTGCTATGGTGAACGGTAATCGCCCCGCCGAAGGAGGTCTTTATGCTGGTGTATAAACAGGTACAGCCCGAACAGTTGACACAGTACGACGCCATTCCGATGCTGGTGGATATCCGCACCGAATTTGCCGTCAAACCGGCCAACCGCGGCCTGGGCGGCCTGCTGCTGCAGGAGGTGCCCGTACCGCCGCAAACCAAAGATCTCGGTGCGTTTGAATGTATGGCGGAGCTGCCCGGGCGGTTTGACCTGACCAACTGGGCGTTCTTCTTCGCCTGCGACGGCAATCGCCCGGTCGCCGCGGCCGCCGTCGCCTCCCGCACACCCGGCGTCGACCTGCTCGAAGGCCGGGAGGATCTGAGTGTGCTGTGGGACCTGCGGGTATCCCCGGGATATCAGCGGCAGGGGGTCGGCACCCGGCTGTTCGCACTGGCCGCCGGCTGGGCGCGGGAACAGGGTCTGGCCGAAATGAAGATCGAATGCCAGAACAACAACGCTGCAGCGATAAAATTTTACCATCGGCAGGGGGCCGTGCTCGGCGGTATCCACACCCGCGCCTACCGCAACGTGCCCGGCTGCCGCGACGAGGTACAGCTGCTGTGGTATCTGCCGCTGTAACCCCTGCGGGTACCCATATGTAAAGCGCCCGTCACCCGAGCTGGAGCGTGCGGATATATTCCGCCGCCGCACGCGGGTACCGGGTGTTCACCACCCCGCGGGTAAAGGCGTGCGGCAGATCATTCGCAAAACATTCGGCGGTTTCATACAGCAGCATATGCCCGTTTTCATGCGCAGGATGCAGCAGGCAGCCCTGCTCCTCCGGCGGCAGCTCGGGATAATCCAGCAGATACAGCAGCTCGTTCCATCCGTCCTCCGGGTCGCCGGAGATCGGCCCGGCCAGCTTCCGGTCATAGCTCAGCCGCAGCGCCGTTCCGTACTGCAGGTAGCTCTCCACCTGCTCGCCGAACGATGCCGCATTGTGCTGATCCTCCGGCAGCCGCCCGAGCATGGCGTCGAGCAGCGTGCTTTTGCCATACGGCTTCAGCCGCGACCAGATCGCCCGGTATTCCGGCGACTATCGGTCAAAGACAGCACTCTGTCCGTCCCGGTAGACTGTAATCCGGTCGGGCGGCTCCACCGGCACGCCGCGGAAAAAGCCCACCTCGCACAGCAGGACATACAGTGAAAGCAGGATGACGCATACGCCCCCGATGATGCGCAGCAGCCGGCGGCGCCGCACAGGTGATTTTGCCACATTGGTTCCCCCCCCTTGCATCGCAAAGCCGTTTGGCATCAGTGTACCACATCCCGGAGCCATTGTCATGCTCCGCCGCAAAAAACAACCCCGTCCCGCTCAAACAGAGCGGGACGGGGTATTATTCTGCCTAGACCGTGCTTATTTCACCATGCTGGCAACTTCGGCAGCGAAATCGTCTTCGCGCTTCTGCATGCCCTCGCCCTTTTCAAAGCGGGCATACTCGACGAGCTTCATCGTGCCGCCGGCTTCCTTCGCCTTGCTGGCAATGTACTGCTCGACATTCATGTTGCCGTCCTTGACGAACGCCTGCTGCAGCAGGCAGTTGTTCTCATAGAACTTACCGATGCGGCCCTCGACCATCTTGTGGATGATCGCCTCGGGCTTGCTCGCGTTCTTCGGATCGTTCTTGATCTGCGCGATCAGGATTTCCTTTTCCTTCTCGATGTCCTCGGCCGGCACGCAGCTCTTGTCGAGGTAGGTCGCGTTCATGGCCGCAATCTGCATCGCCACATCCTTGCCGCATTCCACCAGCGCCTCGGAACCGGACGCCGCCGCATCCGCCTCAAAGCGGACCAGCACGCCGATCCGGCCGCCGCCGTGGATATACGCCACGCAGTCGCCCTCGTAACGGGCAAACCGGCGGATGTTCAGGTTTTCCCCGATCACCAGCACCTTCTCCCGCAGCGCATCGGCCACCGTGCCGGCGCCCGGGAAGGGCATCTCGAGCAGCGCCGCGACATCGGCGGGCGCCTTGTCCGCGATAACCTCCGCCACCGTCTTGACAAACGCCTGGAAATCGGCGTTCTTCGCAACAAAGTCGGTTTCGCTGTTTACTTCCACGACCACGCCGACCTTTTTGGCGTCGTCAACATACGCATAAACCATACCCTCAGCAGCGATGCGGCCGGATTTCTTCGCCGCAGCAGCGAGACCCTTTTCACGAAGGATGTCGATCGCCTTTTCCATATCGCCGTCGGTCTCGGTAAGCGCTTTTTTGCAGTCCATCATGCCTACGCCGGTCTTCTCGCGCAGGGCAACCACGTCTTTTGCCGTAAAAGCCATTGATGACCATTCCTTTCTGTCCGGATCCGGAAGCACCCGTCCGCCTGCGGATCGTGTTTCCAGCAGGCAGCAGACAGGCGTCCCCGCTTTTGATTCTGCCGCCTGAGCGGCGGATTACGCCTCGGCCGCTTCCTCGGTCGCTTCTTCAGCCGCATCTTCCTCGGCCTTGGCCGTCTCTTCTGCGGCATCCTGCTCGCCCTGGCGGCCTTCGAGAATGGCATTGGCCATCGTGGAGGCGATCAGCTTGACCGCACGAATCGCATCGTCGTTGCCCGGGATGACATAGTCCACATCATCCGGATCGCAGTTGGTGTCGACAATCGCCACGATCGGGATATTCAGCTTGCGGGCCTCCGCCACGGCGATCTTCTCCTTGCGGGGATCGACAATGAACAGGGCGCCGGGGAGCTTATCCATGTTCTTGATACCGCCGAGGAATTTCTCGAGTTTTTCAATTTCATGGTTGAGCTTGATGACTTCCTTCTTGGGCAGCAGGTCGAACGTGCCGTCCTCTTCCATCGCGCGCAGCTGCGCTAGGCGCGCAATACGGCCGCGGATGGTGCGGAAGTTGGTCAGCATGCCGCCGAGCCAGCGGGCGTTGACATAGTGCGCACCGGCGCGGATCGCTTCCTCACGGATAGAGTCCTGCGCCTGCTTCTTGGTGCCGACAAACAGCACGCTCTTGCCCTCAGCGGACAGATCGCGCACAAACATGTACGCCTCTTCCAGCTTGCGGACGGTCTTCTGCAGATCGATGATGTAGATACCGTTGCGCTCCGTAAAGATGTACGGGGCCATTTTGGGGTTCCAGCGGCGGGTCTGGTGACCGAAGTGGACACCGGCTTCCAGCAGCTGCTTCATGGATACGACTGCCATAATACTTTTCCTCCTTGGTTTTTACCGCCGCAGACAGTTCCTCCGCGGCCACCGCCTCTTCGGCGGCACCGGACGCGGCCCTCTGCTGCGTGTGTTTTGCTGCGGAAAATTCCACAGCTGGTATAGTATACCACGGTTTTCGGCGCAATGCAAGAGTTTTTTCCTGTTTAGGACCAGGGAATTTCGCCAGTCAGGCATGCGCGCCGGTGGGAACGCGATGGGAAACACCGGGCAGTCATCCTTTTTATGTATATCGGAGTTATGCCGGCCTCCCCGGTATTCCCTGCCGGGACAAAGCACTTGACACAGACCCGAAAATCCGTTTTAATTGCGGTGACGGGACGCGCGGTTCGTGCTCGGGTTGACCCGCTGCGCTCCGATTCGTGGAGGTAACTATGTTCAAAAAATTCTGGCGCTATGTCTTTCCTTCCATGCTGGCGTTTGCCTTTTCGGGGCTTTACGCGATCGTCGACGGCTTTTTCGTCGGGCGCAGCACCGGGGACGTCGGTCTTGCCGCCATCAACATCGCTTACCCGCTCACCGCGCTGATCCAGGCGGTGGGCACCGGCATCGGCATGGGCGGCGCCATTCCGCTCGCGGTCGCCCGCGGCGGGGACGACACAAAAAAAGAGCGTGCCCTGCTGGGCAACACCCTGATCCTGCTGCTGATCGCCTGCCTGCTTATCCTCGGCGGGCTGCTGCTTTGCTATCGTCCGCTGCTGCGTCTGCTCGGGGCACAGGGCGACGTTTTGGAAGCCGCCGCGGATTACATCCGTATCATTATTCTCGGCTCGGCCTTCCAGATCCTGGCCACCGGCTTCACCCCCATGCTGCGCAATTACGAGGCGTCGCTGCTGGCGATGCTCGCGATGGTGGGCGGCTTTGTGACCAACATCGTGCTCGACGCCTGGTTTGTAGCCGGGCTTCAGCTCGGCGTAGCCGGCGCGGCACTGGCCACCATCATCGGCCAGGCGGTCACCGCACTGCCCTGCATCCTGTTTGTACTGCGCAAAACACGCTTTCTCGACCGCGGCGACTTTCTTCTGCACAGCGGCCTTGTCCGGCAGGTCCTGTCCACCGGCCTGTCGCCGTTTGGCCTGGCCATGTCGCCGAATATCGTGCTGCTGCTCATCAACCGCAGCGCGGTGGCCTACGGCGGCGACGCCGCCGTTGCGGCCTATGCGGTGGTGGCGTATGTGCACTGCATCGTCCTGCTGCTGCTTCAGGGGGTCGGCGACGGCTGTCAGCCGCTGATCAGCTTCCATCTGGGGAAGGGCGAAGCACGTGAGGCGCGCGCGGCACGCAATATCGCGTACGCGACGGCACTCGCGCTGTCCGCTGTATATGTCGTCATCGCCTTTGCCGTGCGGGACGCGGTTTCCCCGCTGTTCGGCGCTTCCGACGCCGCCGCGCAGATCGTCCGGCACGCGCTGCCCGTATTCGCGGCGGGGGCGCCGGCCATCGCGGTGTGCCGGATCACCACCTCGTATTTTTATTCCATCCGCCGCAACAGCCTTTCCTACCTGCTGGTGTACGGCGAACTGGTGGTGCTGTTTTTGCTGCTGCAGTTTGTCCTGCCGCCGCTTCTGGGGCTTGACGGCGTATGGTTGTCCCCGCCGGCGGCGCAGGCGGCGCTCGCGCTGGTGAGCATCGTGCTCATCGCCGCAGCCGCCCGGCAGGCACGGCGCCGGGCCGCCGCCTGACTCAGCCGCCGAAGATCCCGCCGAGGATGCTGCTGTTTTTCCGCCGCGTGGTCTCGCACGCCGGCAGGCAGTGGTTGACCAGGATGGTCTCCTCGCCGATGACTTCGATTTCCCGCCAGCCGATGATGATGTCGTCGTCATGCCCCATCAGCCCCATACACTTCGGCCGTCCATGGATGACGATCGACACCAGCTGCGCGGTATGGGTATCCACCTCGACGTCGTCCACGCAGCCCAGACGGCGGCCGTCGCTGACATTGATGACCTCTTTGTTGTGCATGTCCGTGATCCTGCAAAGCATATCCGTCAACTCCTTTATCGCTCCCGGCGCCGTATGCCGCGCCGCAGCTGTCTGTATACGGAGTATATGCGGGGAGCCGGCGGAATAGAACCGCCACACGGAGAACGCCCCCGTCAGGCGTTCATGTTCTGTACAAACGCCAGGCTTTTGGCGGTCATCTCCACCCAGGCAGGCCGGAAGCCGGACCGGAAGGCGTTGCGCACCGATTTGAGGTTGCTCCATGCCGCACAGTAAAAGGGGATCCGATCCCGGCGCAGGATCTCCAGTGCCAGGCGGCTGGTGAGCGCGGCCGCGATTCCCCGGCGCCGATAGGCAGGCAGCACATCAATCCCGATCTGCCACATCGTTCCGCAGTCGGCCGAGCAGCCCGCCAGCCCCACCAGCGTTTCCCCGTCAAACGCGCCGGCCGCCAGCACATCAAGCTCCCGGCGCTGTGCGCAAAGGGCGTTGCTCCACTGGGGCGTATACAGCGACTGAAACTGCGCCGGTTCCAGCAGGCGCACCGCAAAGGGACACGGCCGTTCCCCCAGCACCGTCATGTCCGGCAGAAAGTATTCCGCCATAAAGCATATCCGGAATCCCGCCGGCCGCAGTTGATCGTCGAGCACATGCATATGCGGCGTCTCAAAGCAGTGCTCAGCGGGATATCGGTTGATATATGCCGTCACCACATCCCGCAGCCCTTCGCTGACCGAGGCGACAATGTTGTCCCCGTAGGAAACCAGGTTGCAGGCAAACGGCAGTTCCAGATAGCGCCGCGCCGCGGGATCGCTTTGCGACAGCACCACCACGTTGTGCCCGCAGGAAAAATCCTGCGCACGGCAATGCAGGTCGATCGCCGACTGCTGCATAGCCGCCTGCCGTATTTCCTCATTGGTCATCGTATATCCCTCCCTGCCGGCCTCATTATACCATAAAACGGACGTCGCCGAAAAGGCGCCGTCCGTTTTCCTCCATCGAAAAAGGAGCCTTCGGCCCCTTCACAGCTGTTTTTTGATCCTCGCCAGTGCACCCTTTTCCAACCGGCTGACCTGCGCCTGGCTGATGCCGATCTCCGCCGACACCTCAATCTGGGTCATCCCCTTGAAAAACCGCAGGTTCAGAATCCGTTTCTCCCGGTCGCTCAGCCCCCGGATCGCCTCCTTGAGCGCAATCTCATCCAGCCAGTTTTTGTCGTCATTGTGGTCGCCCACCTGATCCATCACATAAATGGTGTCGCCCCCGTCGGCGTAAACCGGCTCGTACAGCGACACCGGATCCACGATCGATTCCAGCGCCAGCACCACCTCTTCCTTCGGCAGATCCATCTGTTTGGCAATCTCCTCCACCGAAGGATCGCGCAGCTTTTCGGTGGTCAGCTTCTCTTTGATCTGCATCGCCCGATAGGCGGTATCCCGCATCGAGCGGCTGATCCGCATGGCGTTGTTGTCCCGCAGGTACCGCCGGATCTCCCCGATAATCATCGGCACGGCGTAGGTGGAAAACCGCACGTTCTGGTTGATGTCGAAATTGTCGATGGACTTGATCAGGCCGATGCAGCCGACCTGAAACAGATCGTCAAGATTTTCGCCGCGCTGGGTGAACCGCTGGATCACGCTGAGCACCAACCGCAGATTTCCGTTGACCAGCTCCTCTCTCGCCTTCCGGTTTCCGGCCCGCATCTCCCTGAGCAGGCGCATCTTTTCGCTTTCACTGAGTACCTTCAGATTGGCGGTGTTGACGCCGCAGATTTCCACCTTGTTGTACACGTGCGGTCACGCCCTCTCCTGACTGGAATTATAATTCCATTATTGCCAGTTTCATACATAACATGCGCCGGCAGGCAGGAGAATTTGATACGCCAAATTGTAATACTTATTTATATTTATTCTTTTAGTATAAACCGTAGACCAAAAACAATACCGGCACAAATTCCTTGTGCCGGCATTGTTTGCTGCCGTCGTTTAGTCTTTCAGCGGGATATTGTGGCCGTCCACGTCGATGGAGCCGGCGAGGATCATAATTCCCTCCACCAGGCCCCAGATACCGGCTGCTGCCGCTGCAATCAGCGGGAACACGAAGCAGCCGAAAATACTGCCGACCAGGGTCAGGATCAGCTGGGCAACCGCCTTGCCGGTATAGCCCAGATAAAAATTGTGCACCCCGAGGCCGCCGAGAAAAATCCCCAGAAGCCCCGCGGCAATTTTGGATTTGCGCGGATCCACCGTACCCGGTACAATCACCGGCTGGAACACCATGCCGCAGTTCGGGCATGCGGTTGCCAGGGGATGGATCGGATTACCGCAGTTCGGGCAGCGGGTATTTGCGGGATTGCCCTGTGCCATCGGGCTGCCGCAGTGCGCGCAGTAAACCGCATTGTCCGGGTTGGCCGTCCCGCAGCGTGTACAAATCATATCGGATCGCTCCTTCGTTTTGCTTTCTTCGGAAATGCCGTTTTCGGCAGGTGAGATGCTCCGCCGCATCCGTTTCTATCCGTTACTTACAGCATACTCCCGCCGGGCCGCGCTGTCCAGTACCTTTGGCAAACCTTTCGCCCGCTTTCATAAATCCTTCAGAAATGGACCAAAAATTGCCACGCCGATCTTGACGGCGAAGGGAAACAGCGATAGTATATAGGCATAACGAGGAATAACCTGCCGACGGCACTGTAAAGAAAAAATGAAGAAATAGGACCCGAAAGCACAAAAAGGGTCTA
>USCI01000076.1 GCA_900553255.1 uncultured Oscillospiraceae bacterium | reverse complement strand
GGCCGACATACCGCGGCTCGCCGGAACAGGCAATCGCCGTCTCGTCGGACACCGGCAGAGACGCTTTCGCCGCGGGACGGCCGTCTGCCGTCACCAGGCCGGCCGCCAGCATCTCCTGTGCCTTGCTGCGGCTCTCCGCCAGTCCCCGGCGCACAAGCTCCACATCCAGCCGCCTGCGTTCCTTTTCCGGCATGCTTTTGCCTCCCGCCCTGTCCGTCATTCCTGTAAACGCCGCCTCAATCCGTCTCGATGGCCCGCAGCATGCCGTCGACATCCAGGCCCGCGTGACGCAGGCCGGCCTCGGTCTTGCAGGTGGAGACAAACGGCTCCACCGCGTGGATGCGGTAGTCACCGGCATAATGCCGCGCCGACAACTGCGTGCCGAAATGCTCGCCAACCCCGCCGGCCGGGCTGCCCTCCTCAAAAAAGAGAACCCGGCGATAGCCGGAAGCCGCCTGAATACAACCCGAATCGAGCGGATGGATCTGTCCGAGCTTGAGCACCG
The DNA here is from genome assembly GCA_900553255.1 of uncultured Oscillospiraceae bacterium. Classification (GTDB taxonomy): domain Bacteria; phylum Bacillota; class Clostridia; order Oscillospirales; family Acutalibacteraceae; genus UMGS1591. The sequence goes on along the minus strand of USCI01000076.1, from coordinate 10,692 downwards.
ATACCTGCCGCCCTTTTTCCGCCGCCTCCTGCGCCGCCTGCACCGCATTGGCAAAAATGCGTCCGTAGGTCACCAGCAGCGTATCCGCCCCTTCGGCCCTGAGCAGGGTATACGGCTTCGCTTCAGCCGGCATCTCCGGCAGGCCGGGCAGTTCTCCCCCTTTGGGATAACGCACCACAGCGATGCCCGGCGTATCCAACAGCGCCCTGCGCAGATACACCTTAAGCTCCGCAAACGACGCCGGCGCATAGATCGTGGTGCCCGGGATGGTGGTCAGGAAGGGCACATCAAAAATACCCTGATGGGTTTCCCCGTCGTCCGGCACAATGCCGGCGCGGTCCACCGCCAGCACAATATGGCTGCCGAGGATCGCCGTATCGTTGAGCAGCTGGTCATAGCTGCGCTGCAGGAAGGTAGAGTAAACCGCAAACACCGGCAGCCTGCCGCCCCTGGCCAGACCGGAGGCAAAGGTAACCGCGTGCTCCTCCGCAATCCCGACATCAAAAAAGCGCTCCGGAAAGCGGGCAGCAAAATCCTGCAGGCAGGTGCCGCTCTTCATCGCCGCCGTAATCGCACAAATGCGTTCATCCTCTTCCGCCAGCTCGCAAACCGCCTCGCCGAACACCGAGGAAAAGCTCGGTGCGGACGCCGGCGTTTTGCCGGTAACCACATCGAAGCCGGATACGCCGTGGAAGCGGTCGGGGCTGTTCATGGCGTAGGAATATCCCTGCCCCTTGATAGTGACCGTGTGCAGGACCACCGGCTTGCCGATGCTTCTGGCGGTTTTGAGCGCCCGGATGAGGTCGTCGAGGTTGTGGCCGTCCACCGGTCCGAGATAATAAAACCCCATCTCTTCAAACATCGTGCTGCTGTGGTAGATCATAGCCTTTAAGCTCGCCTTTGCCGACATCAGCAGCCGGTTGACCGGCTTGCCGATCAGCGGCACATGATTGAGAAATCGCCCAAAGCGGTTTTTAAAACGCACATAGCGCGCGCGGGAGCGCAGATGGGTCAGATGCCGGGCCATAAAGCCGACGTTGCGGCTGATGGACATGCGGTTGTCGTTGAGCACCACGATCAGCCTGTCGCTGCTGCGCCCGGCGTTGCTCAGACCCTCGTAGGCCAGCCCGCCGGTCAGCGCACCGTCGCCGATGACCGCCACCACATAGCCGTCGTCGCCGCTGAGCGCCTTGGCCTTGGCGATGCCGTTGGCGGCGGAGATCGAGGTGCTGCTGTGCCCCACAATGAACGAGTCGTAATCGCTTTCGCAGGGCCGGGGAAAGCCGGAAATCCCGCCCTCGGTGCGCAGCGTATCGAAACGGTCCGCCCGTCCGGTGAGCAGCTTGTGGACATAGCACTGATGCCCCACATCCCAGACGATGCAGTCGTGCGGCAGGGAAAACACCCGGTGCAGCGCCACCGTAAGCTCCACCACGCCCAGGTTGGAGGACAGATGCCCGCCGGTGTGGGACACCGTGCGGATCAGGGTTTCCCGCAGCTCCTCGCACAGCGCGGGCAGCTCCTTTTTATTGAGATCCCGGAGATCCTCCGGGGAGTGGATGCGTGCCAGATACGATTCCTCAGGCAAAGGGTTCACCTCGCTTTCCTGCGGCGTGCCGATGCCGTCACGCCGGTATCAGGATTCCCACCAAAATGCCGAGCAGTACGCCACCGAGCACCTCAAGCGGCGTATGGCCGATATATTCCTTGAGCTCGATCTCCTCGACCTGCCGGTCCGGGACGCCGTCCCCGTCAACGTCAGCATCCTCACGCTCGAGCCGGTTTACGTATTTGTTGAGCAGCTTGGCGTGCTCTCCGGTTTCCCGGCGCACCCCCATCGCGTCGTACATTGTCACGAAAGCGAACATCACCGCGAGCGCGAAGGTGGCGGAATTTACCCCTTCAAACCGCGCAATCGCAATGGTCAGGCTGCACACCATGGCGGAATGCGCGCTCGGCATGCCGCCCGCCCCCCAGAGCCGTTCCGCGCGGAACTTCTTTGTGGTAATCAGGGTCAGCACGATTTTAAGCACCTGCGCGCACATCCAGGCGATCGCCGCAGCGAACAGCACGCGGTTCGCCAGAAAATCCCGTATTAAAACCATCGCATTTCAAGCCTTTCCCTATACGCTTTTCCTGCCCTATTTTTCCCTCTCCAGCAGCGCGGTGGTCAGCCCGCGCAGCTCCTGCGCCGCATCACCGAAGATATCCAGCGCCGCAAGCGCCTCCTGCGTACGCCGCCCAGCGAGCTGACGCGCACCCTCCAGCCCGAGCAGCGACACATAGGTATTCTTAGCGAGTGCCGCATCGCCGCCGGTGGGCTTGCCGAGAGTCTGTGCCGTCGAGGTCACATCCAGTATGTCGTCCACGATCTGGAAGCACAGGCCGACCTCGCGGCCGAACCGCCGGGCCGCCTCCACCTGTTCCGGTGATCCGCCGCCGAGCAGTGCGCCCATTTCGCAGGCCGCAATCATCAGCGCCGCCGTCTTGCCCGCCTGCAGCTGCTCGAGCACCGCAAGATCGGCCTGCCGGTGTTCATACTGCAGGTCAATGGTCTGCCCGCCGACCATACCGCGGATGCCGGCGGCGTCCGCGAGCACAAACGCCGCGCGCAGCACCGTCTGCGGCGGGATGCCTTCCCCGTTTCCCGGGGCAAGCATCGTCTCAAACGCGCGGTTAAGCAAGGCGTCGCCGGTCAACAGCGCCATATCCTCACCGTATGCCGCATGGACCGACGGCCGCCCGCGGCGCAGCGGGCTGTTGTCCATGCAGGGCATATCGTCATGTACGAGCGAATAGGAATGGATCATCTCGAGCGCGCAGGCAAATGGCAGTGCCGGTGCGGTCCGCCCGCCGCAGACACGGCAGAACTCCAGCAGCAGTACCGGCCGCAGCCGCTTGCCGCCCGCCGCGCAGGCGTATCCCATCGCCTCTTCGACCACCGCCTGCAGCCCGCCGGAGGCCGGCAGGTATTGCGGCAGCGCTTCCTCCACTGCCTTCAGATGCGCCTGCATATGCTGTGAATACAATTCCATTCCCGTTTTTCACTGCCTTTCCGTCCGCCGGCTGCTGCCGGGACGACCGTTATTCCGCCGCCAGGTCACGCGAATCCGCCTGCGCGGTAAGCGCCGGCTCCTCCTCGCGCTGCGGCTCCTCCGCGGCGGTCAGCTTAACAATTTTCTGCTCCGCCGTCTTGAGCGCCTTGGAGCAGTAGGCAGTCAGCTTGGTCCCCTCCTCAAACAGCTTGAGGGAATCGTCCAGCGTGCACCGCCCGCTCTCCAGTATCCCCACGATCTGCTCAAGCCGGGTCATCGCCTTTTCAAACGTCCATTCCTCTGCCATCGTATGCACTCTATCCTTTCCCGGTTTCTCGTCCGGATACGCGGCGCGGCGGAAATCCCTCTCCACCGCCCGGTTCCGTCCGAAACCTCTGTAAAATCAGTCGGCCGTACACTCGATCCGGCCGTCGGACAGCCGCAGGGAGAGCTTGTCCCCCGAACGGATGCCTTCCACCGAATGCTGCACCTCGCCGTCCTTGTAAACAATCGAGTAGCCGCGCGAAAGCACCTTCAGCGGGCTGAGCGCGTCGAGCTTGCCGGCCGCAGCGGACAACCGCCCCTCGGCCCGGCTGGTCTGCACCCGTGCCGCCGCCGCAAACCGCCGTACAAAATAGTCGAGGCGCATCCCCTGCTCCTCCACATAAAACAGCGGGGTGGCCAGGCAGCGCTTGCCCCGAATTGACGCAAGCCGTGTGTTCTCAACCTCCACACGGTGCAGCGCGGACTGCCGCAGCGCCCCGTATAACTGGGTCAGCCGCGCCGCCAGCTGATGCTGGTCGGGCACCGCCAGCTCCGCCGCCGCAGAAGGGGTGGGCGCGCGCAGATCTGCCACAAAATCGCAGATGGTGAAGTCGGTTTCATGCCCCACGGCGGAGATCACCGGAATCCGGGACGCCGCCACCGCCCGCGCGACCGTCTCGTCGTTGAAGGCCCACAGCTCCTCGATGGAGCCGCCGCCGCGGCCGATGATAAGCACATCTGCCGCGTTTGTCTCGTTAAAGCGGCGCAGAGCGGCAACCAGCTGTGCCGGCGCGCCCTCGCCCTGTACGAGCACCGGGGTGAACACCACCCGCGCGAGCGGGAACCGCCGGCCGAGCACGTTGAAAATATCCCGCACCGCCGCACCGGTCGGTGAGGTAATCACCCCAACCCGCGCCGGATACCGCGGCAGAGGCTTTTTTCGGGAGGCTTCAAACAGCCCCTCCGCCGCCAGCTTTTTCTTGAGCTGTTCAAACGCGATCTGCAGCGCGCCGACTCCGTCGGGCTGCATCTCCTCGATATAAATCTGGAACGCGCCGTCCTTTTCGTACAGCGATACCCGCGCCCTGACGATCACCTTCATCCCGTTTTCCGGCGTGAAGGCCAGCTTGGAGGCGTAGGCGCGGAACATCACCGCCTTGACCACCGCGCCCTCGTCCTTTAAGGACATGTACAGATGCCCGGATTTGTAGTGGTTGGTAAAGTTGGATATCTCGCCGCCGATGTATACCGCCGCGAGGTTGGCGTCGCCTTCCAGCAGCGATTTGACATAGCGATTGAGCTGACTGACCGAAATCACTTTCATCCGGCGGCACCTCCTTTTCCGTGGATTTGTCTTGCTTTCACGCGGTCATCGCACCAAGCCAGGCGATGCCGGCCGCATTGTCGGCTGAATATTCCGGCGGAGCGAAACGTCCGCCGTGCCGCTTTTCCAGCTCCGCTCTCAGCAAGCGGTTGGCCATCACGCCGCCGGCGTACAGCAGCGGCAGCGGCCCATACGTCCTGCGCAGCGCCGCCGTCATGCCATCGATGGCGGCCAGCACACTCAGCAGGCAGAACCGCGCGATCTCGGCCGGCGGCACACCCTTGTCCAGCATCGTGCGGCACTGGTTTTCCACGCCGGACAGATGGCAGTCGCTGCCGCGCAGCACCGCGCGCGGCTCCTTTACGCCGTCCGCTCCGGCCGCAAGCGCCTCGAGAGCAGGGCCCGCCGGAAAGGACAGTCCCAGCATCACCCCGACCCGGTCGATGAGCTGCCCGGCCTTCAGGTCGAGCGAGCCGCCCACCGTCTCACAGGTGAGCAGCCGTTCCCGGTCGGGACGCACCAGCAGCGCGTCGGTAGTGCCGCCGGATACATGGAACGCCAGGAAGGGTGCCCCGGCCCATTCGGTGCAGCCGGCACCGAACAGCGCCGCCGCCACATGGCCCTGCTGATGGGTGAAAAAGCGCACCGGCCGGTGCAGTGCCGTACCGAGCTGACGCGCCGCGCCAGAGCCAGCCAGAAAGCAGGGCATGTAGGAACCCTCCGCCTCCCGCGGCCGGTCGGAGGCCGCAATGCCGTCCACCGGCAGCTCCTCCCCGGCATAAAGCGCCTCCAGAATGTCCGGAAGCTGCCGCACGTGGTGGAACAGCGCGTCGCTCTGCCGCAGCCCGCGCTCACCCTGCCGCACCGGCAGCAGCCGCTTGACCTGGATCATCTGCCCGGTTTCGGTGTCATACAACGCGGCGGAGGTGGTATAGTTGCTGGTATCCAGCCCAAGGAAGCAGCTCACGGCGCATCCCCGGCCGGCTGCTTGTCCGCCACGTCGCCGGCAATAAGCCCGCTTCGCGCCAGACCGCCGAGCACCCCGTTGATAAACGCGGAATCGTCGTCGCCGCCGTACTTTTTCGCCAGCTCCACCGCCTCGTTGATGGAAACGCTGACCGGGATGTCCTTTTCGTACAGCATCTCGTACGACGCCAGCCGCAGCAGCGAGAGCGCCACACGGGAGAGGCGGTTTTTGCTCCATTTCAAAGAAAAGCGGGAAATCAATTCGTCGAGTTCCCGCTGATGCTCCTGGGTCCCCTCCGCCAGCGCCAGGGCGAACGCGTCCGCTTCCACGTCCCGCGCTTCCCTTGCGCTTTCCAGGATATCCCGGACGTATTCATCGGTAAAGGTACTCTCAAATAAAAGGATAAAGGCCAACTCGCGTGCTTCGCGCCGGGTCATAGGCCGACACCATGCCTTTCGTTTTCAAATTTCCCACGCCCGGCACACCTGCCGGCATACGCGCAGATATGAACAAACAGGCCCTCCACATCTGCTGCGGAGGGCCCGCCTGATTTCCGTCCGATTATGCCTTAGCCTTGTCATCTTCCAGTACCAGCCCGGCAACATGCACATTGACCTTGTTGACCGGCTTGCCGGTCATCGACTGCACCGCCACCTTGACGGCGTGCTGCACCTCGCCGGCGACCTCCGGGATTTTGGCACCGAGCTTGAGATTGATATATACCTCCAGCACGGTTTCGCTTTCATTGTTGATCACGCGCACCGACTTGGCGGCGCCGCTTCCTATAATACCGCGGATATCCGCCGGACGGGAAGCCATGCTGGCCACACCCGCGACATCGAGCGCAGCGGTGCTGGCGATCGTGGCAATGACATCTTCGGAAATAATGCAGCTGCCTTCAGAGGGACGATACCCCTGCTCATCCATACGATGAACCCCCTTTGTAGTCCTGACAAAAACCGCCGTGCTTCGGCGAAAAGGCCTTGTTTTTGCCGGCCGAGCAGCGTCCCGCCGCTGCCGGTCGGTCCGCCGTCACTCAGTATTATACCACAAATTCCCCCTGCCGCAACCATTTTTTCATATTCCCGTCCCCACAGTGCAGCCGTGCAGGGGTTTCGGGTAAAATCGCGGTAAAAACAGCGGCCGTCCGGACGGCGTATTCCTCAGCCGTTGGAGGTCACGATGGTGATTCCTGTCGCCGGCACCTGCGACTGTGCGCAGATGATGTCGGTGATCTGGGCGGCCTCCTGCGGCTGCAGCCCTTCCGCCTTGACCACGATGTGGCAGGTCTTGCCTTCGATAAAGACGACGCAGTCCTCAAACCCCTTGGCTTTGACCAGGCTTTCGATCTTGCTCTCCTGCTCGATGGCTGCCGCAACCTCCTCGGTTTTGGCCAGCGCCTCCTGCTTGATGGCGTCGGTCGCCTTTGCGTCGTTCATCATGTCCTTGATCAAATCGAGCGCCTCCTCGCGTGCGGTTTCACGGTTGGCCCTCGCCTGCGCAAAGTAGTCAGGGGTAGTGTTCGCCTGTTCGTCGCCCGATACGACGGAGTTGTTATCCACAAACTGCGCGTCACCGAGATTCTTGGAGGAATCGCTTGTGGTCACGCCGCCGCCGGTGTCGAGCGTGTCCGGTGCCTTGGTGGCAAAATAGTAGTTGAGGTACACCGCCACCCCCAGCGCCAGAATCAAAGTCGCCAAAAGAACCTGCTTTTTCCCGAAAATGTTGCTCACCGATGATCCTTCCTTTCCCCGTATAGGCTTTCATTTGCCGTTGCTGCTCCGCTTCATTGACTGCTGCTTAGCTTGGATATGCTTACCCGCTTGGTGGATATGTTCAGCGCGGTGGTCACCGCGTCGGTGATCTGTTCCTGCACCGCCGGGTCGTCGCCGCCTTCGCAGACGATCACCACCCCCCGCACCGTCGGCTGGATTTCCTTGACCAGCAGCCCCTGGCGCTCGCCGTTGACCTCCACCAGAATGATGGATTCCTCCGAGTCATCGCGCTGGGAATACTTGGAGGAACTGCCGCCGGTATCCTCGGTGCGGTCGGAATTGATCTTCTGTTCGGTCGCATAGACATACTCGACGCCGTTTTCCAGCGTCACCATCACCCGGCACTGCCCCGCGCCGCTGATGTTGCTGATCATTTCGGTCAGCCGTTTTTCCGTATCCGCCACAAAATCCTGCGCTGTGGCCTTCGCGGCGGTTTCCTGTGTCTTCTGCGGCCAGAATTCCGACAGCAGGATCAGCCCGATGCCGATCACGCCGAGCGCCACGATCCACTTGGTTGCCTTCCCCCCTTTGAAAAACGCCGTTATTTTCGCGGATACGCCCGTTCGTTCCTCCATACCACCCATTCTCCTTTCCCGCCTGCCGGAAATCATCCCGGCGTCTGCACCGTTACTTCCACGCCCAGCCGGTTTTCGAGGATCTGTCTGACCTCGGCGGCACGGTTGGCGTTTTTTTTATCCAGCGATACGACAACTTGTCTGATATATATGCTGCCGTCCGCCGAAGTATCCGTCTCAACGGCGATTTTTTCCATTTCAATCCCATACCTCTCCACCGCATGCCCGGCGATCTCCTCAAGGGCGGCATTGATCTGGCTGACCGCCTGCTCGTTGACCCGTTGCTGGAGCGCGCTGGAGGCCACCTCGTCGGGCAGCCCGCCAAAATCCAGCCGGGTCAGGTTTTTGAGCTGCAGAAGCGGCGCTGTCAGGCAGCACAGGAAAAAAGCCACGAGCAGCAGCTTGAAGATGCGCCCCATCCCGTCCTTCGGGGCGAGCATCTGCAGCAGGGTACAGCCCACCGCCGCCGCGCACAGGGCAATCGCCCAGGAACGAACCGCGTCCATATGCTTCATCCTTTCATGTCACCTTGGCCGCCGCCATCGTGACGATGGTGGTGGAAACGATTAAAAACAACCCGCAGACCGCCAGCACGCCGATGAGGGTCTTGACCACCGCGTGCGCGCTTTTGAGTACGGCGGTCAGCTGGGTCAGCCCGAATATTTCGCTGGCCATGCTGCACAGGCTAAGCCCCAGCGCCCATACCGCGCATTCGAGCAGCGGGGGCAGCAGCATCGCCGCAGTAGTCAGGATGCCGAATCCGCCCAGCGTGGAGCGCAGCAGCGAAAGGCAGCCCTGCACTGAGCCGAGCGCTTCGCTCAGGGCGCCCCCGACTACCGGCACGAAGCTGGAAAGGGAAAATTTCACCGCGCGCCCGGCGAGGGAATCGGCGGCCGCACCCACCAGGTTCTGCATCGATAAAAGGCCGACGAACAGCGTCGCCGTCAGGCTGAGCAGCCAGACCGCCGTTTTGTTGAGCAGCCCGCCCGCCGCGTCCAGCTTGAGCCCGCCGGACACTGCGCCGGTCAGCCCCAGCGCGAGGGAAATGGTCATCAGCGGCACAATCACATAACTCGCCAGCATGGTCATCAGCTGGGCGGCAAACAGCATCAGCGTCTGATAGGACAGCGCCGACGCGGCTTGTCCGGTAGTCACCATCACCCCGGCATACACCGGCACAAAACTGGTGGTAAAGACCGACGCGCTTTCCGCCGCCTCGCTGACCGACCGGATGCAGCCGGCGACCGGGATGAGCACCGCCGTGCAGGCGGCCAACGCGCAGATGACACCGAACACCTCCGACACCGCGGGCTCCTTCGCCAGCTGCTTAGCACCGTCCATCAGCGCGCACAGCAGCACGATCCCCAGTACCACCCCGCAGGCGGCCAGCGGTGTCCCCGCCTGCTCGCCGAGCAGACCGAGCAGACTTTCCAGCACATTCTGCGGGGCAAGCCCGGTCAGGCCCTCCGGCTGCAGCGAGGTGATCCCCAGCTCCTCCATAAACCGCCGGGTCTCCTCCGGCAGCATATCGATCAGCTCATCCGCGCCGCTCGCCTCGAGCTGTTCGTCGTAAATCTGTTCCGTATCGGCCTCTTCCGCCGCCGCCGGAAGGACCAGCAGCATCGGAAGCAGCAGGAGCAGAAAGAAAAACCGTTTCATCCGCCCGCCCCCGTTCCGCCGATCAGCGACGCGGCCAGCTCCGCGACCTTTTCAAACAGCGGCAGCGACAGCAGCAGCATCGCCGCCTTACCGGCCAGCTCCGCCTTGGCCGCCATCGCGTTTTCGCCCGCGTCGCGGCAGGCATCCGCCGCCAGCTGGGTCAGCAGGCACAGCCCGAGCGCCTTGAACAGGATCTGCCCGTATTCGCCCGGCAGGCCGGCAGCGTCCAGCATATCCCGCAGGGTATCGAGCACCGGTACGATTTTGCTGATGATCAGCAGCAGCACCGCGATGCCGGTGAGCACGCCGACCGCCATCGCAAACTCCGGCTTCTGGTGGCGCAGCAGCACCGCAAGAAAGGCGGCGATCATCACCACGCCCACAATCATTGCCATGTCCATGGCTATAACCCAAACACGGATTTGACCATGCGGAACAGATCACTGATCTCCACCACGATCAGTGACAGCACCACGATCAGCCCCGCAAGCGTCGTCAGCATCGCCTGTTCCTCCCGCCCGGAGCGGATCAGCACCTGATTGAGCACCGCGACGATAATGCCGATGGCGGCAATTTTAAAAATCAGATCGACATCCATGCTTATATCCATCCCTTTCCCGGCAGGATTTCTCCCACCCATGACTCCCGGTTTAGAATCGCCCGCCTGCTGCCTACCACAAAAGGAGCACCGCCGCAAGCCCGCCCGCGGCGCCCAGGGTAACGTACAGCCTGCCCTTTTCCGCCGCCGCCCGCCGCGCCGCCGCGAGCCTTTCACTGATCCGGTCGGCGTACAGCCGGCAGGAGGCCAGCTGCCCCTCCACATCGGTGGTGCCGAGCTCTTCCCCGAAGCGCCGCAGCAGCTCGCAGTCGGCATCGTTCGCGCCGCCCGCGGCTCCCTGCTCCCGCAGGCTTTCCGGCCAGGCTGCGCGGAAGCCTTCGCCTCTTTGGAGCCGCTGCCGGCAGGCGGATAAAAAGGTCAGCCGGGTAAACTCGGCCGCACCGGCAGCCCGGTCGAGCAGCTCCCCGACCGGCGCGGCGGTATAGCGGATCTGCGCCGCCATAAACTGGACCAGCCCCGCCGCCTGCTCAAGCC
>USCI01000075.1 GCA_900553255.1 uncultured Oscillospiraceae bacterium | reverse complement strand
TAAGTTGCAGGCCCGTTCACGCCCGCAGTCCTGCGCTTTCCGGCCGCCTGCTTTGGGCGGGCGCTGCCAGTTGACCGATAACATTCCCGGCGCGGGCCGGTTCAAACGGGCTCTCCGCCGTATCCCGAAAAGGGAAACGGATTTCCGCGGACGGTGCCATCCATTTCCCCGAACGGGGCGTTCCATTTCCCTGACCGGTGCAACCAATACCAAAGGTAACCCAAAAAGTAACCCAAAGGGTAAACCAAAAGTACGTGCGCGTTTAAAAAACGCTGTAAACGGGGTTGGAAAAAAGATAAGACCATCCGTCAGTCGCCGGAGGATTCCGGGAAAAAGTACGCCTGCATGACGCGCAGCAATTCGCCGTCCGGCGGCTGTCCATCCTCACCGCCGATCACCGTGCGCTGCCCGCAATGGGGACAGACGGTATCGTCGTCGGGCGTAAAGACCGCCTCCTCGGCCGGGAAAACCGCGAGACAGTGGATACATCCGCAGACGTCCCCCGGTTCAAACGGCTGCGGGTTCAGGTGATAATACCGCGCCGTTTCCACTGCGGCCGCCAGCAGCTCGTCCGGGCAGTCCGGCGGCTGGTGGTGGTAATCCTCGATCAGAAAGACCAGATAAGCGGTGACCTGCCGTCTGCTGAGCACGCCAAAACGCAGACATACAACATATGCTAACAGCGCGACAGACAGCCAGAGAACCAATATCACCCATTCCACTGGCGTTTCCCCTTCGGTACTTCCGATCCACACACACATCAGCACAAATATTACAAGAGCGAGGATTCCGTAAAATATCGCTTTGCGGTGGCAGGATTTCCATTCCCGGCGGAATTTTTGGGACAGCTCGTCGGTGCCGCGTTGCAGGTTGTCCACCAGCAGCGGCGCCAGCTTCGCTTTGAGCGCGCCGACCGCCTTTTTATACGCTTTCGACCCTTTTTCGAGCGCCTTGATGCGCCGCACCTCCACCGGTACGAGATCCAGCAGCTCCAGATTCGGCAGATTCATACCTAACCCCTCCATCTCCCCATAACGCAGACAGGCCGCCCCGCGCCACCGGGACAGCGTGCATATACATCAGCCCGTGGCATCGACCAGGGCAAACAGATAGGCGGCAAATACGCAGTTGGACGCCAGGGCGAAAAGTAAACCGAGACAAAGGACGAGAAACGACGCGATGAGGCCCGCTGTTTTGACCGGCAGAAGAGCGGGTGCCGCCGCGGTATCGATGCGCAGCAGCAGAAGGACGGATGTGAGCCCCGGAATGAGGCACAAAAAGGTAAGGATAAGCCGCAGCCGCCATTTCCGGCGGAATTTTCGGGACAGCTCGTCGGTGCCGCGCCGCAGCCCGTACACCAGAGCGGCCGTCTGCTGGTTGCTCAGCTCCCTGAGCGCCGCTTTATACGCCGCCGGCCCCGTTTTCAGCTGCCGGATACGGCAAACCTGCTCGGGCGTGAGCTCGAGCGCCGGGACCTGCCCCGAATGCGGCTTGTGTGACGGTTTCATGATACCCCCTCCTTTTTCTTATGGCTGCCGTTTCGCCCTGCGCTGCAGACAGGCGTAGTAGATCAGCCCCGTCGCGTCGGCGAGAAACCATCCGATCGGCACCGCCCACCAGATACCGAGCAGTCCGACCGCCTCGATGGGCGCGAGCAGGTAGGCCAGCGCCACGCGGGTGCCCAGCGAAATCACCGTGAGCACCACCGAAAAGCCCGGCCGGCCAACCCCGCGGTACAGCCCGTACAGCAGGAACAGGATGCCGATGCCGAAATAACACGACCCCTCGATGCGCAGGTATTCCACCCCGATGCGCAAAATTTCGGTCTCCTCCGGCTGTATAAACAGCCCCATCAGCGGCCGGGCAAACCCCGCCACCGCCGCCGAAATCCCCGCGCAGAACACCAGCGCGGTCACCACCGCCGAGCGCAGCCCCCGCCGGATGCGCGCGCTCTCGCCCGCGCCCTTGTTCTGCGCGATGAAAAACGAAAATGCATTGCCGAAATCCTGCACCGGCATGTAGGCGAAGGAATCGATTTTCACCGCCGCCGCAAACGCCGCCATCACGGTGACGCCGAAGCTGTTGACCAGGCCCTGCACCAGCAGGATGCCGAGGTTCATCACCGACTGCTGCACGCAGGTGAGCAGCGAATACTGCACGATCCGCCCCAGCACCGCCTTATCGAAGCGGAAATCCGCCCGCCGCGGCCGCAGCGCCGGGATTTTCACAAACACATACACCGCAATCCCCGCGCCGGACACCGCCTGCGCGAGTATGGTCGCCAGCGCCGCGCCGCCGACCCCCAGCGGGATCACCACCACAAACAGCAGGTCCAGGCCGATGTTCAGCACCGCCGACACCGCCAGGAAGATGAGCGGCGCCGCCGAGTTGCCCGCCGCCCGCAGCACCGCCGCGAAATAGTTGTATACGAACACGAAAAAGGTGCCGATGAAGATGATGAACAGGTAGGAGCGGGTGAGCGTCCAAACCTCGGCCGGGATCTGCAGCAGCCGCAGGAACGGGTCGATCAGCGCAAGCGAAAGCCCCTCGATGAGCAGCGCTGTAATGCCGATGAACCCGAACGACAGCACCATGCTGTGCTTCATTGCCGCGGTGTCGCCCGCGCCGTACTGCATCGAAAAGAGCATCCCGCTGCCCATGCACAGCCCCAGCACCACCGAGGTCAGAAACACCATCACCGCGTACGACGCCCCGACCGCCGCCAGCGCGTCCGCACCCAAAAACCGGCCCACGATCAGCGTGTCCGCGACGTTGTACACCTGCTGCAGCAGGTTGCCCGCAATCATCGGCGCCGCAAACCGCAGCAGGCTGCGGGTTACCGGGCCTTTTGTCAGGGAGGCTTGCATGTTTCATCGTCCTTTTGCACCGATTACCGCGGGGCAGGGCGCGCACGCACCCCGTCCGTTGAGATAATGGTAGCGGATACAGCGGGGAATGTCAATCCCGGCGCTTTGCCGCACAGGACAACACGTCCTGCTGCATGCACGCGCCCAGCCGGAACCCCTCCGCAAACCACGCGCGGGCTTCGTAATCGCCGATTTCCGCCTGCGCGCCGAGGTAGTCGTCCATTGTCCGGCGCGCGTCCTCATCCAGCCGCTCGTACAGGCTGTCCAGAAGGTCGTTTCCCTGCCGGCTCATGGCCAGGTATTCCGGGTCGCGGAAATCCGTGTTTGCAAACGGGTTGATTTCCCCGCGGAACAGCGCGTCGATAAACGAGTGCATACGATCCGCCTCCTGATAGGACATGCAAAAACATGCAGTTTTTTTCTGCAAAGGTGAATATAAATTCTGGAAAAGCCGGTGAAGATATGCTACAATAAATAGGACTATCGCAATTTTTGTCTTTGCTGTTGCGAATATGGAATATTATTCTTTCTTCTTGGAACAAGAATAGCACGCATGGCGGCGTTTGTCAACAGAAAATTCTAATTTCTCAGAATTTTAAGGCGGGTGTAGTGGAATGGCCTTATCCTATAATGGTTTGTGGAAGCTGCTTATCGATAAAAACATGAAGAAGCTGGATTTGCGCGACTTGGCCGGAATCAGCAATGGCACGCTGGCGAAGCTGGGAAAGAATGAGCCGGTGGCCCTGACCGTGCTCGAACGCATCTGCAAGGCGCTCGACTGTCAGATCGGCGATATCGTCGAGTACGTGCCCGACCCGGAGAAGTAAGCGCTTTATGAGGGCGGATTTCCGGCGTCGGCCGGCCTTGATCAAGCAGATAGGCCCCGGACAGAATGCCCCATAAATATCGCGCTGCGATAGGAAGTGAAAGTCCGAGGCCGGCCAGCCGGGGGATTTTTGCTTAGGCTGAGCCGCGGCGTCGAAATTGCCCATGGCAATTTCGCTTGCCGCGAGCACATAGGTGAGTCAAAAGCGCTTTTTGCGGGAAAAATCCCGGTTTTGCGGCGGACCGCAAAATGCCGGCCGTCCTTTTGGCCGGCAAGGGGTTTCTTCCTCCGTGAATGCCGCAGGCATTCCGGTTGGCTGCCTGGGATCGGGCAAATGGGTGCTGCCGACTTATCGGCAGACATACTTTCACAAATTTTTGGCGTGGTTTTGCTGCCGCAAAAAATACCGCATACACCCCGTCCCGATGGACGGGGTGCATTTTTATGCCATTTTCGGGGGAAAAAGAGGGGAGGCGCAAATGCCGATCTGCGGATATAGTAGAGAAAACAACGCCGCACGGCCGACAGCCGCTGACGGCGTCAGGGGAGGGATCGGACCTGACCGCGAATCAACGCCGGTTTCTCGACGGGCTGCAGCGCGGGGCGGAACCGGTGGAGGCCTACCGCTCCGCCTATCCGCACGCCCGCGGCGACGACCGGGTCATCCAAAAGCGCGCGCAGATGCTGCTGGAAAACCCCGTCCTGCGCAGCGCCCTGTCCGGGCTGCCGGAGCTTCGGGCGCGGCTCGGGGCAGCGGACGGCCCACCGGATGCAGATGTGACGGCCGGGACGGCGCCGGACGGGGATGACGGGATACTGCTCAATGCGCAGGGTACCCTCGAAGCGCTCAGCGCCATCGCCACCGGCGAACGGGAGGTGCTGGAGACCGACAGAAACGGCGAGGTGCGGCCGCGCCGCCCCTCCATAGCCGAGCAGATCAAAGCGCTCGAGCTGCTGGGGAAGCATTTCGGCCTGTTTTCCGACCGGCTGCCCGGCAATCCCGGCGAGAGCCGCTGGTTCAAGCCCTAGCGGGGCGCCGGCCCCGGATTTCCCACACACGGAAGGAGGCGCGCGGCTTGGCCAAGGCGCTCAACCCGGCGGCGTTCAACCGCTGGATCTACGCCGTCATCGACGACTATTCCCACCGGCTGGAGGTGTACTGCGGCGGCGCGGGCTCCGGCAAAAGCTACGCTGCCTGCCAGAAGGTGCTGCTCAAGGCGCTCAACCGCCGGCGCAAGGTGCTGGTGGTGCGCAAGGTGGGCGCGACGCTGCGCCACTCGGTGTTCCAGCTGTTCCTCGATCTGCTCGCGGCCTGCGGCTGCCCGGCGGCGGTCAACCGCTCCGACTTCCAGATCACCCTGCCGAACGGCTCGGTGCTCCTGTTCAAGGGCATGGACGACCCCGAAAAGATCAAATCCATCACCGGCATCACCGACATCGTCATCGAGGAGGCCACCGAGCTCAACGAGGAGGATTTCTGGCAGCTCAGCCTGCGGCTGCGCCCGCCGGAGCCGGAACCGCAGATTTTCCTGATGTTCAATCCGGTTTCCCGGGCCAACTGGGTCTACCGGCTGTTTTTCGCGCCGGACACCCCCGGCGTGCCGCCGGAGGGCACACTGATCCTGCGCACCACCTACCGCGACAACCGCTTCCTGCCGGAGAGCTACTGCCGGGAGCTGGAGGCGCTCAAAACCCGCAATCCCCGCTATTACCGCATCTATGCGCTCGGCGAATTCGCGTCGGCGGGGCGGCTGGTGTACCCCCAGGTGACCCGGCGGCTGATCCCGGCCGAAGAGGTTGCCGGGCTGCCGGTGTTCTGCGGGCTGGATTTCGGCTATGTCAACGACCCGAGCGCGCTGGTCTGGGGACGCTACGACCGCAGGGGCGGGCGGGTGTTCATCACCGGCGAATACGTCGGCACGGGGCTGCTCAACGACAAAATCGCCGATGCGATCAAGCGGCTCGGGCTCGCCAAGGAGCGGATTATCGCCGATTCCGCCGAGCAGAAGAGCATTGAGGAAATCCGCCTGCTCGGTGTGCCGCGCATCCGCCCCTCCCGCAAGGGCCCGGACAGCGTGCTGCACGGCATCCAGTGGATCGCCCGGCAGGAGCTCATCGTCGATGAACGCTGTCCGTGCATTATCCGCGAGTTTGAAAATTACGTCTGGGAGAAGGATCCCGCTACCGGCGCGTACCGCAACCGGCCGGCGGACAGCGATAACCATTGTCTCGACGCCCTGCGGTACGGGCTCGAGCCGGAGATACGCCCGCGTGCGGACACCCCGCCGCGGAAAACCGGCGGGGTTGGCTTCGGCGTGACCCCGCGTGACATGAAAGGCGGTTGGATATGATGGCATTTCTCATCGCTCTGGCGGCGCTCGGCTGGGCGGCCGCAGCGTTCCTCGCGGGCTGGCGGGTCGGCGAGCACCGGGGACAGCCCGGCGGGCAGGCGCCCGCACGGCAGCCGTCCCGCACCAAACCCGCCGCGCAGCAGCCTTCCCCCGCGCAGCAGGAGGCGGCCCGCCGCGCCGTACAGGCGTGGCAGAACTTTCTGCGCTACGACGGCAGCGCGCAGGACGGCGGGGAGTAGCCGAGGGTCTGCCGATGGTTCGGCAGGTATGCCGCCCTATAGTCTGCGGTGCGGTTTGGCCGCGGGGCCAGAATAGGCGCTGTCACGGGAGGGGATGTTTTGCGCTGTGCGCAAAACTCCCACAGAAAGCGCCGCATGGCGCTTTCTGTTAGGCAGACATACTTGTGTGCGCGTATGCGGCGCAATAACTTACCGCACGAAACACACGGGTGCTGCGCCGCAGTGCCTTTTGGCCAAAGCCCCAAAAGGCACCAAAAGCGCTTTTTCCCCTCCATCCGGCGGCCTCGATAAATGAATCACCCGCTCCTCACCGGGTGCGACAGGCTGCGCCTTCGGCGCTAAGCTGCAGGCCCGTACACGCCCACAGTCCTGCGCTTTCCGGCCGCCTGCTTTGGGTGGGCGCTGCCAGTTGACCGATAACATTCCGGCGTCGGCCGGCCGATCTTCAGTAGATAGGATCCGGACAGAATGTCCCATAAATATCGCGCGGCGATCGGGCGCTAAAGTCCGAGGCCGGCCAGCCGGGGGATTTTGGCTTACCCCAAGCCGCGGCGTCGAAATTGCCGATGGGCAATTTCGCTTGCCGCGAGATGGCAGGTGGGACAAAAGCGCTTTTTGCACACTTTTGGGCGCAACCAAAAGTGTGTGGCCTGCCGGCGACAAGTCGCCGACCGGAAGAAATCCTCGCAGGCAGCGCTTGCGACCGCCGCCAGCGGGGCGGAAATTCCGGTGCAAGCCGTAGAATGCACGCGGCCAAAACCCCTTTTCCTGCGGAAATGCCGCGGGAGTTTCGACAATGCTGCTGACGGGAAAGGCACCTCCTTTCCCGCAGACATAAAAGGAGGATGCTCAGTATGGAGGAAATCCGGGAACCGTCCGCCGTCGCCGCACCACAGGCGCCGTCGGACGTCATCACGGAAACGGACGCACCTTTCGCCTCACCGGCGGATAACGGCGAGGTGATCCGGGTGCGCTACAACCACGAGGACCGGCAGCTGTCCAGGGAAGAGGCGGCGGTTTACGCCCAAAAGGGCTTGAAATTCGACGCGCTCGCCGGACAGCTCGGGGAGGACACCCTCCGGCGGCTGCCGGGACTGGCCGCACGGCTGCGGGAGCTGGACGGCACCGGGCAGCACACGCTGCCCGAGCTGATCGACGCGCTCGCGGAAGCGGCCGGCCGGCAGCGGCTGGCGGCGCTGACCGCCGAATGCGGCGGCAACGAAAAGGCTGCGCAGCGGCTGCTCGAGCTGGAACGGGCACAGCGCGGGGAGGCGCCCGTCTCCGGGAAACCGGAGACGGTGCGTACTGCCGCGCCGGCCCAGGGGCTGGAGGAGCGGCTGGCGGACGAGTTTCTCGCCCTGCGGCAGGCCGTCCCGGAGATAACCGATTTCCGGGAGGTGCCCGCCGACGCGGTGGAGCTGGCCGTGTCCGGAGGGATCCCGCTGCTCGACGCCTACCTGCGGATACGGTACGAGGAGCAGCGCCGCGCCGAGGAAGCCCGCAAAGCCGCCCAGGCGGCCGCCGCCGCGTCTGCGGGACGGCAGTCCGACGGTACGGGCGAAACCGCCGATCCGGTGCTGGAGGCCGTCCTGCGGGGCATCTGGGAACGCTGAATGGGATCACGGATAAGAAAGGAATGGGATAGTTATGGCGATCAATACACTGGAATTCAACACCCGTCTGACCGGCGAGCTGGACAAAAAGCTCATGCAGGAGGCACAGACGAGCTGCTTTGCCGACAACAACCTGCGCGCCAAATTCGTCGGCGCGCGCACGGTGCTGATCCCCGACCTCGACATGCAGGGGCTGGGCAACTACGACCGTGACGACGGCTTCACCACCGGCGTCATCACCGTGTCGAGCGAATCCTACACCATGTCGATGGACCGCGGCCGCAGCTTCCAGCTCGACCGCGAGGACAACGACGAGACCGGCATCGCCAACCTCGCCGGCCAGGTGATGGGCGAATTCGTGCGCACCAAGGTCGCGCCCGAGATGGACGCGTATGTGCTTGCCAAGCTCGCAACGCTCGCCGTCAGCAAGAGCCAGACGGTCACCGGCACCCTCGCTTCGGAAGTCAACAAAATGATCACCACCGCCATCAACAACGTGCAGAAGGTGGTCGGCTACACCGAGCCGCTGGTCTGCTATGTCAACAACGACGTGTGGAACGCGCTGATGACCACCACCGAGCTGACCCGTCAGCTGCTGGTCAGCGACTTCAAAAAGGGCGAGCTCAACGTCAAGGTCAGCATGATCAACAACGTGCCGATCATTCCGGTTGCCGACGACCGCATGAAGACCGCCTTCGACTTCTACGACGGCGAGACCAACGATTCCGGCACCGACCAGCGCCCGGGCGGCTTTGTGCCCGCCTCCGGCGCCAAGAGCATCGGCATCCTCGTGCTGCCGCGGCGCGCGGCCAGCCTGGTGAAAAAGTCCGAAAAAATCCGCACCTTTACCCCCGAGCAGAACCCCAAGGCGGATGCGTATCTGTTCCAGTACCGTCTGTATTACGACATGTTCGTCCGCAAGTCGCTGCAGAACACCATTTACGCCTACGTGTACTAAGCGGCCGGACCGGGGGAGGCGGAGATCCCGCTTCCCCCGCCCCCGGGCGGACGGGTGCCGCAGGCCACAGAAAGCGCCGTGCGGCGCTTTCTGTTAGGCAGCCATACCTGCAATAAGCCTGCGGCTCTTTTGGCCGACCCCCGCGCCGTGTTAGGCGCGGACACCGCTGTATCGAAAGGACGGATCATCGATCATGGATAAAAACATCTGGAACCCTGCGCGGGTATTCGACGAATACGCCTCCGGCCGGTCCTACAAGGCGGGGCTGGGCAGCAGGGGGCTGTACGAGCAGAACCGTATCAACGAGCGGTTTTATGTCGGCGACCAGTGGTATGGCGCGCAGTGCGGCGGTGAACGCCCGCTGGTGCGGCACAACGTCATCCGCCGGATCGGCGACTACAAAATGGCGGTCATCGGCTCAAACCCGGTGGCGGTCAGCTATTCGGCCGAGGGGGTGCCGGACACCCTCGACCTGCGCGAGAATACCCGCCGGGTGCGCGGGCGGCTCGCCCACCAGACCGGCGGCACCACTCCGATGACCCTCACCTCCGACGAGGAGATCAGCGTGGTGATGTCGGCGCTGTCCGATTATTTCCGGGTCACCGCCGAGCGGGTCAAGTTTGACGACCTGCGCGAGCAGGTGCTGCGCAACGCCTATATCTCCGGCACCGGCGTGCTGTACACCTACTGGGACGACACCCTCGCGACCGGCCTGTACGCCGACGGGGCGCGCCGCACCCCGATTACCGGCGACATCGCCTGCGAGGTGCTCGACATCGAAAACGTGTATTTCGGCGACCCCACCCGCACCGACGTCCAGCAGCAGCCCTACGTCCTCATCGCCCAGCGCAAAAGCGTCGCCGAGCTCAAACGCGAGGCCAGGCGCCGCGGCCGGCCGGCGGCGGAAATCGACACGATCAAGCCGGACCGTGATACCGCGGCGATGGCGGGCGACCGCGCCGACGACGAGCCGGAGGACGCCGGAAAGGCGACGGTAATCACGAAATTCTGGAAGGCCTGGGAGCCCGGAGGCAGCGTGCGGATTATGGCGGCGGTGGTTACCCGGTCGGCGGTGATCCGCCCGGCGTGGGATACCCGCCTGCGGCTGTATCCGCTCGTACCCTTCTGCTGGGAGCGCCGCCGCAACTGCGCCTACGGCGAAAGCGAGGTCACCTACCTGATCCCCAACCAGATCGCGATCAACCGCATGATTACCGCGTCGGTGTGGGCGGTGATGATGCTCGGCATGCCGCTGACGGTGGTCAACCAGGACATCGTGCCGCAGCCGGTCACCAACGATCCCGGCCAGATCTTGCGGGTGTCCGGCACCGCCGAGGAGATGGACAGCGCGGTGCGCTACATCAACCCGCCGGATTTTGCCCCCGCCTTCGACAACAACATCACCTCGCTGATTTCCAACACCCTCACCCAGTCCGGTGCCAACGAGGCGGTGCTCGGCGACGTGCGGCCGGACAACGCCTCCGCCATCATCGCGGTGCGTGAGGCCGCCACCATGCCGATGAAGACGGTGCAGAACCGATTTTACAGCTTTATCGAGGACGTCGCCCGGCTGTGGGCCGAGTTCTGGGTGGAGATGTACGGCAGGCGGTCGCTGAAGATCGAGGACGAAAGCGGCACCTGGTACCTGCCGTTTGACGGCAGCAAATACCGCGACCTGCTGATTTCCGTGCGTGTCGACGTCGGCGCGTCCAACCTCTGGAGCGAGATCGAGAGCATTAAAACCCTCGACAACCTGCTCGAGCGCGGGGTCATCACCCCGGTGCAGTACCTGCGCCGTCTGCCCAAGGGCACGGTGCCGGAAATCGGCGAGCTGATCCGGGAGCTGCGGGCCGCCGGCGGGACGGCGGACGACGGGGAAAACGCCGCGCCCGCGCCGTCCTTCCGGGAACAGGTGCTCGCGCAGCTGCCGGCGGCCTATCGCCGCGCCTTTGACGCGGCGGAGCCGGAAAAACAGGCGCAGCTGCTGCACCTGATCGGCGTCACGGAGGAAGAGGAGCGCGCAGCGCAGTAGAGGCTGCGCGGGGAGGATGCCCGCTGCTGGCGTCAGCGTAAAAAACGGCTTTCGAGGATGCAACGTTTCGGCTTTGCCGAAACTTGCCGGGTACGGCCGAAGGCCGTATCCCGCGCGCATGAGGAGAAATAAATTTTCCCCCAACTGATTCGGCGCCGTCGGGGATGCCATAAGGCGGAACCCGCCAGGCGCCGGGGGAACAAAAAGCGAAACAGAAAGCGCCGTGCGGCGCTTTCTGTGGGAGTTTCGCGCACCGCGCGAAACATCCCCTCCCGTGACAGCGCCGCCGCTGTTCCATCGCTCAAAGCAGCATCCTTTTGCCCGTTACCAGGCAGCCAACCGGAATGCCTGCGGCATTCACGGGGGAAGAAATCCCTTGCCG
>USCI01000074.1 GCA_900553255.1 uncultured Oscillospiraceae bacterium | reverse complement strand
CATTGTACCAGAAGGGCTGACGGGTCCTCAACTTTCATTTAACTTTACAGTCCGTCTACATGATGTTGAAGGGATGGATATGATATGAAAATAGCCAGGTCTATTTTATCCGGCATTCTGACGCTTTCCCTTTTATCCGGCGCTTTCACAGGGGTTGGCGCAGCAGAGAGCGCGCCGCCTTTCACGGAGGAAAAACTGGAATTTACCGCATCCAACGGAGAAAAGTTAGCCTATTATCTGGTCAAGCCGTTAGATTTTGACGAAAACAGCCAGTATCCGCTTGTGGTCTATCTGCATGGTGTGGGCGGAGACACCGATACCAGCGGCTATGAAGCACTGAAAAAACAGATTTTCAGCCGTGGCCTGACTGCGTGTTCCTTGCCCCTTTAGCCGACTGGAGCGGCGGCCAGACCTGGATTGACAAAGCCGCGGTGCTGGATCCACCGCATCCTCATGGTACGTATGAACAATCGGCTCTGGACATTACTCCCACGTTGCTGGCGGCTAAGGAACTCATCGAAAATACGAAAACCACCTGCCATACCGATCCGGCCCGCAGCTATGTGCTGGGGGTGTCCATGGGAGGATATGGTACGTGGGATCTTATTACCCGTTATCCGGAGCTTATGACAGCAGCGGTTCCCGTCTGCGGCGGCTGTGATCCCTCCACTGCCGCTAAAGTGAAGGAGCTTCCGATTTGGATGTTTCATGGCACCGCAGACGCTTCTGTGGATGTATCCTGTTCGCAGGAAATGATTGCGGCTCTGACCGAGGCCGGGAGCGGTGTCGCGAAATACACGGAATATGAGGGGCTGGATCACGGTATCTGGTTCAAGGTTTTTGAGGAGCCCGAAATGCTGCCCTGGCTTTTTTCGCAGGGTACCGGAATCCAGGATGATTTTGCTGATTTAAGCAAGGCGGATGCCGCCGAAAACGTGAGTGTTGAAACCGATCACGTTTATGGAGATACTACGGTTAACTGTCTGGTTCGCGGAACAGGCGAGGGCAGTATTACTTACGCTGCCTCCGGTGAGAACACGATCGCTGATGCCCGGCTGAAGCTGTCCCTGATGTATGACGACGTCAAGTATCTTATGGCGGTCAAGGGTTATGACTCCATCAACGACTTCATCCGTTTGGAGGTTCAAACCGGCACGGACAGCGAATGGACGGCTGTTGACTTAACCATGAGCGAGCCGGTTACGCTGGGTTTGGTTGCCGGCGGCTCGTATACGTATTCTTCCGTTCTGCTCACGCCGGAAAGTTCCCTGCCCGATGACGTGACCGCGGTAAGATATGTCTTTTCTGCCGATTATACCAATTGGTATATGATGGCAAGCGGTGCGGAAATCCTTTATCGGCCTCTGGAATCCAAGGTGGAGTGGACCGATCCGCTGCCCGAGGATACGGATACCTGGGATGGGGTTACCATGACGGAAGGCTGGGACGGTGTGGATGATTTTAACGATCTGTCTCATGTCGTGGACAGCAGCAATATAAAAACGCTGAGTGATCCCTATGTGGAACAGACGGTTATTGCCAAGCAGAATAACGGCGCGGTGGGATACATCCGCTATGCACAGAAAAACTGTTATATCACCGATCTGACCCTGTATGCTTCACTGATTGAGGGCTTTTTGCCTGAAAATATCGGTGACTGGCTGACGGTTTCCGTTCGTGTGGAGGGTTCGGATACCGATACGCCTATTGCCATGAGCAAAACAAACGGTACACTGCTGTATGAAAATGACAACCCCGCATATAACTACTATTCCTCGGAGATCACGCCGGCGGCTGCTTTACCGGATAAGGTGATTTCCGTGAAGATTGAGTTTGCCACCAACTACATCAACTATACGATGTATCTGGACAAAGCTGAGCTTTCCTTTGCGCCGATTTCCTCTACGCCCCCGACAGAACCTCCGACAGAGCCGTCGGAAGAACCATCGGGAGAGCCCTCAGAAGAGCCGGATTCCCCTTCGACGGTTCAGCCCCCGAATACCGGTGCAGGAGCGGCTGTCGGCGGAGCGCTGTTCGCGGTGATTGTGAGTGCAGCGGCGTTGTTTGCAGCGGTGCTGTTGTGCCATCGCCGGCGGAAGGTCCAGGTATGATGCCGGCAAGCCGGAAAGCGGCGATTTATGCAAGGGGATAGCTGTAACGGCAGTATCCGTCAAGACGGCAGATGAGCGGAGCTCTGTTATTGTGAGAAAGGATTGGTTATTGTGGATACGATACAGGAAAAAGCAAAACGTTATCAGGCGTTTTACCGCGGGCAGCTGCTCGATGACGTGATGCCGTTCTGGATGAACAGCGATTTGCTCGACCGGGAATACGGCGGCTGCATTACCTCGGTTGACCGCGAGGGCAGGAGCTACAACGACGACAAGTCGGTGTGGTTCCAGGGACGCTGCCTGTGGACCTTCTCCGCCCTGTGCCGGCAGTACGGTGCGCGGGCGGAATGGAAGGAAGCGGCCGACCTTGCCAAGCGCTTCCTGGAGGAGCACTGTGTCGACACCGACGGCCGGATGTTTTTCACCGTGACCCGGGACGGCCGCCCGCTGCGCAAGCGCCGGTACATGTTCTCCGAGAGTTTTTATGCGGTGGGCATGGCCGAGTATGGTGCCGCTTTCGACGACAAGGATGCGCTGGATAAAGCGGCAGTCTGCTTCGAGCTGATGCTTAAGCTGTACCGGCACCCGGAGGAGGATCCTTACAAAATCACCCCGAAGTCGTACGCCTCCACCCGCAGCGAGCGGGCCGCGGCGGTGCCGATGGTGATGGTCAGCAGCGCGCAGATCCTGCGCCGCTGCATCCCGGAGAAAGCGGCCTATTACAGCACCGTGGTGCGGGAAATGGTGGACGACCTGATCGGCATCCACTACCAGCCGCAGCTTAAATGCGTGCTGGAAACGGTGCTGCCGGACGGCTCCCATGTGGATAACCCTGCCGGCCGCTGCATCAATCCGGGGCATTCGTGCGAAAACAGCTGGTTCCTGATGTGTGAGGCATTGTATTCCGGTGACGCGGAGCTGACCCAAAAGGCACTGAACATCCTCAACTGGTCGCTCGAACGCGGCTGGGACAAGGAATACGGCGGCATGTTCTATTTCGTCGATGTGGACGGCCGTCCCTGCGAACAGCTGGAATGGGACATGAAGCTGTGGTGGGTGCACAACGAAATCCTGATCGCGTCCCTTGCCGCTTACCAGATCACCGGCGATGAGACCTACTGGAACTGGTTCGAGAAGGTGCATGATTACGCGTTCTCCCATTTCCGTGACGCCGAGCATGGCGAGTGGTACGGGTATCTGCACCGCGACGGCACCGTGTCGCACACCCAGAAGGGCTCACTGTGGAAGGGGCCGTATCACCTGCCGCGCTGCCTGATGACCTGCGACACCCTGCTCGGCCGCATCGCTGAGGGTTCCGCACCGGTCTCCTTCATCTGAATACTCGAATAAAAAACGGAAGGCGTCAGCCTTCCGTTTTTTCATAGAGGA
Source organism: uncultured Oscillospiraceae bacterium (assembly GCA_900553255.1). GTDB lineage: Bacteria > Bacillota > Clostridia > Oscillospirales > Acutalibacteraceae > UMGS1591. The sequence goes on along the minus strand of USCI01000074.1, from coordinate 7,928 downwards.
TATTGACAAGCGAATATCGATATGATATTATTTTGATATCATATAGCAGCGGAGGGAACGGTATATGCAGGAAATCATTCTGAAAAACAAGAAAAACGGTATGGCGATGCTTCTGCTCTGGCTGGTGCTGTACATCGCCGCGGTGGTCGGCTTCGTGTTCGGCTGCGTATTGTTGGAAGGCGGCAGTCTGGCACTGGCGGTGGTGCTGATGGTGGTCGGCGGCATCTGGCTGCTGGTGGGCTGGATTCCGTTCTGCGGGCTGAAGATTCTCAAGCCGCAGGAAGCGCTGGTGCTGACCCTGTTCGGCAAGTATGTCGGCACCCTGAAGGAGGATGGGTTTTATTATGTGAACCCGTTCTGCGTGGCGGTAAATCCCGCTGCCAAGACACGGCTCAACCAGAGCGGCGACGTGGACGGCGGCGCGGGCAAGCCCATTGTGCTTGCGGCAGGCCAGGGGAATATCAGCATGGAAATGCCCAGCCACAAGATTTCGCTGAAAATCATGACCCTGAATAACAACCGGCAGAAGATCAACGACTGCCTGGGCAACCCGGTGGAAATCGGTATCGCGGTAATGTGGCGGGTGGTGGATACCGCCAAGGCGGTGTTCCGGGTGGACAATTATAAGGAATACCTTTCACTGCAGTGCGACAGCGCGCTGCGCAACATCGTGCGGATTTATCCCTACGACATCGCGCCGAATGTGGACACCACCGGCGACGGCATCGCGGACGAGGGGAGTCTGCGCGGTTCGAGCGAGATCGTTGCCGCCCGCATCCGGGATGAGATACAGCAGAAGGTGGCTGAAGCCGGACTGGAGATCCTGGAGGCACGGATTACCTATCTGGCCTACGCGCCGGAGATTGCCGCCGTTATGCTGCAGAGGCAGCAGGCCTCCGCGATCATCGATGCGCGGAAGATGATCGTCGACGGCGCGGTCGGCATGGTGGAAATGGCGCTCGAGCGTCTGAGCGAAAACAACACCGTTACGCTCGACGAGGAGCGCAAGGCCGCTATGGTATCGAATCTGCTGGTGGTTCTGTGCGGCAACCACGATGCCCAGCCGGTCGTCAACTCCGGCAGCCTGTACTGATATGGCGGAGACGGGAAAAAAGCAGATCCCGCTGCGGCTTTCCGCGAAGCTGTACGCGGAGATCGCGGCCTGGGCGGAGGATGATTTCCGCTCGGTAAACGGGCAAATCGAATACCTGTTGAGCGAATGCGTCCGCCAGCGTCGAAAGAACGGCAAATATGTGTCAGACGAGCTTGACAAGCCTCTGGACATTGAAATCGAATAAAAAAAGCAGGGCGCTGCAGAAGAAGGCTTCTGCAGCGCCATGTTTTTTTATCCGGAAAAGGGAATCAGCCCCACCGTCTTTTTCAAGGGGACAGCGGCTTTTGGCAAGTGGGGATTTATCGCAGTATGGTCACTGCCATTACGCCGCAGACAATTTCCGGCGAGAGGCTTTCGAGGGTGATATCGGTGAGCACGGTATCCTCCCGAAGACGGAAGGCGGTCACCATTGCGCGGCAGTTCTGCCCGAGCTGCAACGTTTCGGGCGGCGTCGCGGGCAGGCAGAAGGCATCCGTCTCATAGCTGTAATCGCAGTGCGAGCCCTGCTCCGGGCAGGCAGCTTTGGCATACAGGGGACACAGGCTCCAGTAGTTGACCGGATGCCGAAGCGGCAGCATCTCCTGTGTCCCATCCGCATAGCGGAAAAGCAGCCGGGCGTTATCCGCACCGCCCTGCATCGGACTGGTGGTGCCGCAGATGAGCAGGAAAACGGCTTTGCCGTCCGTATCCGCCGGCACGGTGACCCGGGTGGGCCAGTTATCCCAGGTGGAGGTAAAGGCAATATTCCGTTCCCCGTCGCTGACAGCAAACGGAACCCCCTGCGTGGTACGCAGCAGGCCGTCCGCGCCGCGCAGTCCGGCCAGGTGCTCCAGGGTGATTTCCGGCGCGATGTTATCCCAGTGCGGGAAGGTCCAGGGGGAATAGCCGTCGGTGCCGATGCGCACCGAAATGGTTGCCGGCCGCGGGGACAGATACGCCTGCCGGTAGATTTCGCGCACGTCCCCGTTGAACAGCGGGGCAATGTCCAGCGGCCGGAAATCCGCCTGCTGCGGCACCTCCACCCGCTGGCGCTCTGTCAGCGCCCGTCCGGCGGCGGTTTCCGGGAAATCCAGGCGGAACACCTGCCGGTATCCGGCACCGTCGAGCCGCACCTGTGCAAACAGCAGGTGATGGCCGCCGGCATCCGCCGGGATGACGCTTGCGCGGGTGCTTTCCAGGGAAGAGGAGGCGAGAGCGCCCTGCGGGTCGTCCAGCCGCAGCAGTTCGCCGGTCACCGGCAGGGAAAGCGCGGTGCCTGGCTGTGCCATATACTGCGGAATCGCATGCGGGATCGTCTCACCGGCAAGGGCGATCTCTACCATACCGCAGGCAACCCGGCCGAGCGGGATGTGAACCTCCTGCCCTCCGAAGGCCGGATGCAGGGTGTAGGTATCCGCACCGCGGATCGACAGTACACGGGTGCGGCTGACCGGCAGGCGCAGGGTGACGTCGGCTGCGGCGCTGAGCTTGAAGGAAAAAACCAGCCGGTCATCGGTGCGGCGGTACCGCAGGTGGATGTAGGTCGTCCGGAGTTCCGCATGGTCCCAGTCCCGGGGAAAGCACGGCGACAGGGTGACCCGCCCGTTGGGCAGGTCGGGACGATAGCCGAACAGCCCTTCAATCAGGCAGCGGCAGCCGAGCGATGCGCTTTCGCTGCGGAGATCGCCCGGCATTTCGCCGTCGAAGCCGAAATGCCGGACGGCGCCGGTGAGCACCTCCAGCCCCTCCTCCGGGAAGCCGGCGCGGAAAAACGCATAGGCCAGCTGGAAGTTTTCCCCGGCCGAATTCGCGCGCACCGACCAGATACTCGGCACCCAGTTGGACAGCCAGACGGTGCGCCCGCCGTGTGTATAAACATCGTTCTCAAACGCCCAGGTACTGTACAACACACTCTGGGCGGCCTCGTCCGGTGTGGTCAGGCCGACATCCACCGGCAGAAAACAGTTGTACAGCCACGGGTCGGTGTGCAGGCGGTGCGGCGGCAGCTGCTCAACGAACTGTCCTGCGCAGCCGGCGTCCTTCATCCAAAGCCGTTCATGAAAGGCGGTGCGGATGCGTTCGAGGATCCGCTCATGCCGTTCGGCGGCAGCCGGGCGGCCGTACCGCAGGGCGAGCTCTTTAGCCGCCTGATGCGCGCGGTAGGCATAGGCGGTCTCTTCCGCCGAGCCGCCGCCGCTGTACCACACACTGTCGGTCGGCCAAGTGTTGATATAGCTTTCGTACAGTCCGTCCTCATCCGGGTCGAAGCACTCATCCTGCCATTTGGTGTGTAGTTCGAGGGCGGGATACAGCAGCCGGCCGAGTGCCTCGTCGCCGGTCGAGCGCCAGCCGTGGATCGCCTGGTCGAAAAACTGGGACTGCATATTGTAAAACCGCTGGTCCTCGTGGATATGCCCCTGCCCGTACAGCCGGGAGGAGGGGGCGGCCTTGGTCAACAGATAGTCCGGGTCGGCTTCGGTACCACGGCGGACGTCCTTTTTCTCCTGCTTGGCCAGATAATGCCGGATTTCTGTGGTCAGGCGGTCAAACCAGCCGCAGAAGGTATTGCCGAAGCGGTTGCACCAGCCGAGATACGGCTCATTCCAAGCGGTGGTATTATGGACGTTAACCGGCGGATACCACGCGCCGTCGATTTCGGCAGCGACATTGCGGGAAAAGGTATCGAGAAAGGCATCCGGCGTCTGTGTGATGATCCGCCGACGGAGTTCGCGTGCACGCCGGCGGGCGGAATCGTACAGCGCCGGCAGATTTTCCCGCACCGGTGAAGGGGCGGTCTGCAGGGAAACGGTCAGAAAAATCGGTATGGGGGAGGCCTCAAATCGGCCGGATACGCAGCCGTCCGCTGCCTCAAGCTTTCCCGCCGAGCAGCTGCCGGTCATACAGTACGGTGCCCTGAGCGTTTTCCACAAAAGCGGGTTATGGATCACAAAACCATCTCCGCTGACCGTCACCCGGTTATTGGCGCAGTAGTCGGGAAAGAAGGCCTTTTCCAGCAGTTCACGGTCTTCGGCGAGCGGGTCAATACCGAAACAGCCCTCCAGCTCAGCGAGGCCGCCGTACCGCCACAGAAGCGGCAGCGGCTGTTCCGCCGTTACCCGTACAATCAGGGTGTTGCGGTTCTCCGGTGTGCCGGCGCGCAGCGTGACGGCACCGCGGAAGGTGTCGTCGCGGATCACCCATTCGGCCGCCCCCGCGGTATAGCGGAAGGTGATATCCGCGCATTCATGCAGCGGCTTGCAGCCGTCCGGCAGCTCGGCAGCCAGCTCAAGGGTACCCATCACGCAGTGCTGCTTGGTAAAGCGGAGCAGCGGTTTATCACCGGCAAGAATATAGGCGTCGTTGTGGTTACAGTACAGGGGACGATTGGAAAAATACGGCCCGTTATGCACGGCCATCCAATGCCCTTCCGGCTGATAGCGTGTTTGTGCCATATGGCATCCCCCTTTGCCGTTTCACGCTTGTGGCTGCTTTCATGCTAACGCATACCGGCGGCTGGCGTCAAGACGAAAACGCACAGTGAGCAAGGTTCGCGGGAATTTGCACAAGAACACCAAGTCCGCAGGAAAAAACAGGGTGTACAGCCGGACGAACATATGTTACAATTGAAAACGGATTAGGAGGGGGTTGCATGACCGATTCGGGCATACGCAGTGTCTGCTTTACGGGACACCGGCAGATCCCGGCTTCACAGGGCCGGCCGGTGGTACAGGCGCTGCGGCGGGAGATCGGCCGCGCGGCAGGGGCGGGCTTCACCCGGTTTTATGCCGGCGGTGCGCTGGGATTCGATACACTGGCGGCGCTGACGGTCCTGGAAATGCGCAAAACCATGCCGCAGCTGCAGCTATATACGGTGATCCCGTTTGCCGGGCAGGACAGCCGCTGGCCGACGGAGGACCGGGAGTTATACCGCTATATTCTGGAGCGGGCGGATCATGTTGAGGTGCTGCACCGGCAGTATGCGGACGGCTGCTACCACGAACGCAACCGCTATATGGTGGATCACAGCGAGCTGTGCATCGCCTATCTGCGCCGCCGTTCCGGCGGAACCTATTACACCTGCCGCTACGCGCAGCAACAGGGCTGTCCGGTTCGCAATCTGGCGGAATAAACGGGGAAACGGAGGGGAATTTATGCGAACGCTGCTTAAAAACGGGACGGTTGTCAATGTATTCACCGGAGAGACGATGCGGGAGAACGTGCTGATTGAAGGTGCGCGCATCCTCGGCGTGGGGGACTATACCGACGCGGATGCGGATGTTGTGCGGGATGAGGGCGGCCGCTTTATCTGCCCCGGCTTTATTGACGGGCACATCCATATCGAAAGCTCCATGCTGCTGCCTGCTGAATTTGCCCGCGTCAGCGTTCCTCACGGTACCACCTGCGTGGTGACCGACCCGCATGAGATTGCCAACGTCTGCGGCACCGCCGGGATAGAATTTATGCTGGCAGCCAGCGAAGATCTTCCGCTGACGGTGTATGTGATGCTGCCCTCCTGTGTGCCGGCGACGGCTTTTGACGAGGCGGGCGCGATGCTGACGGCCGACGATCTGGAACCTTTTTATGCGCATCCGCGGGTGCTCGGGCTGGCGGAGATGATGGACTATCCCGGTGTGCTGGCGGAAAAGCCGGAGGTGATGGCGAAAATCGCCGCCGCTCAGGCACACGGACGCCGGATCAACGGCCATGCGCCGCTGCTTTCCGGCAGGGCGTTGGATCGCTACATTGCTGCCGGCATCGGCGACGATCACGAGTGCTCCTCGGCTGAGGAGGCGATGGAGCGCATCCGTAAGGGGCAGCGGGTGATGATCCGGCAGGGAACCGCGGCGCGGAATCTGGATGCGCTGCTGCCGCTGTTTGAGGAGCCGTGGGCCTCCCGCTGCCTGCTGGTAACCGACGACAAACACCCCGCCGACCTGCTGGAGTCCGGCCATATCGACGCGATGATCCGCCGGGCGGCGGCCGCGGGAAAGAATCCGGTGACCGGTATCCGCATGGCGACGCTCTGGGCAGCAGAGTATTTTGGACTGAAAGGAATCGGCGCAGTGGCGCCGGGGTATACCGCAGATGTCCTTGTGCTGGAGGATCTGGATACCGTGGCTGTGCGCGACGTATACCGCCGCGGCATCCGGGTGGTGGAAAACGGACAACTGTCCGCACTGCCTCAGCCGGCGGTTCCGGCGCCGCTGCAGGAGGTCGTGCGCCGCACCTTTGCTCTTGATGCGCTGACGCCGGACGATTTTCGTATTGACGCACAGGGAAAGCGGGCATGCCGGGTGATCCGGCAGGTGCCGGGCGAGTTGCTGACCGAGGAATGGATCACCGAAATCGATTTTGCGCAGAACAACGGTATCGACACCGAACGCGACATCCTGAAGCTCGCGGTGATCGAGCGGCACCGGCATACCGGGCACCGGGGGCTGGGGTTCCTTGCGGGGACAGGGTTGAAGGGCGGTGCGATGGCGTCCTCCGTCGCCCACGACGCGCACAATCTGATTGTTATCGGTACAAACGAAGCGGATATGGCGGCAGCGGCCAACCGCATCCGGTCGCTGGGCGGCGGATGCGTTGTGGTGCGGGACGGCGGGGTGGTGGCGGAAATGCCGCTGCCGGTCGCCGGACTGATGAGCGACAGTCCGGCTGCTGCGGTGGCACAGCAAAACCGACAGCTGCGCGAAGCCGTGCAGGCAATGGGTGTTCCGGCGGACAACGAGCCGTTTATGCGCATGGCGTTTGTCAGCCTCCCGGTCATCCCACACCTCAAAATGACCACCCGGGGGTTGGTGGACGTCGACAGGCAGACGCGCGTTTCCCTGTTTGCCGAATAAATACAGTAAAAAAGGACGCTTGCCGCAATAGTGAGGTCTGTCGGAATTTGTGCATAGTATAGTTGAGGTGAGATGATTGAAATATAAGGCCATTTTTTTGACCGTGACGGCACGCTTACCGACTTCAATAAGAAAAAGGAAATTTGGCGGGATCAGAAAATCAGCCAATGGAGCGGCAAACCTTTTAAGCTGTCGTATGAAAAAATGATGGAACTTTTTCATCTTGCCAGTGAAGACAAAAAGCCTTGGTATAAAAATGTCGCTGAGGAGCGGGAGTTTTTCAAGAGATTCTATCGATATCTACTTATTGGCGAAGGAATTCAGGAGGATTTAGACGAACGCGCGGAATGGTTATTCAGCGAGCTATGGTGTAACGGGGATCGTGTCCTGTTTCCGGAAACGGTGGAAGTATTGGAGTATTTCAAAAGGCGTGGATATAAAATGGGTGTGATCAGCGATACCTCTCCCTCGCTTGAGTACACGTTGCAGCAGCTGGGTATTGCGAAGTATTTTACTTCATTTACCGCGAGTTCGTTAGTGGGGGCTGGAAAACCAAGTCCCATTATCTTCAACGCCGCACTTCATTCACAAGGCGTTTCGGCAGCGGAGAGCTTATATGTTGATGATTATAAGCCCGAGGCCGACGGGGCAAGGGAACAAGGTTTTACTTCTTTTTGGCTGGATCGGAACGGCAGCGATACGGATCCGTGGAGTATTCATAGCCTGAAGCAGTTAATCGATTTCGTGGAGGGTGAAGACCACCATTCCTTATAAGACGATCAACCGAGCCGCAAGCCATAAAAATGTTAAGCGAATAGAGTGCGTCAGGCCACGCTGATTTATCAGCGAATATCGCTATACGACATTTGTCTGGATAACGCCTGAAAGAATTAGGAAAATGGGAGCGTTACAATATAAAAAAAGAGGTACAATTTGAACAGCACCCCATTTGTTAGACAGTATGGTATACTGAATAACAAGTGGGGTGA
>USCI01000073.1 GCA_900553255.1 uncultured Oscillospiraceae bacterium | reverse complement strand
GGTGGGCTGTTGCGTCGTGGGAAACCCTATCAAGGGGTTTCCCGATGCGGCGTCTTACGCCGCATTTGGGCAACTTGCTATCTGCCAACCAGTTTTTCGACACGCTGACATAAAAAGAGAGGGCAGCAAAGCTGCCCTCTCTTTTTATGCGTTCAGTCCTCCACCGTCACGGTGCCGTCATCAGCCACCGTAATGGTCATGCCGTCCTTGACATAGGCGAGAAATTCCTCCCCCAGGCTGTCCACCGCCGGCATGCGGTTATCGGTCCAGACATCCGCCAGAATCGCCCCTGCGGCCGCAAGGGAGTCTATCGGCTCCGAAAACAGCATCACCGCCGGCGCCACCCCCATCGCGCACGCCGTATGCAGCACCATGCCGCCGGTGGTGGAACCGATGGTCTTCGGCAGGCACAGCGCCTTGCCGGTGAGCACCTTATTATACAGATCCGGGTTATTCTGATCCGCGCAGACCGCTTCCTTCGCCTTGGCCAGCAGGCTCTTCTGGAAGGTCGCGAGGGTATTGAGCCCGCCGTGCGATACCACCGCCGGCGCGCTGACCGCTCCCGGTACCACCGGACGGCCCTTAAATTCCTTTTTCATGCTCCTGCCCTTCCTTTCCGGCTCAATTCCGCCCGGTGAGAATCGCCGTGATCTCATCGTCGGTATAATAGCGCGATACCGTGTAGGTACGCAGCTTATTCGAGTTGGTGATCACCGGCAGTTTCTTGCACATCGGGTTATTCATATACATCAGCGGGCAGATATACGACAGCCTCGCACCGGTCGCGCGCAGCCGCGCAAAATACGGCGTCGTCCGGAACTCGTCGAGCACCTCCGGCGCCGCGGTCAGCACCGTCTTGACCGCCACCTTGCTGCGGCCGGACGCCTTCAGACCGCCCTCGAGCCGCTCGGTCCATTCCCTGAGCTGTTCGATCGACATATGCGGGCAGCCGAGGAAGCACAGCTTCGGTTTCGCCTGCGGATCCTCCCACATCACCGGGTAGCTGGCCTTCACCCGCTCGAGCTCGGCATCGTCGATGACATACACCTGCGCGTCTTCGCGGATCAGGCTATCCCCCAGATCCGCCGCCTCGGGGGTCAGTCCCTCCACGTGGTACAGCCCGACCGCGCCGTTTGAGGCGCTCGCCGCGCCCATATCCTTAAGATACGCCTTCGCCGCGTCGTCGAGGGTATCGCCGATGAAAGCGGTCAGGCCCTTTATGTACGGGACATCCTCCATCACCTTCAGCCCGATCGCGCTGCCAAGGATCTGCGCCTCGGGCTTTTTCGAAGTTTTGACCTCGATCACCCATTTGGCCCGCCGGCCCTCATCGGTGAGCAGGTCAAAGCGCGGCACCTTGCCCACAATCGCGCCGAACAGGTCGATAAACGCCGAATTGCGGTTACAGCGCGCGCCGAGCACCGAGTTGGCATACACCACCGCCGAGGATTCCGACCAGCTGAGGATATCGCCGCGTTTCGGGATATTCCCCACCTGATCCATATAACAGGTGCAGGAAAACGCCTTATCGTTTTTCAGGCCGAGCTTGCGCAGCTGTTCCTCGTAGTCCTTCTGTTTACCGTACATGACGCTGAACACGATCTTCTGCAGCAGATTGCTCGGCACGTTTTCATGATCCACCGGGCGCGGATCCACCGTAAACGGCTCCTGCGCCTTCACGCCCGCCGCAATCAACTCATCCATCACGTCGAACACCGCCGACATGATCGAGATGCCAAAGGAGGTGACCAGGTGCGCCGGTCCGTCGATCGGCACCATTTTGTCCGCGCCGAAGGTCTCGCCGTACATCACCAGGGTCTTCATCACCTTGGCCATCGTTTCGCCCTGCGCGCCGTCGAGCATCGCCTGCTCCTCCGGCGTCAGCTGCATCCGGGTCTTTTCCACTGTACTCATCCTTTCCGCATCTTACAGCGTACGCGCGAGCGCATAGGCCGCGCGCACCGCCTCGTGCACTTTGCCTACCTGCAGGCTGTCGCCGATGTTGTACACCTCAGGAGCGATGCGGCGGCGCTGCAGCTCGAGGAACAACGCATCGTCCGCGCGCCCGCCGGCGGCGATGACCACCAGATCGGCAGGCAGGGAAATCGCCTGCTCCTCCGTCTTCAGCTTGGGGGCAAGCGGGTTCTCCACGTTCTCCGGCAGGATCGGATGCCAGGTCACATAGGGATCCGGCACCGTCTTCGACACATTGCGCATCGCCTGCACGCTGCCGTCCGCATAGCCGGTGACCCGGGTGCAGTTGAGCAGCTCCACGCCGGCGCGCTGCAGATAATGGATCAGGTGCCCGCGGTTGGCGGTACAGACGTGGTTCATGATGTAGGGGGTCATTTCCACCACCTTGACGTCCTTATCGTGCTCGTACCGAAGCCAGTACGCCGTCTCGCAGCCGACCACGCCGGCGCCGACAACCACCACGTTTTTGGCGCCCTCCGCTTTTTCCGGGTGCATCAGCAGCTCGGTCGCCTGCACGACGTTGGCACTGTCAAAGCCCGGCAGCGGCAGCTTTGTATCCGCCGAGCCGGTCGCCACCACCACCGCGTCATAGCCCTGCTGCGCCAGCCAGTCCGCATCCGCCGCCGTGTTCGGCAGGAAGGTCAGGTCATGGGTTTCGGCCGTTTTCTGCACCAGATGCTCCAGATACTGCCGGTAGTTCGCGATATCAAATTTGATCTTCGGCACCCCGCCCGGCAGCAGGCGCCCTCCGATCCGGCCGCTTTTTTCCAGCAGCTGGACATGATGGCCGCGCCGGGCGGCCTCCACCGCCAGCATCACACCCGCCGGTCCGGCGCCGACCACCCCGATCTTCTTCGGCTTCTCCGCCTGCGGCGGGACGGCCGGATACACATGCTCAAAGGCGGTGCGGGGATTGACCGCGCACTGCGGGTGCCCGCCTTCAACAAATTCATTCAGGCAGCCCTCCTGGCAGCCGATGCACGGGCAGATATCCTCTACCCGGCCCTGGTACGCCTTGATCGGCCACTCGGGATCCGCCAGCAGCGGGCGGCCGAGCATCACCATGTCGCACATGCCGCCGCGCAGCGCCGCTTCCGCCAGATCCGGATAGCCCAGCTTGCCGACGCCGACCACCGGCACCTCCATACCCGCATTCGACTTTACGCCGTCCTTCGCAAACCGCTCCTTGACCAGCTGTGCCACCTCCAGGAAGCAGCCGGGCGGCATCGACCCGGGCGGGTGCGGCAGCCACCAGTTATCGTAGCAGCCGAGGTCCACGTCGAACATGTCAACGCCCGCTTTCACGAGGTTTTTCATGTAATCGATGGTCATCTCGACGGTACGGCCATTCATGAATTTCTTCAGCGAGGTGCCGCGCATCTTCTCGCCGTAGGTCTCACCCAGGGCAAGCGACAGGTCGATGCGGTACATGATCGGGTAGGCATCCCCCACGCGGCGGCGGATTTCCCGCACCATATCCACGCCGAACGCCTGCCAGTCGGCAAAATGGCCGAGCCGCCGGCGGTTGAAGGCCGGGTTGGTCAGCTGCTCAAGCAGGTAGCCCTCATGCCCATGCAGATACACGCCGTCGATCTGCGCCGCTTTGGCATCGGCGGCCGCCTGTCCCGCGTTTTTGATGATTTTCCGCAGCTTTCCGCCGCTGAGCGGCCGGCAGGGCACCTGCGCCATATAGAAATTCGGGTTCCACGACGCCGAGACCGGCATTTTCAGCGAATTGATCAGGCACTGCGGATTGCCGACGCGGCCGAGGCCCGGGGTCAGCTGGATGAAGAATTTCGCCCCGTAGGCATGCACCCCCGCCGCGATATCCCGCCACGCGGCAAACACCGTACGGGTGCGGTCGATGCGCGGGAAATAGCTCAGCTGCCCCAGCTCGATGATCGACGGGTCAATCCCGAAGCTAACCGGCACAAGGCCGGAGGTGATCAGCCCCACGCCGCCCTTTGCCCGTTCGATGAAATACTGGATCATCTTATCGTTCGGGCGGCCGGTCTCCTCACACATCGAAATATTGCCCATCGGCGCCATCACCAGACGGTTTTTGACCGTCAGCCGGTTGATACGGATCGGCGAAAACATGGTGTCATAGGGATACAGCTGCTTGGTCATCTGCCCGCAGCGCAGGCGCTTCTCATCCCTGAACCAGTCGCCGTAGCCATCCACCAGCTCCTGAATTTTCGGATCGGTCTTCAATGTGCTCCTCCCTTTCCTCAAAGGCGTCTGCCTTTTCTTTCCAGACAGTATACCACAAAACCGGACAAAAGGGAACCGTGTTCACCGTTTCTCCACACAATCCTCACGGCTGCCCGCCGGCATAGTAGCCGAGAATCAGCTGCACCACGCGGTTATAGCTCAGCACGCCGTCCTCAACCCCCTGCGATTTAATGAAGCTGTCGTTAATTTTATCGGATGTTTCCTGTATTTTTCCCTCAAACGCATCCCAGTAGGTGTTCCGCTCATTCAGGTCGCGGCGCACCGCCTCGGAGCAATGGCTGTACGCCTGCTGCCACAGCTCCTGGTCATAGCTGTACAGCGCATTCGCGCAGTAAATATACGCCAGCAGATAGCCGGAATACCGGCATTCGGCGGAATCGCTGTGGATGCTCGCCAGGTAGGCAAAGAAGTTGCACTCGTCCTCCTGCGCAAAGCCGCGGGTATGCGCCAGCTCATGCGCCGCCGTGGCAGGGATATCGCTGTCCGGCACGTCAATGTTGACGTTCGCCTCCGCAAAGAAAGGGAAATACATACCGGTGATGCCGGTGTAGGACCACCAGTGGGAAAGCTGTACCGGCTTGGCCCGCCAGACCGCTCCCCACAGGAAGGGGTACTGTCCCTCCAACTTACGATAACCACCGTCTGCGAGCGCGAGAATTTCGCTTTTGGACACCAAAAGCTGCATACAGCCGTTCTCATCCTCCGCCAGCCCCGCCCGTTCGGCCGACGCCTTATCCGCCAGATCCATACACACCGCCAGCAGTTCCTGTGCGGACTTCGTCCCCACATCCAGATCCATCAGCTGCGAAACCGGCAGACGATAGAAATTTATGCCGTGCATCAGCATATAGTATAGCAGCGTGCACGACAGCACCCAGGCCACCCCGCGCACGGCGCGCAGGGCAGTCCGCCCTTTTGCCCGGGAGCGGCAAAGCCGCCGGACAAACAGCACGATCAGCACGATCACCGCCGGCAGCGCCAGCACCACCAACACCTCGGTCAGCGAAAAGGGCAGCAGCGCGGTCACGCCGCCGACCGCCGAGGACAGCACCCGGAACAGCCCCCTGGAAAACACCGTCTCGGTCAGCTGCGGGAAATGCGGCAGAATCAGCCGCAGCAGCACCGCGACCACCGCCGGCAGCAGGCACAGCCAGCCCCGCCACAGCCGGCCGATCCTTTTCTCCTTTTGGTTCATCCGCTACTTCCTTTCCGGGGCAGGGCGGCTATCCCTGTCCCTCCTCCTGGATATTTATTACGAAAGGGGCCTGCATATGCCCGAAGACGCTTATCTCCCGCTCACCCGGCTGACCGATGCCGCCTGCCGGCTGGCCGAAATGGGGAAGGACAGCCGGCTCTCTCCCTCCGCCGCACAGCGGGAGGACGCCGCGCTGCTCCGCCGGACGGCGGAAACGGTGTACGAACACGGACGCAACCGCCTGCAGCATGCCTTTATCACCCCGATTGAGCGCGAGGACCTGCTTATGCTGACCCAGCGTATGCTGTGTCTTGTCCGCTGCCTGGAACGGCTTCAGCAACCGGTTTGTCAGGCGGTGCCGGCCAAGCTGCGCGCCTGCCTGCCGACGGCGGCCGGGCACCTGTCGGCCTGCTGCACGGCGCTGCGGCAGATGACGGCGGCTATGCCGATGCTGCGCCGCAGCGACGGCTTTGCCAAGCCGCTGCAAACCGTGCGGCGGCAGGCCGAGGACGCTGAACGCCTGCTGTCGGCACTCTCTCCGACGGAAGCTTGTCCCATGTTCTACCGACTAGAGGCCGCGCTGGAGGCCTGCCGCAGCGCGGCAGACGGCTTTGCGCTGGCGGTGCTCAAAAACAGCTGACCGCCGTTCACCGCGGCATCCGGCAGGAATGGCAGCTCAGATACAGCACCTGGCCGGATTCCGCCAACCGTCCGAGAATGGCCAGCGCATGCGCCAGCTTATCGTCGTCCAGATTGACAAAGGGGTCATCGAGGATCAGGCAGGGGGCATCCTCCGGATACATCGCCCCCACCAGCGCCAGGCGCAGGCAGATGTCGACGATGCACTGATACCCCTCGCTGAAATATTCCCGCCGGCGCCGCTCGCCTTCACGTTCCACCATCACGTCCAGCGCGGTATCCACGGCGGCGGTTTTCCCGAGCTCCGGCACGAATTCCCCGGCATAGGCCGAAAACCGCGACATCACCGGCTGCAGGTAACGGGTGGACAGGTTCTCCTTCGCCTTTTCCATCAGCTTGACGGTCTTCACCAGCAGTGCATGCCGGTGCTGTCCCTCGGCAAGGCTCTCCTGCAACCGCAGCTTTTCGCTTTCGTATTCGGTCACCTGGTCGCCTTCCTCGGTCAGGTGCTCCACCCGGCTTTTCCCGGCGGTAATCCGCTCGCTGAGCGCTTCGATTTCCGCCCGTACTGCGTCCCATTCTTCACGCAGCACGCCGGCGTCGGCCGGCATCTCCTCCCCGGCCGCGGCGAGTTCGGGATGCTCCGCCTGCAGCCGGGCAATCTTTTCCCGCGCCTGCTCCCGCCGGCGGAGCACCTCCTGAAGCTGCCCGTATCGCTCCCGGAGACGCTCTTCCCGGGCGGACTCATCCGGCTCCTCCTCCAGGGCAAAGCGGGCAAAAAAGGCCGCAAGCTGCGCCTGCTGCGCCGCGATTTTCTGATCGACCGCTGCACCCTGTTCCTCCAGCTGCCGGACATGCCGGGCGAGTGCGGCATGCTGCTCACGTTCCGTGCGCAGCTGCTCAAGGCTGTCGGCCCCGTGACGCTGCAGCAGCGCCGTCAGTTCCTCTTCCGCCTGGCGGCAGCGTTCCTCCGCTTCCGCTTTCCGCTCCCAGAATTCCGCCTGGCGCTGTGCCATGCGGCGATACGCGCCGGCGGTGCTCTTGAGCTCGCCGAGCGCCGTCAGCGGACTATCGGCGGACATGCCGTAAGCCGTCAGAAGCTGCTGCGCTGCGGCCTGTGCCTGCGCAAGACGCTGCCGCTGCTGTTGGTCGCGTTCCTCACGTGCGCGTGCCTGCGCCTGCCGGCCCGCCAGGTAAGCGGCTGCGGCCCCGGCGGCGCCAAGCCCGCCGGCCGCCGCCAGCACAATACCGATGATGCTCTGGCCGAGCGCCAGGCACACGACGCCGCCAAGCAGCACCATCACCGCCGGCAGCAGCCACCACAGCCGCTTCCCGACAGACGGCGGCGCGGCATGGGACACAGAGGCAGGGCGTGCAGCCTCTTCCAGCGCCGCGATACACCGGTCGATCTTCTCATCCTCCGGCACACCGCGGGCAAACTGTTCCCGCAGCCGCTGCCATTCTGTTTCCTCCGCAAAGACGGCATACGGCGCCGCTTCTTCCCGGCAGCGCTGCAGTCGTGCCTGCGCCTGCGTGATCCGATCGGTTTCTTCGTCGGACAGCCGGTGCGCCGACAGCCGTTCAAAACGCGCCTGCTCCTCCTCCGGCAGCCGCAGGCCGCGCCGCTCGGCGCGCAGGCTGCCGAGCGCCCCTACCGCCGCGCGGCAGGCCGCCAGTTCCTGTTCGGTCGGCACGCCGTCGCGGAAAAACGGCTGCAGTCCGGTGACAACTCTGTCCGCTTCCGCCGCATCCTGCCGGTACTCCCGCAGCCGTTCGAGAAGCGAAAGCAGTCCGCTGCGCTCCCGCAAGCCTTCTTCCCGCTCACGCAATGCCCGCAACCGCGCTTCCTGCTCCTTCAGTTCCTCTTCGAGCCGGGCGGCCTCCTTCGCCTTTTCCGCATACTGGGCGATGCGTACTTCCACCTCGGATAGCCTGGCCTGCCATTCATTGAGCCGGCCGCCGCCGCCTTTGTCGGCTTTATAGGCCTTGCGGCAATTCTCCAGTGCGGCAAAGGCGCTGTCGTAATTATTGATGTCATCGGTGTTATCGATGAGATTATTCAGCTTGGCATTGATGCTGTCGGTCATCCCGAGGGTTACCGCTTTCTGCGGAAGATAGGACGTGCGTTCATACGCCTCACTGTCCACCCCGAACACACTCCGCCCGATTTCCCCGCCGAAAACCGCCGTCTCCCGGTTGGTCGCAAGGTCATACACCGTCAGCGTATCGTCCGCTTCCCTTGCGCCGAAAAAGCGCTCGATTTTAAACGTCCCCTCCCGGCAGGAAAACGACAGGCTGCCGCCGCACCGCCCGCCGTTCCACGGCATATAGCGCCGGCGCTCGGGCAGGGTTTTGCGGGTTTTCGCCGGCGGCAGGCCGTAAAACATCGCCTTGATAAATGCGGCGAGGGTGGATTTGCCGAAGCCGTTTTCCTCCAGAATTGCGGTCAGGCCGTCCGAAAACACAAAGGTCTGCCCGCTCAGGCAGCCGAAATTTTCAATGCGGCATTCCAGCAGCTTCATTCCTCGATCTCCTCCCCGCTCAGTGCCCGCAGCCCATACCGGATTACCTGGCCGCAGTCCTCTTCACTCAGCCCGGCCGCCAGGGCCAGCCGGATAAATTCCCCTTTAAGGGATACGTCGTCCTTATAGCTGTCGATATCGATGGCAAGCCTCGTTTCGTCCCGGCACTTGACCGCATAAAACCGGTCGGCCAGCTCCCGCGTCAGGCTGTCGAGATCCCGCGGCGTATCCGCCGCACAGGCTCCGGTGAGGACCACCTTGACGATGTCCCGTGCGGGTATATCCGCCGCGGCCGCTTTCACCCGCTCGAGCAGTTCCACAAAGCTTTCGGCCCCGCCGACATCCACGCGGACCTCATGGAAAATCCGGCTGGAAAACGGCACAAACTGCGTATGCACCCGCCCGCTGCCGGTCTCCACGAGCACAAAGCCCTTTTCGCCGCATTCGTCGAAGCCGCGGCCGTCGAGACAGCCGGGATAGACATAAATCCCGCGGTCGTCGAGCCTTTCCTCCCGGTGCTGATGGATATGGCCGAGCGCAAGATAATCGATCCCTTTGCCGCGCAGGCGGTTCAGGTTGAGGTTCTCGCTGTCCTCCGGATTATCCCGCCGGCTCTCCTGCCCGTGCAGCATCACCAGGTTGCAGCGGTCCGGATTCAGGCTCAGCGTGTCGTACAGGCTGCCCCGGCTTCTCGCCGACAGCTCAATACCCGCGACGGTCACCTCGCCGTAATCGCGATACTGCCAGGAATCGCCGAAAAGGATGAGGTTTTCCGGCGGATCCTCCAGCTCCACCGCCTCGTCATGATTGCCGCGCAGATAGAGGAAGTCAATCTCCGGGCGGCGGCGAATCTGGTCGAGCACATACCGGCAGGTTTTCACCGACGGGTGCCCGGTATCGAATACGTCGCCGGCAAGCAGCACCGCCCGCACCCCGTTTTCGGCGGCAAAATCGGTCAGCCGGCCGAAGGTCTGCAGCAGCTGCGCTTTGCGTTCCCGCGCCTTTTCCGCAGTCAGATTCGTCTCCACGCGGGAGCCGAGATGCAGATCGGCGCAGTGGATCCATTTCATGCGTGATAACCATTCCTTTCTCACAGGGACCAGACATCGCCCTGTCCTTGCCGGCACGATTTCCGGGACGGGAAGGGGGATATTCCGCCTTATTTCTCCTTAAACAGCAGCAGGTATGCCGCTTTGACTCGTACTTTGTTAAAAGTATACCATGAAAAGCGGATTTTGGCGATACCCAATACCGTAATGTCCGGCCCGTCTTTTTCGGGAAAACCGCCGGTACCGGATGCGGCTTGAAAACCCACAAACCTTGCGGTATACTATGTTTAAAAGCGGCCCTGCCGCCGGTGAAAGGATGGGAAAACCGTGACGATGATTTCGACCAGGGGACGATACGCCCTGCGGGTGATGATTGACCTGGCAATGCGGGATAAGGATGAGTTTGTGCCGCTGAAGGCGATTGCGCAGCGGCAGGAAATATCCGAAAAGTATCTGGAGGCGATTATGAAAAGCCTGGTCCAGCAGGGGCTGGTGGTCGGGCTGCGCGGCAAGGGCGGCGGCTACCGACTGGCACGGCGGCCCGCCGAATACACGGTGGGCCGCATCCTGAAAGCAACCGAAGGCTCCCTCGCCCCGGTGGCCTGTCTGGAAAGCGATGCCGAGACCTGCTCGCGCAGCGAAACCTGCGCGACCCTGCCGATCTGGCAGGAGCTTTACCGCCTGATCGACAATTACTTTGAAGGGATCACCCTCGACCAGCTGGCCGGCCAGGCCGCCGCGTGCGGGGGCGACAGCTACTGCATATGACGGACAAACGGGTACAGGCGCTGCTGCAACGGCTAACGGCGCTGTTTGCACGCACCTTCGGGAACCATCTGGCGGGTCTTTATGTACACGGCTCGCTGGCGTTCGGCTGCTTTCACTGGAATACCGGCGACATCGACCTGCTGGCGGCGGTGGATGAGCCGCCGGCGCTTGCGGAAAAGGTACAGCTGATTGAGGGGCTGCTCGCGCTGGAGGGCGAAGCGCCTGCGAAGGGAATCGAGATGAGTGTCCTGCTCACACGCGACTGCCGCCCCTTTGTCTACCCCACCCCGTTCGTCCTACACTATTCCCCCGCGCACAGGGCCGCCTACCGCGCGGACACAGAAGCCTTCTGCCGGCGCATGCACGGCACCGACAGGGATCTTGCGGCCCACTGCACGGTACTGCGGGCGATGGGCTTTCCGCTGTGCGGGCGGGCCATCAATGAGGTGTTTGGGCCGGTGCCGGAAGCCGCCTACCGGGACAGCCTTCTGGCCGACCTGCAGGATGCCAACACAAATCTCGGAGAAAATCCGGCCTACGGCGTACTCAATCTTTGCCGTGTGCTCGCCTACCGGCGGGAAAAGCAAGTGCTGTCCAAGGAACAGGGCGGCCGCTGGGGCCTGCGAAATCTGCCCGCCGCCTACTCCCCGGTGATCGCCGCAGCGCTGGAGCAGTACCGCACCGGAAAAGGCTTTTCGGGCGATATCCGGGCGGCACAGCGTTTTTTTGCGGACACGATGCCCTCCCTCATGAAGCCCTGGCACGCCGGATAACCATATTCCACGGAGACGGCACCTTTTCTATGGTGCCGCCTCTGTCTATATTTTTACCGGTTTTCATTTACCTATTGACATAGTAGGTATTCTGCGATAAAATTCCTATAAACCTATCGATAAAGAAGGTTTATGCAGACTGTTCCATCGAACGCCATCCGGCTTTAAAACGGTACCAAACACATTGACGACATTCCGGTAAACCCAGAACATGGGTTTGCAGCACCTAACAAGAAAGATTAACTATTAGAAGTCAAGCCGCAAAAAGGATGGTGGTGGCGAAAAAAG
>USCI01000072.1 GCA_900553255.1 uncultured Oscillospiraceae bacterium | reverse complement strand
AAAAGAAAAAGGCGCTTCGCCTGAGCAAAACGCCTCCTTCTTTGACAAGCTGAAACGTCTTCCGAAGCATTCGGAAGACGTTTTCAGCCTGTCCAAAAATGAGCGATGCCTTAAAATTTTGCGCCGCCAAATTCCGAGAGCTCAAGCCCCTTATTGTGCTCGAGCGCCCAGGTGATGTTCCAGCTGTTGGTGAACAGCAGCAGGTAACGGTCGCGGAAATCCTGTATGATTTTGGTGTCCGAGGTGATATCCAGCGTTTTGACGTCGATATCCTCGTTCTCGATCCAGCGCAGGTACTGGTACGGCAGCCCCTCGCGGATGATGTCCACGGCGTATTCGTTTTTCAGCCGGTATTCCAGCACGTCGAACTGCAGGGTGCCGACCACGCCGACGATTACCTCCTCCATGCCGGAGCCCGGCTCATGGAAAATCTGGATGGCGCCTTCCTGCGCAATCTGGGTGGTGCCCTTCACGAATTGTTTGCGCTTGAGGGTGTCCACCTGCCGCACCCGGGCAAAATGCTCCGGGGCAAAGGTCGGGATGCCGCCGAACCGCACCGGCTTGGCGGGGTCGCACAGGGTGTCGCCGATTGAGAAGATGCCGGGATCAAACACGCCCATAATGTCGCCGGCATAGGCCTCGTCGATAACCTCACGTTCCTGCGCCATGAGCTGCTGCGGCTGGGACAGGCGCATGCGGCGGCCGCCCTGGGTATGCAGCACCTCCATGTTTTTATCGAACCGGCCGGAACAGATGCGCATGAACGCGATACGGTCGCGGTGCGCCTTGTTCATGTTGGCCTGGATTTTGAACACGAACGCGGAAAAATGCTCGTCGAAGGGATCGACCGCGCCGTCCTCGGTTTCCCGCGGCAGCGGCGGGGTGGTCAGATGCAGGAATTCCTTGAGGAAGGGCTCGACACCGAAATTGGTCAGCGCCGAACCGAAAAACACCGGCGACAGCTTGCCGTGCCGCACGGCCTCCTTATCAAACGGTACGCTCGCCCCGTCGAGCAGTTCAATGTCGTCGGCCAGCTCCTGCCGGTGATCCTCGCCGATCAGTTCCCCGAGAGCGGGGTCGGACGGGTCGGCGTGAATCGCCTCGACCTCCTGTGAGCCGTTGTTCGCGACAAAGGAAAGGATTTCCCGGTGCTCCCGGTCATACACGCCCTTGAATTCCTTGCCGGAGCCGATCGGCCAGTTCATCGGATAGGTCGCAATACCGAGCTCCTTTTCGATCTCGTCGAGCAGATCATAGGGGCTGCGTGCCTCGCGGTCCATCTTATTGATGAAGGTGAAAATCGGGATGTCCCGCATAACGCAGACCTTGAACAGCTTGCGCGTCTGCCGCTCGACGCCCTTGGAGGCGTCGATGACCATGACGGCGGAATCCGCTGCCATCAGGGTGCGATAGGTATCCTCCGAAAAGTCCTGGTGGCCGGGCGTGTCGAGAATATTGATGCAGTAGCCGTCATAGTGAAATTGCATCACCGACGAGGTCACCGAGATTCCTCTTTGCTTTTCGATTTCCATCCAGTCGGAGACCGCGTGCTTGGAATTCTTTTTGCCCTTGACCGTGCCGGCCAGGGCAATCGCACCGCCGTACAGCAGAAGTTTTTCGGTCAGCGTGGTTTTGCCGGCGTCCGGGTGCGAGATGATCGCAAAGGTACGCCGTTTTTCAATTTCTTGTTGAAGCGTCGGCAAGCTCAATTCCTCCAGGAGCAGAATTCGGCGTCTTGGCCGGATATAGGATTTGCCAAAATCCTATACTACCATTTTTATCCGGAAAACGCAATGTTTTTCCCGAAAAACCTGCCCTTAAACGCTGTCCGGTACGCGGGTGCCGTCCGAGATGATCCGGCCGTCCTGGATATGCACCACACGGTCGATGGTCGCGGCGATGCCGGAGTCGTGGGTGATGAGGATGACGGTATGGCCGTCGCGGTTGAGCGAGCGCAGGATCTCCATGACATCGGCACCGGAGGCGGAATCCAGATTGCCGGTCGGTTCGTCGGCGAGCAGGATGGGCGGGTGCGCCGCAATCGCGCGGGCGATGGCAACCCGCTGCTGCTGGCCGCCGGACATTTCGGCGGGGCGGTGCCGCATACGGTTGCTCAGGCCTACACGTTCGAGGCTCTCCCGCGCGGCCCGGCGGCGTTCCTCGCGGCCGACGCCGCGGTAGATCAGCGGAAGCTCGACATTTTCCAGCGCGGTAAGGCTGGGAATGAGGTTGAAGCCCTGGAAAATAAAGCCGATCTGCCGGTTGCGTATGGCGGAAAGCTGATGGTCCGACAGGGTGGATACATCGCTGCCTTCGAGAATATAGGCGCCGTCGGTCGGCGTGTCCAGGCAGCCGAGCAGGTTCATCAGGGTGGATTTTCCCGAGCCCGACTGGCCGACGATGGCGACAAATTCCCCTTTGTGAACGGTCAGCGAAACGTCTGACAGGGCCTGGATTTCGTTTTCGCCGGGATGATAGATTTTGTTGATATGCTCAAGCCGAATGATCTCTTCCATTGTGCGCACACTCCTTCGTGTATAGCATGCCCATCCCTGTCAATTTCTTCCCCCCTTCTTTGCCGGGAAGATCATCGGGGCGCTGCCCCGAACCCCGTTCAAGAACTTTCTTGGAAGAAAGTTCTTGAAAATCTCAAAGAACCCTGATTTCTTCCGGGACTCCCTTTAGGGAATCCCGGAAGAAATAAAAGTTTTTGGGGTCTCAGGGGCTTTTTTCAAAAAGCCCCTGAACAGAATCCGGACAACACTCCGGCCATCCCGGCAAAGAAGGGGGGAAGAAATTGACAGGGATGCCCCGACAGGGTATACTGGTAGGCAGAAATGGATAGGGGGATACAGCATGTTGACGCAAAACTGGAAACGTCTCAAAAGCGGCACCGACGTCCGCGGCACCGCATTATCGGAGGATAACGGCCCGATCGATCTCACGGACGAGGTGGTGCAGCGGATCGCGAAAGGCTTTGTCCGCTGGCTGGCCGAATATACCGGAAGGGATGTATCCAGCCTGAAAATCGCGGTGGGCCGCGACTCGCGCCTGTCCGGCCCGCGGATCGCGGGAGCGGTAAGCGAAGCGCTGGCGTCCTGCGGGGTACAGGTGCTGGACTGCGGCATGGCCTCCACACCGGCGATGTTCATGACGACGGTGGATCTCGGCTGCGACGGGTCGGTGCAGATTACGGCGAGCCATCACCCCTTTGACCGCAACGGCCTGAAATTCTTCTGTGCCGTGTCCGAGACCCGCATTTCCGGCGGCCTGGAAGGTGCGGAAATCGAGGAGATCCTGCAGTACGCGCAGGATGAGGCCTTTGTGGCGGGCAGCACGACCGGCCGGATAGAAAAGGCCGATTATATGCCGCAGTATGCCGTCGGCCTGCGCCGCCGGATCTGTGACGCGCTCGGCAGCTCAGAGCAGGAGCGGCCGCTCGCCGGTATGCACATCGTGGTGGATGCGGGCAACGGTGCCGGTGGCTTTTACGCTTCGCAGGTGCTGGAGCCGCTTGGAGCGGATGTGTCCGGCAGCCAGTTCCTCGAGCCGGACGGCCGTTTCCCCAACCATATCCCGAACCCGGAAAACGAAGAGGCGATGGCTTCGGTCTGCGGTGCCGTGACGGCGGCCAAGGCCGATCTCGGCATCATCTTCGACACCGATGTCGACCGCGCCGGCTGTGTGGACGCCGCCGGACGGGAAATCAACCGCAACCGCCTTGTAGCGCTGGCAAGCGCGATCGTGCTCGAACAATATCCGGGCGGCACGGTGGTGACCGACTCGATCACGTCGGACGGCTTAAAGGTGTTCATCGAACAGGTGCTCGGCGGGGTGCACTGCCGTTTCAAGCGCGGCTACCGCAATGTCATCGACGAGGCAATCCGTCTGAATCAGGCGGGTATTTCCGCGCCGCTCGCGATCGAGACCTCCGGCCATGCGGCGATCAAAGACAACTATTTTCTTGACGACGGCGCCTATCTGATGACGCTGGTGGTGATCAAAGCCATGCAGCTGCGCAAAGAGGGAAAGACCATTGATGACCTGCTCAGCGACCTGCCGGAACCGCTGGAGGGCAAAGAACTGCGGTTTGCCATCACCGTGCCGGATTTTCACACCTACGGCGAGCAGGTGCTTTCCGGGTTCGAGACCTATGCGGCACAGCAGGGCTGGCCGCTCGCGCCGGACAGCCGGGAGGGCGTGCGGGTCATTTTTGATCAGGAGCACGGCGACGGCTGGGCGCTGCTGCGGCTGAGCGTACACGATCCGGTGATGCCGCTGAATATCGAAAGCAACCGGCCGTTTGGCTGCCGCGGGATTGCGGAGCAACTGGCCGGATATCTGACCGCGCAGAAGGGACTCGACTGCCGGCAGCTGGAAAAATATCTCGAAAGCAGAAGGTAGGGAAAAGTCGTGGACGGAATGGACTGGACCGAAGTATGCATCCGGGTGGCGACCGCCGACACCGACCGGGCGTCGGATATCGCACATATGGTGGTGCCGTACGGGCTGTATGTGGAGGATTACAGCGATGTGGAGCAGGGGGCGCGGGAAATTGCGCACATCGACCTGATTGATGAGGAACTTTTGGCGCGCGACCGCACCCACAGCGTGCTGCATCTGTATCTGCCGCCGGACGAAAACCCGGCGGAGGCGGTGGCGTTTCTGCGGGAGCGCTATGCGGCGGCGGGAATCGGCCATGAGGTGATGACCTCTTCTATTAAAGAGGAGGACTGGGCCTATGGCTGGAAGGCGTATTTCAAGCCGCTGCCGGTAGGAGAACGGCTGCTGATCCAGCCGACCTGGGAACCCAGAGCCGAGGCAGGCGGACGCCGGGTGCTGACCATCGATCCGGGGATGGCGTTCGGCACCGGCGGCCACGACACCACCCGATTGGTGCTGGAAACGCTGGAAACAGTGGTACAGCCCGGCTGTACGCTGCTGGATGTGGGCTGCGGCAGCGGGATTTTGTCCATCGCGGCGCTGCTGCTCGGCGCGCAGAAGGCGGTCGGCGTGGATATCGATCCGCTGGCGGTGCGTACGGCGGTAGAAAACGGGCGGCTCAACGGGTTTTCCGCGCCGCAGCTGACCATACTGGAGGGCGACCTGGTCGAAAAGGTGGAGGGCGCCTACGACGTGGTGGCGGCAAACATCGTCGCGGACGCGATTATCCAGCTTTCCCCGGCGATTCCCCGCTTCTTAAAGCCGGATGGCGTGTATATTGTCTCCGGCATCATCGATACCCGCGAAGCGGATGTGCAGAAAGCGCTGGCCGAAGCCCGATTTGCGGTGACCGGCCGGCGGGAACAGGGCGGCTGGATCTGCCTGAGCTGCCGCTATGCCGGATAACAGGGAGGACCGTTTGGTGGAGGATTGGAGAGACCGCACGGCGATGCTTATCGGGAATAAGGCGGTGGACCGTCTCGCGCACAGCGCGGTGGCGGTTTTCGGCCTGGGCGGTGTCGGCTCGTTTACGGCGGAAGCGCTCGCGCGCGCCGGTGTCGGGCGGCTGGTGCTGGTGGACGGCGACACCGTTTCGCTTACCAACCTGAACCGCCAGCTGGTTGCCCTGCACTCCACGCTGGGGCAGAGTAAGGCGGAGGTTATGGCACGGCGGGTACGGGATATCAACCCGGACTGCCAAGTGGAGGCCCATACGGCCTATTATCTGCCGGATCAGCCGCAGGATTTTCTCAGCGGCTGCGATTTCGTGGCGGACTGCATCGATATGGTGAGCGCCAAGCTGGCGCTGGCACAGGAGTGCCGGGACAGGACGATACCGCTGATCAGTGCGATGGGCTGCGGCAACAAACTCGATCCGGCCCATTTTAGGGTGGCGCCGATCGAAAAAACCAGCGTATGCCCGCTGTGCCGGGTGATGCGCCGGGAGCTTTCGCGGCGCGGGATCACCGGCGTGACGGTGGTGTATTCCGATGAGCCGCCGGTGCGCACCGGCGGCCCGGAAAACGGCGGCCGGCCGGTGCCGGCGAGCATTTCCTTTGTCCCGTCGGCGGCGGGACTGCTGCTGGCGGGGGAGATCGTCCGCCGGCTGACCGAAGATTAAAAGAAAGGAAGACGTCGCTATGCCGCGTTTTTTTGCCGAACTTCCCGACCGACTGTGCGCTGGAGATCCGGCGAGGGTTACCGGTCAGGATGCGGTGCATATCCGCCGCGCGCTGCGCATGCGGGAAGGGGAAAGCCTGATCCTGTGTGACGGTGCCGGCACCGATTATGCCTGCGTGATCGAGGGCTTTGACGGCGATGCGGTGGTGCTGCGGGTGAAGGAGTGCCGGGCGACGACGGCGGAACCGTCGCTGCAGGTCACGCTGTATCAGGGACTGCCCAAGGGCGACAAGATGGACTGGATCGTGCAGAAGGCGGTCGAACTCGGGGTACAGCGCATCGTGCCGGTGGAAATGTCCCGCAGCGTCGCCCGGCTGGGTGCAAACGATGCCAAAAAGCAGGAGCGCTGGCAGCGGATTGCGGACGAAGCCGCCGGGCAATGCGGGCGCGGTATACAGCCGCGGGTGCTGACGGCGGTGCCCTTCCAGCAGGCTGTGCAGGCTATGGCGGGGCAGACGGTGATCGTTTTTTACGAGGGTGGCGGCCGCTCTCTGCGCACGCTGGCGGATGCCGGTATGCGGGAGGCGTCGCTGGTCATCGGACCGGAAGGCGGCATTGACGACAGGGAAGTGAAGCAGCTCAGGACGATGGGAGCTGCCTTTGCCACCCTGGGTCCGCGGATCCTGCGGTGCGAAACGGCCCCGGTTGCCGCGCTGGCGGCGCTGATGGCGCTGACCGGGAATATGGAGTGAGCTTCAGAAGATCGCCCAGCTGGAGAACCGCTCTATGACGAATAGGATTGATACATTGATTAAACGAGAAATTGAGCGGTATGAAGAAGCACATGGAGAAATCAAACTGACGGACGAAGATATAGCCATAAAATGAAAAGAGCGGCTGCACAGCCGCTCTTTTCATTTTACGATTTATCCCCGGAATGTGCCACAAGCGCACACAGGAAGCTGAAAACAATCGCTGCGGCGATGCCGGCCGCCGTGCCGGTGATGCCTCCGGACAGCGCGCCGATCAGCCCCTTTTCGGCAACGGCCTCCTGCACGCCCTTGGCCAGCGAATAGCCGAAACCGGTCAGCGGCGTGGCGGCTCCCGAGCCGGCGAACTTGACCAGCGGCTCGTACAGCCCGACTGCGGTCAGCGCGACGCCCAGGGGGACAAACAGCACCAGGATCCGCGCCGGGGTGAGTTTGGTCAGGTCGATCAGCAGTTGGCCGACAACGCAGATTGCGCCGCCGACCAAAAACGCTTTCAGCAGCATCATCCAATCCATAGAAACGCTCATTCCTTTCCCGAACGGGCATATGCCGCTGAAAAACGGCACAACACCGCCTGTCTCGCGGTTATTGTTTTCCTCTTCGGGCGGATTATGCACACCATTGCACACGGATACACGAAAAAGCACCCCGGCGGACAATTTGCCCGCCGGGGCGCTTGCTGTGCAGAGTTTTTTCGTCAGGATCAGCCGTTGAGCCACGCCTGATAGGCATCGTAGCTTTTCTGCATGATCTCAATATAGGTGTCCACTTCGAACCGCTTCATGTTGGAAATGTAGCGGTCCCACTCGTTCTCGATACTGGCGATGCCGAGCAGGAATTCCTTACGGCACGTAAACTGGTAATCGTTGATTTCACTGCGAATCATATTGCTGTTCAGCATGTCCTCAAGCGAGGATTTCGTTTTGTTCAGCGGATTCGTCGGCATGACCGGCTCGTAGTACTCGAGCATCCGCTGCTCGTTTTGCGCACTGACCCTTTCCCGCAGAGTCATCTTGCTTTCGTCGGTTTCCTTGTACTGAGCTGCCATGAAGTCCTTGCCGCGGAAATGGGGCATCGGGTAACTGGGGGTGTATTCATAGGCGCGCTCATCAATGCTGCGGCCGTCTTCGCTCTCGGTGAAATGCACGAGGTTGTCTTCGCCGACGTACCAGAGCTTATCCTCACCGGGAGGTCCGTAAAGCGCCGTGTAGCTGCCTTCCACGCTGTAGAAGTAGTCGGCGAAGCGCACCGCAACCTCCGGATATTCACAGGCTTTGGTTACGAGGAACCATTCCGGCCAGATGGACTCGGTATACTGGCAGGTCCAGGTGCAGTTGCCCTGATCGTCGGACAGCGGCGGGATGATGGCATACTCATCCACAAAGCGCTCGAGGCTGACATGGCTTTCCGCTCCGCCGAAGAAGGCGCCGATGGTCGAAACCGGGCCGTTGGCCTTCTGACGGACAGTCGCCATATCCTGGTTGTACCAATCCGGGTCCACCAGGCCTTCCCGGTACAGGTCACGGTAATAGGTCAGGCAGCGGCGGTAGTTGTCCTCGATCGGCGCGTAGTGCACAATACCGTCGTCGTCGACGTAGGTCAGCTCATAGTACACCGGCATGCCGAACGCACCGTAAGCACCATTGGGCAGGCCGACGCGGTGATCGTCGGAATCCAGCTCCAGCGGGATCTCATCCGCGATGCCGTTGCCGTTCGGATCGCCGGTCTTGAACAGCCGCAGCACGTCGCGGAACTCCGTGGTGGTGGTCGGCACGTCCAGGCCGAGGTTGTCCAGCCAGGTCGTATTGATAATCAGCGAGGAAGCGTAGCGGCCGGTGTCGTTGTCATAGTTGCGCGCCATCGGCAGCATATAGATGTTTCCGTCATATCCCCTGCAGAGGTACTCCGCCTGAGGCACTTCCTGGAACAGCTTGATTACGTTCGGGGCGTACTTCTCAAGATACGGGGTCAGATCCCAGATATCGCCCGCTTCGATGTGCTCCCAGTGGAAGTCGTAGCCGAGCGGTGCCATACCCATGAAAATATCCGGCAGGTCGCCGCTGGTATAGGCGAGCGTTGCCTGGTTGTTGACCTCCCAGCCGCCGGGGACAATAATCCATTTAAGCTCAATGTTCATATTGTCCTTTACCCACTGGTTAATCGCCATGTTGGAATAGTCGGTCAGACCGGAATAGTCCTTTACCATGATTTCCAGTGTGACGGTATCCTTGGCGATCGGGAAGTTTGCAGAATAGCAGTTGTTTTCCAGCGTTACCTGATCCGCAGGAACCTGGGAGTTCCCGTCGAGGCCGGTGGCGCCGGGAGCAGCCGTGGAGCTGTCGGTGCCGCCGCTGCAGCCTGCCAGGCAGGAGACAGCCATCGTCAGACCGGCCAGCATAGCCAAAGCCTTCTTCATAATCTGTTTCACCCTTTCTGTTCCCCGCCGGGGGAACGGCTGTTTTGAAAAAACGCGTGGACTTGTATTATTTGGACGCCGGACGGCGCTTTTTCACGACAAGGACAATAACCACGACGGCGGCAGCTACCACCACGACACCGGCCACAATGCCGATGATAACCGGCATCGGCAGCGTATTTCCCTCGTCTGCCTCGGGCTCGGACTGCTGCGCAGTGGTGGTGGTCGTCGTCCCTTCGGTGGTCGTGGTGCCGAAACGGCCGATGGTGGTGGTGGTGTTCGGGTCACCGGTTGTGGTCGGCTTCGTGGTGGTGGGCGTGATTTCGCCGAATGTCAGGTTGGTAAAGGAAAAGGCCTGCTGGCCGCCCACACGCAGGTAGGTCGTACCGGCGTTGTCACCGGTATGGTGCTCGAGAAATTTATTGAAATTCACTGCACCGAGCGGAGCGCCGTCAAAGCAGAGATAGTAGCCGTCGAACTTTTCCTGAAACGAGAGTGCATGCGACTGGGTAAAATCGAAATTATCCAGCGTCATCATGGCTGCCTCGCCGCCGCCGTTCCACAGCGACAAGACAAAGGTGTTGTTCGGCTTATGCCACAGGATCAGTTCAATGCGGCCGCAGGCCTCGTTGGTTTCCATCGGCTGCAGCATCTCGCCGTCATCCATATCAGGCCGGTCGCTGGTGGAGGCAAAACTCACATATGCCCACATTTCGGTGGCATTCGGGTCGGTCGACCAGGCGTCAAAGGTGAATTTGATCTCGGTTGTCAGGATGTCAAACGTCGTCTGATAATTGGCCAGGCCGACACCGGTGTCGCCCGGGCTGCTAATGGTATACCCGGAATCGTCGCCATCGATTGCCAGCAGAGCAGGCTGGGTCGGCCACCAGTCATCCACCGCAGCCGAAGCGGACATTACACCGCCGACGGCAATGGCTGCAGCCATACCTGCCGCCGCGAATGCCTTGCGGATATGTTTCACAGTAAATCTCCTCCTTAAAAGTGGCGTTGGCGCGCCTGTCCTCCGCGCAGGCGGAGAAAAAGCTGCAGCCGCAAAGAAACAGGGGCTTGATTCTTCACTGCAGCACAGGGGGAAGTATATCTATGCTTACGTGCTTATTTTATAGCGATATGCCATAGATTACAATGTCGTTTCTTGCAAACACTTATGCAATTTTTGCGCGGAGCATTTGCCGGGGATGTGATTTATCTTTTATTTTTAGTATTATTAGTATAACCTCGGTAAACGGTGAATCGACAGTGGGGAAACATTTGGCAAATACGCAATTTTGGCCGGTATTGCAAGAATCGCCTTTACTAATGCAACATTTGCCATTGTTTTTTAAAAGCGTTTTTGTTACATTTGTACTGCAACGGGTGGGGCTTGCCCGTTTGGCGGCGTATATCTATGCAGTATGTATCCGCTTCCATTATTTCACGTTCTTGAAAGGAGATAGTTTCATGACAAAGCGCAAAGTTTTGGCTGTTGTGTCGGCCTGCGCGCTGCTGCTGACCATGTTTGTGTCGCTGATCCCGGTCTACGCCGGGAAGCCGGACGACACGACCGGGTGGACGCTCGGCGAGGGCAGCACCATTGCCGGGAATCCGGATTATGGCTGGACGCTTAATCAGGCGGGCTGCAATCAGGATCGGCAGGCTAAATATCAGAACAAATATGAAACCGATATTTCACTGAGAGATCTGCAGGTGCAGTTCAAAGCGGATTATTCCGCCAATGGTTTGTGGACGCTCACGCTGGCAGACAGAGATCTGGATCCGCTGCCGGGATTGGATGTTCTCGGTGATAATGGCATTTGTCTGATTATTGAAAAGGCGGGCGAAAACGCCATTCGTGTGCAGCGATGGGCCGGCAGCCCGGCTTATGCGTTTGAGATTTATAATGTGCCGTTTGATTTCAGCGAAACGCACACGCTGCATTTTGTGGAGCAGGACGGCAAATGGTATGTCGCTATCGACGACATCGTGTTCAATGAATCGCTTGGTGGCATGCAAGTAAATGTGGAAGACGGCACGAACGTCTCTTCTATCTTGGATGCCACGGACGGTAAGGGGACAATTGTGGAATCCCTGTCTGACCCCGCTGTCACCTTCCCGTATATCAACTTCACTGAAAACAATCCGACCGAAGGCTGGACGATCGGCGCGGGCAGTTCGATCACCGCGAATGCGGACGGCGGCTGGACGCTGAA
>USCI01000071.1 GCA_900553255.1 uncultured Oscillospiraceae bacterium | reverse complement strand
AAAGGACGGCCGGCATTTTGCGGTCCGCCGCAAAACCGGGATTTTTCCCGCAAAAGGCGCTTTTCCAGCCTATGTGATCGCGGCAAGCGAAATAGCCTGTCGGCTATTTCGACGCCGCGGCTTGGGGGGTGATTCCCCCGGCTAGTCCGGAACACATCGCCCCGTTGGCGGCGGGCACTGCATCCAGGCGGCCAGAAACCGGTTTTCTGACCGCGTGTACGGGCCTGCAACATGCCGTCGTCAGACGGCAGCCTGTCGCACCCGGCGGATTGCGGGCGGGTTTATTCGTCGAGGCCGCCGGAGGTAACATAAAAAGCATTTTTGCCCCCTTTTGGGGCTTTGGCCAAAAGGGGGTGGCCGCGCGCACTCGTGCAGAGGATGCACAATTCCATTTGCGGCCAAACCGCGCCGCATATGTCTGCCGATGAGTCGGCAGCACATCGTCCCGATGCCGTCCCGGAACACAAAAAACACCCCCGCACACCAGTGTGCGGGGGTGTCAGCGTGTCGAAAAACTGGTTGGCAGATAGCAGGTTGACCAAATGCGGCGTGATACGCCGCATCGGGAAACCCCTTGATAGGGTTTCCCACGACGCAACAGCCCACCGGGCTGTTGCGTCTCCCTTCCTGATCCTTATGAAAGCAAAGGATTTCGCGTCCTGCGGGACGCGCCAAGGGCTCCGCCCCTTGACCCCGCCGCCTTTTCGAAAAAGGCGGGCGAAAACTTTTTGTGCATTATTTTTTGCGAAACGACTTTTTTGACAGTCTGACACCCCCGCACACCAGTGTGCGGGGGTGTTCTGCGTTAGCCCGAACCGGAGCGCCCCTCAAGCTATTCAGGGTAGCCGGGGGCGTGGGCACGGCGGGTAAAATTATTCGGAAAAAGGTCAAGCGTGGTTCCGGTCAGATACTCCTCCCCCGTTTCTTCGGGAGCCAGCTCCTTCCAGACAATATACCGATACAAAACAGCACAATACTCAACGGTGCCGCCGTCATTGCGGCTCATGGGAACCGGCACCAGGCAAAGGCAAAGCAGAACAATGGCCAGGACAACGGGAAGGACGAAGCGTTTTCGGACACCTTTGGTTCCGGCTTTCACGGCTGTCTCCCTCCTGCTTTTTCCGTATTTCCGTATCAATAATTCTCGGCTTTGACCTGGAAATACGCCTGCGGATGGGCGCACACCGGGCAGACCTCCGGCGCCTTCTTGCCGATCACGATATGGCCGCAGTTCGCGCACTGCCAGATCGTGTCGCCGTCCTTGGAGAACACCAGGCCGTTTTCCACGTTCGCGAGCAGCTTGCGATAGCGCTCCTCGTGCTCCTTCTCGATCGCGGCGACCCCGTCAAACAGCTTCGCGATGTGCTCAAAGCCCTCCTCGCGCGCTTCCTTGGCGAAGGTGGCGTACATATCGGTCCACTCGTAGTTCTCGCCCTCGGCCGCGTCCTTCAGGTTGGCCGCGGTGTCCGCGATGCCGTCGTGCAGCAGCTTGAACCAGATTTTGGCGTGCTCCTTCTCGTTGTTGGCGGTCTCGAGGAACAGCGCCGCGATCTGCTCATAGCCTTCCTTCTTGGCCTTGGAGGCGTAGTACGTATATTTGTTGCGCGCCTGGCTTTCGCCCGCAAAGGCCGTCATCAGGTTGGCTTCGGTCTTGGTTCCTTTCAGATTGCTCATGATTTTTCTCCTCCTTTATTTTGGGCAGCCCTTTTCGGACTGCTTTTGCCTTAAGTTTACCGCATTTATCCGCAACAGTAAAGGGGAAATTTGTAAATTTTTCGCCTCAACCGCCGGCCGGCTGTGCCTCATCTTTATCCCCCATCGCGCCGGATTCCATCCGCCGGCGCAGGATGCGGCGAATGCACAGCAGATACACCGCCGCCGACGCCAGCGGCCCGAGGATATCGGAAACCGGCTCGGCGAAAAACACCATCCGCGCGCCGAGCGCCGCCGGCAGCCCGAATACCGCGGCGAAATACACCGCCTTGCGGAAGAAGGACAGCGGCAGCGACAGCTGCACCTGCCCGATGGCGGTAAAGCCGTCCACGATGGCGTACTGCACGCCCAGCGGCACAATCGCCAGCGTACAGATTTTGATCGCCCGGAACGCCTCCGCCTGCAGCGGGGCGTCCGTTGTAAACAGGCGGATGAACAGCGGGCTGACTGTCCAGGCGGCCAGCGTCATCAGCGCCGTATACCCCACACACAGCAGGGCGATGAGTTTCTGCGCCTGCAGCACCCGGTCTGCCCGCCGCGCGCCGTAGTTGAAGCCCAAAATCGACTGGGTGCCGCCGCTGATGCCGCCGAGCGGCATGGTCACCACCAGCATAAAGCTCTGCGCGATGGTCGCCGTCGTAATCAGGTGGTCGCCGTCCGCCCCGCCGTAGTGCTGCAGCACCGCGTTCATCGCGATAATCATCACGTTGTCCAGCGCGATGATGAGGAACGGCGTCAGCCCCATGACCAGCACCTTCCCCATCGTGCGCAGCCGGCAGCCGCCGAACGACAGCCGCACCGGCACATACCGTCCGAGCAGGAACCGCAGCACAAACGCGCAGCTCGCCACCTGCGAGAGCACCGTCGCGAGCGCCGCACCGCGCACCCCCATATCCAGCCCGAAGATAAACACCGGGTCGAGGAGGATGTTGGCCACCGCTCCCAGCATGACCGAAAGCATGCCGATTTTGGCGTAGCCCTGGCAGATGATGAACTGGTTGAGCCCGACCGACAGCAGCGCGAACGGCGTGCCGAGCATGTACATAAAAAAGTAGGCGTCGGCGTAGGCATAGGTCTCGCCGCTCGCCCCGAACAGATACAGCATCGGCTCCCGCAGCGGCAGCACCACCGCCATCAGCACCGCCGACAGCCCGCAAAGCAGCCAGAAGCAGTTGGACAGGATGCGCCGGGCCGCCGGCGTGTCCCCTTCGCCGAGGCGTATGCTCATCAGCGGCGTGCCGCCGATGCCGACCCAGGAGGCGGCGGCGCCCACCATCGTCACCACCGGGCCGCAAACCCCTACCCCCGCGAGCGCCAGGCTGCCGACATCCGCGATATGGCCGATATACATCCGGTCCACCACGCTGTACAGCACGCTGACGAACTGCGCGAGCATGCTCGGCAGGGCGATGCGCCACACCAGGCGCCGGATATCGTCCCGGCCGAGATCATTTTCCGTTTTCACCCGTTTTTCCTTCTTCCCGAAATGGTCTTCTCATCCGAGCGCCAGGCACAGCGGCATCCCCGCCGCCTGCGCCATCGCCCGGACATGCTCCATCCCCTTGACCAGCCGCTCGTCCACCACCCGGAACGCCCTGGCCAGTGCGGACGGCAGCTCGGGATGAGCCGGAGCGAACCGGACCCGCCGGGACAAGGCGGTTGCCGTTGTGCTCCTGATGCACCCGTCTGGCCGCCGGCATAATCTCCCGCCGGTAGTCCTCCTCCGGCATGCGAAGCACCTCCAGGATTTCGTTTCGGTTTTCAAACATTGGAAATCGGTTCCTTTCCTGCAAAAATCAAGAAATAACTGGAAAATTTAGGCCGATTGACATCCCGCCGCGTTATGATAGAATGAAACCAGGGAGGGATGCGGCATGTCCGCTTTCGGCAGCGTCCTGCAAAGGCTCAGGAGAGAACGCCATCTTACCCAGGAGCAGCTCGCGCAGACCCTCGGGCTGGCCAAAAGCTCGATCAGCATGTACGAAAACGGCAAGCGGGAGCCCGACTTTGCGACGATGGAGCGGCTTGCCGACTATTTCGGCGTGGATATGGACACGCTGTACGGCCGCGCCCCGTCGGTCGAAGCCACCGTGCGCATCGACGCCGACAGCCTCGAAATCCTGCGCGCGGTGCGGGAGCGGCCGGAGATGAAGATCCTGTTTTCGGTCAGCCGGGACGTCACCGCCGACGATCTGATCGAGGCCATCCGCATCGTGGAGGGGCTGAAAAACCGCGAGGATCCGCTTACATAGCGCTTTTTGTGGGAGTTTCGCGCACCGCGCGAAACATCCCCTCCCGTGACAGCGCCTATCCCGCTTTGCGGCCAGACCACGCCGCAAGTGTATGCGGGTATGTCTGCCGATGCGTCAACAGCACCATCCCGCCTGATACCAGGCAGCCACATACTTTTGTAGGCAAACAAAAGTATGCAAAAGTTGCTTTTTTCGCCTATGTTCTCGCGGCAAGCGAAATTGCCTGTCGGCAATTTCGACGCCGCGGTTTTTGTTTATGCGCTCATCCCCCGGCTGGCCGGCCTCGGGTTTGGCCTCCTTTTACTCGGCAAACAGCGCCGTCGAGAGATACCGATCCCCCGTGTCCGGCAGCAGCACCACAAAGGTCTTGCCCCGGTTTTCCGCACGGCGCGCCAGCTGCTCGGCCGCATACAGCGCCGCGCCGGAGGAAATCCCCGTCAGGATCCCCTCGGTCCGCACCAGCGCGCGGGCCGCCTCATACGCCTGCTCCTCGGTCACCCGCTCGACGCAGTCGTACACACCGGTATCCAGGATCTCCGGCACAAACCCGGCGCCGATGCCCTGCAGGCCGTGCGGGCCGGCCGCTTCCCCGGACAGCACCGCCGAACCGGCCGGTTCCGCCGCGGCGACCCGTATGGCCGGGTTCTGCTCCTTGAGATACCGGCCGGTGCCGGTCAGGGTGCCGCCGGTGCCCACCCCCGCGACAAACCAGTCGAGCGCACCGCCGGTATCCCGCCAGATTTCCGGGCCGGTGGACGCATAATGGGCGGCGGGGTTGGCGGGATTGACGAACTGGCCCGCCAGGAAGGCGCCCGGCAGCTCTTCGCACAGCGCCTGCGCCCGGCGGATTGCGCCGGGCATCCCCTCCGCCGCCGGGGTCAGCACCAGCTCGGCGCCGTACGCCCGGAGCAGGCTGCGGCGCTCGGCGCTCATGCTCTCCGGCATGGTCAGCACCACGCGGTAGCCCCGCGGCACCGCGACCGCCGCAAGGCCGATCCCGGTGTTGCCGCTCGTCGGCTCCACGATCACCGCGCCGGGCGTCAGCCGGCCGCTGCGCTCGGCCTCCTCAATCATCGACAGCGCCGCGCGGTCCTTGACGCTGCCCGCCGGGTTGAGATATTCCAGCTTGAGCAGCAGGCGCGCTTCAAGCCCGCGGGCGGCAGCGTACCGCCGCGCCTCGAGCAGCGGGGTGTTCCCGATCAGGTCTTCAATCGAATGGGCTATGTTCGGCATCGGACAATTCCTTCCTTTCCGGCCGCAGGCACTTGAAACGGCCGCGGCGGTATTGTAAACTTATCCTATATACTCCCCCGCAGAGGTGCAGCCGAACCGGCGAAACGGCCTGTCCGGCGTGAGGGTAGCCTGCCCCGCCGCTGCCGGGAGAGGGAAATCACCGACAGGGGGAATTTTTCATGCAGCACAAGGTCAAGGTCACCGTCATCGACAAAAAGCTGTTCCCGGAGCTGCAGGCCCGGTACTGCGCGGATCCCGCCGCGGGCGCCTGTCCCTGCTATGCGGTCGGCGACGAATTCGTCTTTGAGCGCTACGGGGCGGCGGACGATTTCTGGCACATGGGCCTGAACACCCTCCGGCAGACCGTCTCGACGGCGGACGGCACGGCGGGCGGCAGCACCTTCCCGCACTGCTCCGAAGCGTGGGACGCCATCTCCCGCTACATTTACACCGGCCTGCAGGGCGGCGCCATCATGCGGGGCTGGATGAACGACGAACGGGTGATGATCGCCTGCTGCTCGGACGGGACACGGCCGGTCATCTTCCGCATCGAGCGGCTGGATTACGCCGTGCTGTACATTTCCGGCATCGCCGGCGAGAGCTGCCGGGAAGCGCTCCGCACGGCGCTGGCGGCTATCGATTCGGTAACCGATGTTAATTTTCGCGGCGGTTTCGTCGAAGTATTCCTGGATGCAGAGGTGCCGGCGGACGCCCTGCGCGCCGCGGCGGAGGGCTGCGGCGATTTCACGGTGACCCGCATCGACTGACGAGGCCGTCGCGGCCGGCCGGGCGGAAAGCCGCCTGTCCGGCGCGGTACCCTGCGCCCGGCCGACAGAGCAGCCTACGCCTGCCCGGCCTCGCCGGCCGGCTGCGGGACCACCCCGGCGAACTCCGCCACCGGCTCCCGCATCCACAGCGTGGGGGTAATCCGCAGGGTGAATCCCTCACCCGCGCCCGCCGCCCAGGCGTGCATCTCGAGACGCGGCAGCGCGTACGCCGCCATCAGCAGCATGATGACGCCGCCGTGGGTGCAGACCACCGCCTCGGTGTCGCCGCTGGTCATCAGCTCCTGCACAATCCCGGAAAACGCCGCGGTGACCCGCGCCTGGAAATCCGCCGCCGCCTCGCCGCCGGGGAGATCCGCCCGCTTGCCGGCGATCCATTCGCCGAAGCGCGGGTCGTTCTGCAGCGCGGCCGCGCTCTTCCCCTCCCATTCGCCGAAATCGCATTCGGCCAGACCGTCCGCGACCTCCTGCCGGCAGTGCGGGTACAGCACCTCGAGCGTCTGGCGGCAGCGGGTCAGCGGGCTGGTGAAAAAGCGCGCCGCACCGGGATAGCGGGCCCCCTCACGCAGCCGCAGCAGCCCCTGCAGGCCGGCCGGTGACAGCGGCAGGTCGGTGCGCCCGATGTACAGCCCTTTTTCATTTGCTTCGGTTTCCCCGTGCCGAAGGAGATGAATTTTGTAGGATTTCATCAAATTTTCCTCCTAAAAATCACAAAATGACGCTTTACAAATGGTAGTGATCTGCGGTATAATCGTAAACAAGCCGTATAGTTTGGAAAGGGATATGCCGTTGGACCGCCCGGCGCGGATGGAGCCGGGGGTGCCGCATCGGCGGCTTTTTTTCTGCCTGTCTGGCGGTACGGTTAAATGCAGAGTTAAGGTGGCAGATGACATGAACAGTGCATTTCCCCGGATTCTCACGCTGCTGCGCAAAGAACGCGGCATCAGCCAGAAGCAGGCTGCCCTTTCCCTCGGCGTATCGCAGGCGCTTTTGTCGCATTACGAGAAAGGGATCCGGGAATGCGGGCTGGAATTTGTCGTGCGCGCCGCGGATTTTTATCACGTTTCCTGCGATTACCTGCTCGGGCGCACCCCCGACAAGGCGGGCGCGGTCATCACGGTGGAGGAAATCCCGGACAACGATCCGTCGGTCAAGGAAAACCGCATGCGCGGCAGCATCCTGCCGGTGCTGAGCAAAAAGCTCATCGTCAATTCCCTGCATATTATATTCGATTTGCTCCAGCGATGCAATAACAAAGCGGTCACGAATGAAATTTCCGCCTACCTGAGCGTGGCGGTCTACACCGTGTTCCGCCAGCTGTATACCGCCAACCCCAAGAATCCCGCCGCGCTGTTCTCGGTGCCGGCCTACCGTTTTGAGGCCGCCGCTGCCGCCCAGCTCGGCAACAGCGCCGCTCGGCTCGGCTATCTCGCCCGGGGCAACGATATCGGCGACGAAAAGGGGCTCGACGGCGCGTCGCTGCCGCCGCTGACCTCCGACGCCCTTGCGGAGCAGTACCCGCTGTTTGCGACCTCGCTGATGAACCTGCTGCGCAACGCGGAGGGGCATCTGCAGTAAATCCCCAGCATGAACGACCGGCGCCGCAGAATTGCGGCGCCGGTTTTTGGTTTATCCTGATAGCAGGGTGCCGGCTCATCGGCAGACATACCTGTGTGCGCGTATGCGGCGCAAACGAATAAACCCGCCCGCCTCACACCGGGTGCGACAGGCTGCGCCTTCGGCGCTAAGCTGCAGACCCGTACACGCCCGAAGCAACCGGCTTCCGGCCGCCTGGATGCAGTACCCGCCGCCAACGGGGCAATGTATCCCGGTATTCGGCAAAAAGGTGCCGCTTGAGCAATGGAACAGCGGCAGCCCCCGGCGCTTCCTTCTTCTCAAAACCCCAGCGGCTCCCCGACCAGGATGACCTTGATGCGGCCGGGTTCGCGCTGGTGCGCGGACACCACATAGCTGCAGCAGATGCGCTGCGGCGCATCGCATCCGTCGGTCATCCCGCCGCCCGCGCCGCGGCACACACCGGTTTTCGCGCAGTAGGTCGCGCAGTCGAGCCGGATGGCGTTGGCCGGCGCGCTCGTGCGCTTGACCCGCGCGATGGCCGCCGGCAGATCCGGCACCAGCTTGTTGCAGCCCGCCACCACGATCACCGACCGCGGCCCGTAGCACAGCGCCGCCACGCGGTTGGAATTGCCGTCGACGTTGTACAGCTCGCCGTTCATCGTAATCGCGTTGGCCGAGCACAGATAAGCGTCCGCGTCAAAACTGTCGATAAAGATGCGGCGCACCTGCCCGGCGGTCAGCCCCGGCGCATACCGGTCGAGGAAGCGGTAGCGCCCGCTGCGCAGCAGCTCCAGCACGCCGGCCTCCCTGAGCGTCTCGGAGCCGCCGACCGCGACGGTATCCCCCTCGTGCAGCAGCCCGGCGACCTTTCCGGGCACCTCGGCCGCGGTCGGGACGTAAAACGCCTGCATGTTGTTTTTCTCGAGTTTCGGGATGGTCAGGCGCGCCTGGCGCTCGGCCAGCTCCCGCGTAATGCTGTCGTTCATGGCTTTACCCCTTTCCTTCACCCTGTTTTTATTCGTCCGGCCCGTCCAGCTCCAGCAGCACCGGGCAGTGGTCGGAACCCATGACGTCGGCCAAAATCTCCGCGCGGCGGATGTTTTGCCGCAGCCGGTCGGACACCAGGAAATAGTCGATGCGCCACCCCGCGTTGTTCTGCCGCGCATGGAAGCGGTAGGACCACCAGCTGTACGCGCCGGCGGCGTCCGGATGCAGGAAGCGGAAGGTGTCGGTGAAGCCCGCCGCGAGCAGCGCGGAAAACTGCCCGCGCTCCTGATCCGAGAACCCGGCGTTGCCGCGGTTCGGGCCGGGGTTTTTCAGGTCGATCTCCTGGTGGGCGACGTTCATGTCCCCGCAGACGATCACCGGCTTGTCCGCGTCCAGCCGCTTCAGATACGCGCGGAAATCCTCCTCCCACCGCATGCGGTAGTCGATGCGGGCGAGCTGGTCCTGCGCGTTGGGGGTGTACACGTTCACCAGCGTAAAGGCCGGGTACTCCGCGGTGATGACCCGGCCCTCGTGATCGTGCTCCTCCACGCCGATGCCGAGGGATACCCGCTGCGGCACCCGCCGGGAAAACAGCGCGGTGCCGGAGTAGCCCTTCTTTTCGGCGTAGTTCCAGTACGCCGCATAACCGTCCGGCGTCCAGTCGGTCTGCCCGGCCTGCACCTTGGTTTCCTGCAGGCAGAGCATGTCCGCACCGCAGCCGGCGGCAAATTCCGCGAGCCCCTTGTTCAGGCAGGCGCGGATCCCATTGACGTTCCATGACAGCAGACGCATACGCGTTCCCCTTTCGTAAAGGCGGGCTTTCCCCGCCGTGCTATGCCTCCGGCAGGCCGTCCAGCAGGCAGTCGGTCACCTCGCGCGGCTCCTCCCAGCGGACGGGAACGCGCCGGAAATCGTTCATAAAAACAGCGTTTTTTCTCCACTCTTCCCGTCCGGTGAGATACCGCAGCACAAACGGGTATTCCTCGACCGAAGGCCCCCACACATAAGACGTGGCGTCCACGTCCAGCCGGATGGTGAAGGAGGTTGCCCGGCGGGAGATGGTGATCGGCTCCGACCTCGACGCAAAGCGGGTATACCGGATCTCCCCGCCCGGCTCATAGCCGGTCAGCACCACATCCTCATACACCTCATCGTCGTAATACCAGTTGCGGATGCGCCCCCGGATCTCGAAGCGGACGTAATCGGGGTTGCCCGCGTGCCGGTAGGCGGTGATCGACTGCACCTCGCTGACAAACTGGTGATACTGGCTCCAGTACCACGTATCCAGCACGCCCGCGCCGCTGCTCAGGATAAGCAGCACGACCAGCGCCGCCGCCGCCCGGCGGCGCTTTGTCAGCAGGAAAACCAGCAGGAGCGCGATCACCGCGACAACGAATATCCCGGCGAATAAAAGCTTCTCCTCCTCTTCCCGGAAAATCACCAGAATCAGAATCAGCAGCAACAGCACCGGATAAAGCACCCAGCAGTAAGGAACAAAAAAGCGGTGGAAAAACGACGCCAAAACGCGTTTTTTCGGCATGACCGATTCCTCCTCTTATCTCCTCAATTCCCTTGCTCTTATACGCCTTCAGCATACCATATCTCCGGCGGATTCTCAAGGGGCACGCCTTCATAAAATCCGGCCGAACGACGGCAGACCGTATTCCCTTTTCGGATCGTCCTCCCCGGCCTCCTGTTCCTGCTTGGCTTCAAGCGTTTTCAGCAGCCGTTTCGCATAGAAAGGCACGTTGACATTGTTTTCAAAAAGCTCCGAAAAATTTGGTTTTTCTTTTGGGTTATCTTGTAGATTATCTTTTGTTGGTTCATCCTGCACCGGGGGTTCGGCCGTTATGCACCGCTCCCCGGCCGGATTTGACCCCGGCGTGTCCCGGTTTGGTGCAGCAGTCGGCGGCAGGGTCCACGTTGACCCGCCCGACGCGGTGTCCGGCAGGGGATACGGCGCCCGCGGGTCCTCGCTCGGCGCGGTATCCTGCGGCGGGTTCATCCCCCGCAAGCCATGCTGCGGCACGGCGTCCGGCGCTGGGTGCGGCGCCTGTGTGTCGTGGGCCGGCACGGTATCCCGCGGCGGCTCAACCGGCGGCCCGGCCAGCGCCTGCACCTTTTCGGCGCAGAAATGCAGCAGCCGCTGCTTTGCGGTGCGGGCGGCCTTCGTTTCCCGGGAAATAACGCCGAGCGCGCACAGCCGGTCAAGCGAGCGCTTGACCGTGCTTTCGGATTCCCCGATGTTCTCCGCGAGCGTCCGGTTGGTCAGCCAGCACGGCCGGCCGTTGCGCCAGAACTCCTCGATCTGCGCGAGGATCAGGATATCCTGGCTTTTCAGGTGCAGCTCCTCCCTCCGGCACAGTGCAAAATACCGCTTGTCCACCGCCAGAAAACAGCTCTCCATGACGCATACCCCTTTCCCAAAGAAACGGGCCGCCGTCCGGCAGCCCGTGCCTACTATATCCGCGTTTTCGGGGTTTGTCAAGGGGATATCCGCACAAGCTTGACTTTTCCACACCGGTCGGCTAAACTGAGGGTAAAGGAGGGGTAGCCATGTTCAACAACATCGGGAGAAAAATCAAGATGCTCGCCGAGGTGCTCTGCTGGATCGGCATTACCGTGTCGGTGCTTGCCGCCGTGCTGCTGTTTGTCAGCGGAGTGACAGAAGACAATCCGCATGCGGTGCTGTTCGGCCTGCTGCTTGTCGTGCTGGGGCCGCTGCTGTCCTGGATCGGCAGCTTCCTGCTGTACGGCTTCGGGGAGCTGGTCACCAAGACGAGCCGGATCGCCGCCCTGCTGGAGGCCGGCTCCGCCGGCCGGACGGGCCGCCCGGATGAGGACGGCGGGACGATCTGAACCCGCCAAAAAGCAGAGGGAACCGATTTTTCGGTTCCCTCTTAGCCTGTCAAAAAAGTCATCTCGCCAAAAGTAATGCACAAAAAGTTTTCTGGCCGCACCAGGACGGCAAAGCCGTCCTGGAATCAAAA
>USCI01000070.1 GCA_900553255.1 uncultured Oscillospiraceae bacterium | reverse complement strand
TCACCCCACTTGTTATTCAGTATACCATACTGTCTAACAAATGGGGTGCTGTTCACGGAAGACTGCCCGCTTGTTAATTTCGCCGCAGTACGTACATACTACCGGTGGACAACGGGAAATACGCCTGCCATCGGCCTGGCCGAACGGCAACCCGGCAACATGTATCGTAACCAGAAACTCAAGCCAAAGGAGCGGTCGTCAATGCAGCCGGTAAAACTGATAAAAATTGTGGCAGGCTGCTGCCTGGCTCTCGCCGTTTCCGAGGCCATCGGCCTGCACTTCGCCACCTCCTCGGTTATCATCGCGATGCTGAGCATACAGGATACCCGTCGGGACACCTTCCGGGTGGCGGGGCGGCGCTGCTGCGCTTTCGCCGCAGCGGCCGCCATCGCCTGCGTGAGCTTCACCCTGCTGCACTTTTCGGTGCTGTCGCTGGCCGTCTACCTGCTGTTGTTTGTCTGCGTATGCCAGTGGCTGCATCTCGAGGAGGGCATGTCGATGAGCACCGTACTGATGCTGCATCTGTGGACGACCGGCGCCATTACCCTGTCAGGCCTCCTCAACGAGGCGATACTCATGGCCATCGGCATCACCGCCGGTATTCTCACCAACTGGTATATGCCCCGGCAGACCGCCGCCATCCGCACCGACCAGCAGGAGATCGAGGACAGCCTGCGCCGGATTACGGCAGCGCTGGCCGACGCGGTTGCCGGCCGTGCCCATCCGGATCATCTCGATGCTGCCTTCGGGCGGCTGGACACCCTGCTGGCCGATGCGCGCAGGCGGGCAGCGGCCTATGCCAAGAACTCCTTTCATCCGGACGCCAGGTACTACCTGCACTATGTCGATATGCGCGCCGGCCAGCGCGATATCCTTATGCGCATCCGCGCACATCTCCCCCGGCTCGGCTCGATCCCGGAGCAGGCGCATGTTGTCCAAAACTTCATGCTGATGCTCGCGGGAACACTGCACGAGCACGACAATGCCGCCGATATGCTCGCCGAGCTTGAACGCACGCGGCAGCACTTCCGCACGGCACCCCTGCCGGAAACCCGGATCGAATTCGAGACGCGCGCGGTGCTGTTTGAAATCGTCCGCGAGCTGCAGCAGCTGCTCGAGTATAAACGGGATTTTGCCCGCTCGCTGACCCCGTCGCAGATTGAAGCCTTCTGGCATCCGGCGGATGAAAAAGCGCATTGACGCCGTTCAGATATACACCCTCGTCACACCGGGGCTGATCCCGGTTGGCGGGGTACATATGGTGACGGTATCCCCGGTACGGCAGGGGATATCGGTCACATCCGCAATGGCATTCGACAGCGTCAGACGGCCGAGCAGCGGCGCCGGACGGCCGCCGATCTCCACGAACAGGCGGTTGTCCCTTCCGATGCGGCGGAAATCCTCCTTGATATACCGCAGATGATCCCGCAGGCGGAAGCTGTCCCGGACGCCGGCCATCCCCCAGCCGTCGAAATGGCCGGCCGGAATCACCGCAATCCGGGTCGGCCGCCGGGTGCGGTACATATCGCCATAGCCGATATTATGACCCTTCGGCAGCCATTTGACCGCCGCAACGGTGGATTCGAGATGGCCGACCGGTTGAAACTCCCAGACATCCTCCATCGGAAGCAGGCCGTAGAACGCCGAACCAACGCGCACGGCATCCAGCCGCGCATACGGATAACGCAGCGCTGCCGCCGTGCTGGCGATATGCCGCATTCCCACGTCCAGGCCGGCGGCAGCCAGCCTGCCGGTCATCGCCAGGAAGCACGCCGTCTGCCTGCGTACTCCCCGGTCGCTCTGCATGAAAGAATCATGTAAATGCGAAAAGCAGCCTGTAATGCGCAGATGCGGGCAGGCAGTGTGCATGCGCAGGATGGTTTCCTCCTGCCCCGGCAGAAAGCCAAACCGTCCAAAGCCGGTATCCAGCATAATATGCACCGGTACGCATACCCCGGCGCGCAGCGCTTCCCTTTCGAGCAGGGCCGCGGTCTGCGGGCAGTCCACACAGGCCGTCAGCTGATACGCCGTCACCGCACGTGCCTCTTCCGCCGTCACCGCCGGCGTCAGCATCAGAACCGGCACGCGGATATCTGCCGCCCGCAGTGTGGCGGCTTCCTCCGGCTGCATGACCGCGAGCATGGCTATCCCCTCTTCAACGAGAATC
Organism: uncultured Oscillospiraceae bacterium; assembly: GCA_900553255.1. Classification (GTDB taxonomy): domain Bacteria; phylum Bacillota; class Clostridia; order Oscillospirales; family Acutalibacteraceae; genus UMGS1591. The sequence continues at coordinate 9,875 of USCI01000070.1, read as the reverse complement.
TGTGCCGCCGGAACAAGGCCCGCACCATATCCGTTGCATTTGACCACCCCGATGACCGGTACGCCATCCACCGTTTTCCGCAGCAGTGCAACATTGTCACGAATCCGTCTGGTATCGGTTACATAGCGTGTCATACCGGTATCCCGTTCCTTCCTTTTGTTTGCTTAGAGGAAGTATACCCCGGCGACGGTCAGGGAATCATCAGCCGGATGTAAGGAAGTTGTAAAAGCCACCGGTCCCATTTCGTTGTTGCTTATATTTCCCGCATCATGCTATAATGACCTAAAATGCGGTTTTTCTTGAGGAGGCATCCGCGATGAGAAATAAGCTGGCGATCGGCATTCTGCTTGTTGCCCTGGCCGGTATGGCGGCGCTCGGCGTTTACCAGATTGCTGTACTGCGTGACTTCCGTCCCCGCACCATTACCGGCCTGCTGCTGTCCCTGACCGCCGGCATTATAACCTTGATCCGGGTTCTCTCCGGTCATCGGCACATGTCATCGCGTTTTTACGCCAGGGAATACGGGAATATCCTGCGAACCGCTTTCGCACAGGATCGGCTGTCTCTCATGCGTTTTTACAAGGCCATCGATCTGTTTAATCAGAATCGGCCGCTCAAAGCCGTCCGGCAGTTGGAAAAGCTGCTGAAGAAATGCAAAACCAAAGAGGAGTATGCTGCTGTTTATACGTTTCTCGGCTTGAATTATAAAGAGGCAGGTTGTATCGACGACGCAATCGCCGCCTATGAGGAGGCGGTACAGCATGACGGCCGCCTGAGCACGGCATGGTCCAATCTCGGCCTGCTGTACAGAAATCAGGGACGAAACGATAAGGCCGTCGAGGCATATGAGCATGCCATTGCCGCCGATGCAGGCAACGAATTTGCTCACAGCAATCTGGCCGTGTCGCATCTGGACGACGGCCGGCTGGACGACTGTATCCGGGAAGCGGAAAAAGCACTTTCGCTCAACCACAAGCTGACGCCGGCCATGAGCTCGCTGGCGATTGCTCATCATTTAAAAGGCGACACGGAAGCTGCGGATAACTATATCCGCCTGTACGCACTCAACGGCGGTGACGGCAAGATGCTGTCGCAGCGGCTGGAGAAAATGCCGGCCGCGGCATCGCAGCCGGCCGCAGCCCACAAGCCGACGGAAGAGACCATTGCACGGCTGAAGGCGACGCGGCAGCCGGTGCTGCGCATGACACCGACCGATGCCGTCCCCTCCATCGCCGACAGCAAGCTGGGCGGCACGCCGTATCTGCCGCGCGGCGGGGAGTATCCATGTGACCCGGCAGGAAATCCCCTGCGGCTGCTTTGTCAGATTGACTGCCGAAGATGCGCCGGGCTGACCGATTTTCCGCAGAAGGGCCTGCTGCAGTTTTTTATCCTGCCGAGCGGCAGCTACGGCCTCGATTTTGATCAGCCGACCCTCCAGACGGGATTCCGCGTCCTGTATCATCCCTTTGTGGATCCCACGGTCACCGAAACAGAGGTGCTCTCCCGCATGCCTGTGCTGCCGGACGACGACTGTTTTCCCATCCGCGAGATCTGTGGGCTGCAGTTTTCCCTGAGCAGCGAGCTCATCACCCGGGAGGATTACCGCTTTTTTGAGTCGTTTCGTGAGCTGACCAGCATCTCGTTTGACGAGCTCAAGCTGGATGAAGCGGATGTGATCAACGATAAGCTCAACGGCTCCGGCCTGAAAATGGGCGGTTATCCGGCTTTCGCGCAGGAGGATCCCCGCTCAGAAGAGGACGGCGCAGAATACGATACGCTGCTTTTGCAGATCGACAGCGAGATACGCGGCAGGCAGCGCATCATGTGGGCGGATTCCGGCGTTTGTCATTTCTTTATTTCCCGGGACAACCTGCGCCGGCTGGATTTTAGTGATGTGCTGTATCACTGGGACTGCGGCTGAAAAACAGCCACCGCGGCAAAAATATGCCGCGGTGGCTGTTTTTTGTCTTTTGTGTTTTCAGATGCCGGCCTCATACATCGCCGTTATGTTTTCCGACGGTATGTCGCCATGCAGGTTATGTGAGGCGCACAACACATAGCCGCCGCCCGCTCCCATCGTCCGGCAGGTAAACGCCGTCTGTTCACGCACCTGCTCCGGCGTTCCGGCGGGCAGCAGACTCTGCGTATCGATTCCGCCCCAGAAGGTAAGCCGGCCGTGATACCCCGCTTTGAGCGCAGCAATATCCCCCATTCCTTCCGCCGAAACCTGCACCGGGTTTACCGCATCGATCCCAATTGCGGCGAAATCGTCCAGAAACCCGGCCACCGCCCCGCAGGAATGATACAGAATCCTGGCGTCGGTACGCAGCCGTATACCGTCAATAAGCGCTTTGGTAAACGGCCTGACCAGCCGGCGATACAGTTCGGGCGAAAACAGCGGGCCGTTCTGGGAAGCGATGTCGTCGGCAATCACCACCACATCCAGCCATCGGCCGCATGTATCCAAAAACAACTCCGCCAGCCCCAGACGCACCTGCAGAATCCGCTGCATCAGCAGGACAAACAGCTCTTCATCGAGCAGCATATCCTCAAACAGCTGTGCGTAGCCGCGAAGCAGCTGAGCCTGCATGAAGATGCTCGAGCCGAAGTAACCGACCGACGCGTAACGGTTTTGCCGATGCAGCCGTTCGGCATAATCGGCCACCCCGTCGAGCTTCAGCAGCTCGCGTGCTTCAGGGAAGGGGTATGTACGCACCGCATCCATATCCGCAGCGTCCGCCAGCGGAAAATTCACCGCATCGTAGTAATGCCCGCCGGGGTTGTACTTCCACTCGATCCCCCATTTATCCCGCATGAGTGCGGGCGGTTCGCCGCCTACCGGCGCAAACAGTGAGGGGTACACGCCGCGCGTATCGATCCCCAGCCGGTCGAGCACTGCCTCACCGGGGCGAACCAGCTGCTGACCGTAATTCATCCAGGTCATCCCCGGATCCTCCATATGCATGTGGCTGAGCAGGGCGCGGTACGCGTCGATATGGATCGAAGAATTGTTGGTACCACCCAGATCCCGCGGGCAGCGGTCGGTCTCCTGAAAATTCAGTGCACGCAGCACCCGTTCCCTGGGTGTCATTTCCTTTTCGTTCATATTAATCAACCATTCGGCCGCGATGCGTCCGCACAAATAGGGATGAAAGAGTGCAGACAAACGACCGCCTTTCTTGTAAAATAATATTGAGAGGAATGCACACTACAACGCACGGTAGGAGGAGTCGTAGATTGCATCAAAAACTCAAAACAGTATTTTAATCAGTGCCGGAACTGCCTTTTCAAGCACAAATAAGTGGCGTTTCGAACCCGTACACTAAGGATTGTTTTAACATCTGTTAATTGCTTGGCGGTTCAGTCCCTGCATTCTCCTCACTATTTTTACGGAGGAGGTTTTGTTGTGTGAAAGTCGTATTCCCAATCTGCTGCGGTGTGGATGTTCACAAAACATTCGTGGTTGCTACGATCATCACCACACCCGCAGACAGCTTGCAGCCCATTTATCAGAAAAAGCGATTCAGTACCTTCAATTCTGACTTGAACCGTTTTGCAGACTGGCTTCTGGAACACGGCTGCTTGGATGTTTGCATGGAATCCACCGGAAAGTACTGGGTTCCCGTATTCAACATCCTTGAAAAACGCGGTATTCAGGTCGTGATTGCCAACCCCAAATGGGTAAAGGCTGTAAAGGGAAACAAGGATGATACGAAAGACTCCAAGTGGATCGGCGATCCGTTTCGCATTGGCCTTGTGAAAAGCAGCTTCATCCCAGACTTGAATATCCGTATTCTGCGTGAGTTTACCCGCTACCGCTATAAGCTGATTTCCATGAAAAGCAGCGAGAAAAACCGCTTTCAGAATGCGTTTACCGTCTGCAATGTGGCTCTGGATTCCGTTGTGTCCGATATGTTTGGCAAATCCGCAACCGCCATTACGGATTACCTCACATCCGACGAATCCTTTGACCCGGAACATTGTGTTTCCCTGTTACAACGCTCCCTCAAAAAGAAAGCTGAGCAAGTGTTGGAGTCCATTGACGGCTTCTCCATTGCTGAAGAGCAGAAGGCTCGCATCAAAATCATCCGTGAACATTACGATTTCATTGAGAAGATGATTGCCAAGGTAGATACCTGTGTTAATGAGATGGTTGTAACATACGAAGGCGAGATCAATTTTCTTTGTACCATTCCGGGTATTGACCGTAACTCTGCAATCACCATCATTTCTGAAATCGGTACGGATATGCGTCAGTTCGGCTCTTCCAAACGGCTGTGCTGCTGGGCTGGCCTGACTCCCGGCAACAACGAATCCGCCGGAAAGAAGAAGTCTGTTCGTATCTCTCGGGCCGGTGTTTATCTCAAGCCTGCTTTGGTGCAAGTCGCTCACGCTGCGGTAAAGGACAAGGAAAACCCTTACTATGCTCTGAAATACGAGCGCATCGCCAAGCGCAGAGGTAAGAAACGGGCCATTATTGCCATTGCTAGAATGATTTTGACGGCAATTTATTCGATGCTCTGTACCGGCGAGATCTGGAATCCTGTTGACCTCTACAAAATCGATATGCCCGAACATTTGAAGGAGCAGCAGCTTGCCAAAGCCATTAAGCAGGCAACCCGTTTCCTTGAAAAGCACGGCTTATCTGTTGCTTAGCGCTGATTGACTATACTGTGACCTTGCAAAACGAGTTGTTTGCGGGGACGTTTTTGTGTGCCCTTTTTTCCTCTGTGCTGGTCCGGTACTCACTTTCACACTATCCTCCCTGCAGAGCCGCCGCATCGGCAAAGGTATCCTTCAGCCGCTCGTACAGGCGGCCATAGATGGCGTGGCCTTCGGCATAGCGGGCGGTGTTTTCCGGACGCGGCAGAAATTCCCGCCCGGTGCCGGTGATGCGTTCCGCCGCCTGCATGACATCGGGAAACGCCCCGCAGGCCGCTCCCGCAAGCAGCACCGCCCCCAGTGCGCCGGCCTCCGGCGCCGCATTCTGCACCGTCGGCACGCCGAACATATCGGCAATCATCCCCATCCACAGCGCGCTATTGGACGCACCGCCCGACACATACACCCGGTCGACCGTGCAGCCGGAATCGCGGATCATATCGAAGCAGTCGAGCAGACCGTAGGTGATCCCCTCCATCACCGCACGGATCATATCTCCCGATCCGTGGGAGGCTGACAGGCCAAAAAATACGCCGCGCGCATACGCGTCGTTGTGCGGGCAGCGCTCACCGCACAAATAGGGCAGGAAGAACAATCCCCGGCTGCCCGCCGGCGAGGCGGCGGCAAGCGCGTTCATCCGGTCATAATCCAGCGCCGGTTCGTGTGTGCGGAGCAGATTGCGCAGCCACTGATAGCTGCCGCCGGCCGAAAGCATGACCCCCATCATATACCACTGCCCGCGCACCGCGTGGCAGAAGGCATGCAGACGTCCCTGCTCCTGCATACGGAAGGTGTCGCTGTTCACCAGAACCACCCCCGAGGTGCCCACCGTCACCCCGCACATGCCGGGACGGACGATGCCGCTGCCCAGCGCCTGACAGGCCTGATCGCCGCCGCCAGCTGCCACCGTCGTCTGCCGGCTCAGTCCGGTGTCCGCAGCGGCAGCGGCACTGACCGTGCCCACTGCCGTCTGGGACTCCACACACTCCGGCAGCCATTCCCGCCGCACGGAAAACGCCCGGCACATTTCCTCGGCATATTGCCTTGCCTTGACGTCATACAGGCAGCTGCCGGACATGTCGGTGACGTCGGTGACCAGCCGGCCGGTCAGGCGGTAGACGAGGTAGTCCTTGGGAAACAGCACCCAGCGGATTTTCTGATAGTGCTCCGGTTCATGCTCCTTCATCCAGAGAATCTTCGGCGCAAAAAAGGACGGGAAAATGACATTTGCCGTATGCCTGAGCACGGTTTCCAGCCCAAGCGCCGCGGTCACCCCTTCCGCCTGCGCCGTGCTGCGCTGGTCATTCCACAGAATCGCCGGACGGATTACCTCCCCCCGTTCGTCCAGCACAACCAGCGTAGCCATCATGCCCGAAACCGCCAGGCCGGCCACCTCGCTCCCCTTTCGCCCGGCCAGCACGTCGCGGATACCGGCACATGCCGCCTGATACCAGTCCTCCGGGTTCTGCTCCGACCAGCCCGGCCGGGGTACACTGAGCGGATATTCGTGATAAGCTTTTGCCAGAATGGCACCGGCCTCATCGGTCAGCACGATCTTGCAGCCCGATGTACCGACGTCGATTCCCAGCAGGTACATAAGTTATCCCTCCATTGTTGTTTTATCCGGGTACGCCGCCTGCCCGGCGAGCCGGAACTTTTCGGCAAATATACGGCGAAGGCCGCCGAGATTTCGGCGGCCTTCGGTTTTTCCGTCTGTCCGGCTCAGATGTCGTATGCACGACGGCGAGCCTTTGCCGCAGCGATCATACCGACCGCCGCACCGGCCGCCAGCAGCAGGCCGAAAAGCGTACCGCCGGTGGTAACGCCGGTATCCATATCCGGAAGCTCCTCATCTCCGTCGCCGGGGGTCTCCCCGCCGCCTTCCGTATACGCGCTTATGGTCAGGTTGGCGCCGCCATAGATGCTTCCGTCACCCGCCGTAATCCCGACCGCGTCGGCATACTTGCCCTCAGCGAAGCTTGTACCGATGGTCACGCCGGTATGGGTGACCAGCTCGCTGGAACCGTTGAGATAGGCACGCTGTGCGACGGTAGCCACTACATCGGTATTCTCTACCGTGACCACAACATACATTCCCGGATCCACGGTGACCGGCGTCTCCAGGGTTGCCCAGTTAAAGCCGTTGACCGTTGATTCCCAATTCATCTGTACATCCGCTTCGGCGACTTTCTCCCAGTTCGCGGAATCGCGGATCAGCGCATTGCGCTCCTCCGCCGCCACATCGGCGCTTGCTCCCTTGATGCGGAACAGCACCACCTTGTGAACGCCGCTGTTCGCCGGCATCGGCTGCTCGGTGCGGCCTTCCGGCAGGCCGGATGCGTCGATGAACACGCGGCCGAGCTGATGGACGGTAGCCTTCTGGTTGATAAAGAACACAGACCCGAAATTGTCGTTGGGACCGCGCATATTCACCAGCATCTGTGCCGAAGTATCGGCAACGCCGTTGTCTACCGTCTCGTTGGCCACGCCGTCCGCCGCCGCTTCGGTCATGTTGATGTCGTAGGAGCCATAGGGTTTGTCGGTGACCCCCAGGTTGTATACCTGCTCACCTTTGAGCTCCGGCTTCACCGGCGTAACCGGAGGTGTGGTCACCTCGGTGAAGGTCATGTTGGCGCCGCCATACATGCTGCCGTCCCCGCCGGCCGCACAAGCGGAATCCGCATACTTGCCCTCGGCATACTTGGAACCGACAGTTACACCGGTATGGGTGACCGCCTCCTTGGCCGGCCAGGCATACGCCACCTGTCCGGGATGGGTCATGATCAGGTCACTGCCGTCCTCCACCGTCACCAGCACATACATGCCGGCATCGATCTCCACCGGCTGCTCGAGCGCGGCCCAGTTGAAGCCGTCCACCGCTGCGCTGCCGTTCATGGCGACCGTCACGCTCGCCACCTTTTCCCAGTTGGTGGAATCGCGCAGCGCCGCATTGTTGGCTTCAACCGTGTCAGCCGCGCTGGCATTCTTAATCCGGAACAGCGCCACCTCATGGGTGCCGTTGTTTGCCCTGCTGTCCGCGAGCGGCCGGTAGCCCATATCCTTGGAGGGGACATCCGACGGGTCGACATAAATCCGGCCCAGCTGATGCACCTGGATCTTCTTGTTGACAAAGAACACCGACCCGAAGTTATCGTTGCCGCCGGGCTTATTCGCGATCTGATGCGGCTGAATGGCATCGATCGAATAGCTGCCGAACGGCTTGTCGGTGACCGCCAGCTCGTACACCTTGGTACCGGCCAGGGTCGGCGGCGTTACCGCCTCCTCCGGCTCGGTAAACAGGAAGTTCGCGCCGCCGTACATGGTGCCTGTGCCACAGTCAACCACATCGCATTCGCCGTCGCCGTAAAGATTCGCCAGTGCTGCGCCGGTAGGTGCAGCCAGCGCAAAGGCGTCCGGGATATTGTGCGGCGGGATATAGGCGCAGTTGATCGAGGCGGCACGCACCTGTTCCTTCTGCTCGGTCGCAATAACATATACGCCCGGCTGGATGGTGACCGGGTTCTCCAGCTCGGTCCAGTTGAAGCCACCGATGGTGGTGTCCCAGTTCATGGTGACATTGGCACTGGCCACGCTTTCCCAGTTGGCCTGATCCTTCACTGCGGCATCTTTAGCCGCTCTGTCCGAAGCCACCGTCACGCCCTCCACCCGGAACAGCTCCACCTTGTGCTCACCGCTGTTGACCAGGCCGGATACTCCGCGCTCTTCCGGCAGGCTGGTCATATCCACAAACACCTTGCCCAGCTTTTTGACGGTGATCGGCTTATGGACATTGACCACCGTGCCGTGCAGCTGACGCCCGTCCCCCAGACGGTAGTCCTGCGCCTTAAACGAGAAACCGACTTCTTTGTTGGGCACGCCGTCGGCGGCTGGTTCACCCTGCATGGTGTCATACGAGCCCAACGGCATGTCGATGACGTTCATTTCAAAGAGCATGTGTTCCGCTTTGCCGGCCGGGGCGGCAGCCGTCTGCGCACTGCCGATCGTCAGCGGCATCCCCGCCAGCAGCAGTGCCAGCGAGGCCCCCGCGGTCAGAACCGCTAAACCTTTGCGTTTCATCTGCTCATCCCTTTCCCGGCCCGCCGCCGCACCGCCCGAATCAGGCAGTGCAGCGGCAGACCCGATTTTCCTCACGATCCGGTTAATGCGTCCTGGAACGGCGGCCGGCAACGCAAAGCACCAGCAAGCCCGCCGTCACCACACACAGCATCGCTGCGGTCACCGGCGCTCCGACGCCGGTCTGCGTAATGTCGTCATTGCCACCCGACGGCTTCTCGCCGGTTTCCTCGCCGGTCTCGCTGCCGGAACCGGTATATTCTCCCTTGACGAACTTGAAATTTGCACCGCCGTAGATCATACCGGTGGCGGCATCCACCTGATCGCAGGTGTCCCCAGTATAACTGGCCGAAATCACTGTACCGGTATAAGCCGCAAGCGCATAGGCCTCGGGATTGTTCTGCGGCGGAATAACCGCAAAGTTGACGTGATCGCCGCGGAGCTGATCCTTCTGCTCGGTGACCACCAGATACAGGCCGGTTTCCAGAGTAACCGGGGTTTCCAACTCGGCCCAGCAGAAGCCGCCCGACTGCTGGCTCCAGTCCATGTTAACCTTTACGGAGGCGACCTTTTCCCAATTAGAGCGGTCGGCAATTTTCTGCTGCTTGAGCGTACCCATCGATTGCGCCTTGACACCGTCGACCCGGTACATTTCCACCAGATGCTCGCCGCTGTTCTTGCCGGCGGGTCTCGGATTTTCATTATCGGTTGTGCGGGCCGCCGACAGGCTGGTAGTGTCCATAAACACCTTGCCGAGACTGGTGACCGTGATGGTGTCATACACCTCCACGATAGAGCCGTGCAGACCATTGCCATCCATCATCGCATATTCCTGCGCGAGGCTCGCCGCCTGACAATCCTTGACATTCGGCACACCATCGGCCGCATCCGCAGCCTGATTGGTGTCATAGGACCCCAGCGGCATATCGGTCACCGCCATCTCATACAGCTGGTATTCGGTGGCGGCCGCCCCTGCTGAAAGGGCACCGGTCATTGCTGCGGTCAGCCCAACCGCCATCGTACAGGCCAACAACTTTTTCAGGAACTTTGCTGTTTTCATAATTCTTCCTCCTTTAATAATTTTACGGACTGTAAAGTTAAATGAAAGTTGAGGACCCGTCAGCCCTTCTGGTACAATG
>USCI01000069.1 GCA_900553255.1 uncultured Oscillospiraceae bacterium | reverse complement strand
ACAGGAACACAGCAGACGGTGAATCTGGTGCTGGACACCATTCACCTGGCTATGAAGCGGGAGAAAAAGGCGGTCGCTGCAGAGTTGCAGCTCCACAGCGACCAGGGCTTTCAATACACATCCCAAGCATATTTCCAGCTGACTAAACAATACGGCATTACGCCGTCTATGTCAAGAAAAGGCAATCCTTATGACAACGCGATGGCGGAGAATTTCTTTTCCATCCTCAAAACAGAATGTATTTACCGCCACAAACCGGCCACTTTCGCCGAAGCATACGAGATGATCGACCGGTATATCCATTTTTACAACCACGACCGCATCCAGTACAAAACAGGAGTGGCGCCGCTCACGCTCCGCCACTCCTCCTAAAACTCAATATTTTCCTACCAGGGGCTTTTTTCTCCTGTTCGCTCAATCTGGGGCTGTTCATTTTTCAGGTTTGGGAAGGCCGCCACAGGCTCTTTTACCTGACCCCGATCAAACAAAGTCCAGGATTTTTTCGAGCGGCGCGCGCTTTGGCATCACGGCATCCGCCAGCAGCGCATCCGCGGCCGGGTATCCCACCGGCATCATCACCACCGGGCGCAGGTGTGCGGGCAGCGCCAGCACCCGCCGGCAGGCCTCCTCATCGAATGCCCCTACCCAGCAGGCCGCAAGTCCCAGGTCGGCGGCACACAGCAGCATATTCTGCATGGCAGCGGCAGTATCCTGGAAGGCGTACAGCTCCAGCCCGCGCTGCTGGTATTTCCTTTCCGCCCGCTCACGGTCCATCGTGACCACGATCACGGCCGGCGCTGCAGCGAACCATTCGGCCGGATAAACCTCCTGCTTCAGGCGGGAGAGCACCTCCGCCGTCTGCACCGCATAAAAATGCCAGGGCTGGCCGTTGCCGGCGCTCGGCGCATACCGCGCCGCATCCACCAGCTTCTCCAGCGTTTCCTTCTCCACCGGGAGGGCGGCAAACCGGCGTATGCTGCGCCGGAAACGTACCAGCTGCTGAAATTCCATAGAATCCTCATCCTTTCAGGTCAATTTCCAGAACCCGGCCGGCAGCCGCCGCACACGGGCGTGCCGCTGCGGATAATCGGGCATAAGGGCATACAGCGTTCGGTAAAAAGCGGCGGAATGGTCCGGATGCCGGAAATGCACCAGCTCATGCAGCACCACCGCATCGATGTCCGCCGGCGTGGCGCCGACCAGCGCCCAGTTGATGGTGATTTTCCCCTTTGCCATCGTACAGCTGCCCCAGCGGCTGGTCATCCAGCGCATATGCAGTTCCGGACGCGCAAGGTTCAGCGGTGCGGCCAGCGCCAGCATACGGTCGAGCGAGGCCTCAAACACCGGCCGGTACGTCCGCTCCACAAACCGGCGCAGCAAAACGGTGACCGCGGCAGTATCCGCCGGGTCGGGCAGCATGCCGCAAAGCGTATTGCCCCGCTGTTCCAGCCGGGCAACGGGGCCTTGCACGAGTTCCAGGCGGCACCGCTCCCCGAGCAGCCATACCGCGCCTCCGTCGACAGGAACGGTCGGCTGACGCGCAGCGAGACGTTCGCGGGCGCGGACAATCCATCCGGCACGCTGCCGCACCAGCTCATCCGCGAAAGCCAGCGGCGAGCGCTGCGGAACCGACACATGCACCGAGCCGTCCGCGTGCACCCGCAGGTTGCCATTTTTTACCCGCTTCCTAGTCAGCTCATAGGCAATTTCCCCCGCCGATGTCGATACCGTGCGCTGCATGGCCGCCCTTCTTTCCTTTGTGCCGTGTTTCGCCGCTATTATACCACTTCGGTGCAACGGCAGCAACACCTGCTTCGCCGGGCGGGACGCGGCGTTTACACGGGAAGCCGATACCGACCGGCGGCACCGGGCTCCGGCTTCGTCGGGAAGCGCCGCCGGATCCGGGAACCGCGGATCTTGATAAAATCCGACATAACGTACCGATATGCAACAGAGAAATTTGTAATTTGAGCGTTTTGCCCAATTTCGTCGTTCCTTCTCTTCGCAAAATGTCTTTTCAATGGATAATTTTAAAATTTTTGAAAACAAATATTGGCAAAAATATTGCAATCCGTTCATAATTCCCCTATACTAAAAACGATGCTTTTTAGGCGGCCGTCACCGGGAAAAACAATTTCGTTTTTTGTCGGAAGGCAAAACAAAAAGCGATCACCAAACTGATCGCTTTTGACAAAAAAGGATTGATTTTGTACTGGGCTGACAAAGTCTTGAAAAGCATCCTTTTTAAGACCGGCGGTGCCGTGCAGCCTGACGGCAGAACTGCACAGCCGGCGAATTGTGAAGAGGAGGAGAACCATGGAAAAACTCTTTAAGCTCCAGCAAAACGGTACCACGGTCAAAACCGAAATCATGGCCGGTATCACCACCTTCATGGCGATGGCCTACATCCTGGCCGTCAACCCCGGTATGCTGGCCGACGCAGGAATGGATGCCGGCGCCGTTTTCACCGCCACCGCCCTGTCTGCGGCGATCGCCACCCTGATTATGGGCCTGTTCGCCAATTATCCGGTTGCGCTCGCTTCCGGCATGGGCCTCAACGCCTATTTTGCGTATTCGGTCTGCATTCCGCTGATGAACGAAGGCATTCAGGATCCATGGAAGATTGCGCTGACCGCCGTACTGGTGGAAGGCATCATCTTCATCATCCTGTCACTGTTCAAGTTCCGTGAGACCATCGTCAACACGGTGCCGGCCAATCTGAAATACGGCATCACCGCCGGTATCGGCCTGTTCATCACCCTGATCGGCCTCAAAAATGCCAACATCGTGGTCTCTGATTCCTCCACGCTGGTCGCGCTGGGTGACTTTTCCACCCCGCAGGTGGCGCTTGCCCTCATCGGTGTGCTGCTCATCGGCGTGATGATGTACTTCAATGTCAAGGGCGCTATCCTCTGGGGCATCCTCGGCGTCTGGATCCTCGGCATCATTGCCGAGCTGTGCGGCTGGTATGTGGTGGATGTTGAAGCCGGCGTGTATTCGCTGATCCCGCAGTTCACCGGCGCTTCCGATCTGCTGCCGAAGTCCCTTGCGCCGACCTTCTTCCAGTTCGATTTCTCCTATGTGGCGAACAACGTCACCAACTTCATCGTTATCACGTTCTCCTTCCTGTTTGTCGACCTGTTTGACACGGTCGGCACCCTGGTGGGTGTCGCGGACAAGGGCGGCCTGCTCGACAAGGACGGCAAGCTGCCGCGCGTCGGCCGTGCGCTGCTGTCCGACGCCATCGGTACCGTCGCGGGCGCCTGCCTGGGCACCTCCACCGTCACGAGCTATGTCGAAAGCTCTGCCGGCGTCGCGCAGGGCGGCCGCACCGGCCTGACCGCTGTGACCACCGCCGCGCTGTTCATCCTGGCACTGTTCTTCTCCCCGATCTTCCTGGCCATCCCGGGTTTTGCCACCGCTCCGGCGCTGGTCATCGTCGGCATGCTGATGATGTCCTCGGTGCTTAAGATGAAGTTTGAGGGCGACATGGCCGACGTGCTTGGCGGCTTTATGGCAATCATCATCATGCCGTTCACCTATTCCATCGCCAACGGCATCATGTTCGGCATGCTGACCTGGATCATCCTCAAGCTGGTGCGCGGCAAGTTCCGGGATATCCATCCGATTCTGTATGTTGTGAATGCGCTGTTCGTCATCCGCATCGTTGTACTGATCCTTCAGGCGACAGGGGTTATCTAGCCCTCTGCGGTTAATCCCACCTGAAAAGAAAAAAGCAGGCGGACACTTCATTCCGGTGTCCGCCTGCCTTTCCTTTTGCCCAGCAAAACCGGCCGCGGCTCATAAAACAAGCCGCGGCCGGTCACTGTTCCTTATTATCTGCCGGAGGCACCAGGCATGGCTTACATATGCTCCTCGATGTACGAAACCACTTCGCCCACCGTGCGCATCTTCTCGATCTCCTCGTCCGGGATCTCCACGTCAAACTCATCTTCCAGCGACATCAGCATATCCACGACATCCAGAGAATCCGCATTCAGGTCGTCGGCAATGTTCGTTTCCGGCGTGATGCTGTCCTCCTCCACATCAAACTGGTTGCTGAGAATCATTTTGACCTTTTCGAGTACCATCCAGCTCATCCTTCCAAAAAATCTTTTGTTCCTCGTCCGCGGGGATTGAAGCGCCGCACAAAAATGTGCTATAGTAATAAACAGCCCCTGTGCGAAGAACCGAAGCGGTAAATATCGGGTACACCAAAATAGTATGCGGATTTACAGCTTTTGTCAATCACCTTTTGAAAAAAATTTTCTTTTCTCCGTCTTTCGCTTCAATTTTGCCGGCAAGGAGGCTTCTTTTATGTCATCAACCGCTGCTTTCTGCGTGATCGGGCACCCGCTCGGCCACAGCATGTCCCCCTTCATTCATGACCGCCTGTTCGCATTATCCGGCCGGGCGGCCTCCTATGGGGCGCAGGATATCCCGCCCGAGGCGCTCGCCGACGAGCTGCCCCGGCTGCTGGAGCACGCCGAAGGGGTCAACGTCACCATCCCCCACAAGCAGGCGGTCATCCCGCTGCTCGACCGGCTTTACGGGCGGGCGGAGCTGTACCGCTCGGTCAACACCATCGCCGTCACGCCGGAAGGCCGCTTCGGCTACAACACCGATGCCGACGGTTTTCTGCACGCACTGCAGGGGGGCGGCGTCCCGCTCGCCGGGCGGGTCGCGCTGCTCGGCTGCGGGGGCGTGGGCCGCACCTTCGCCTGCGAGGCGGCACTGGCCGGCTGCGAAATCGTCAACGCCGTGCGGGAGGCGGATCTCGCCGCAGGCGAGGCGCTGCGCGAGTATGTGCTTGCGCTCAAGCCCGGCACCTCCTGTACGCTGACCACGCTGGACCGACTGGAAGGGCCGTTCGACCTGCTGATCAACGCGACGCCGGTCGGCATGTATCCCCACGCGGACGCCTCCCCGGTGGCCGCCGCGCTGCTGCATGACGTCAAAGCGGTTTTCGACGCGGTATACAATCCCGGCCGTACCCGGCTGCTGGCCGAGGCTGAGAAAGCCGGCTGCCGGACCGTGGGCGGCATGGCGATGCTGGTATGGCAGGCGGCCGCCGCTCACACCATCTGGTACGGCGCACAATTCACCGACGCAGACATCGCACAGCTGATCGCGGACGCGGACGCCGAGATGCGGCGCCGGTACGGCGGCTGACCGCGGCGACAGAACGAAAGGACGGGCAGGCATGCGCAACATCATTCTCTGCGGCTTCATGGGCTGCGGCAAAAGCACGGTTGGCCGGGCGCTGGCCGGGATGACCGGGCGGCAGCTCATCGACACCGATGCCTTCATCGAGGAACAGGCCGGCATGACGGTCAGCGCCATATTTGACCGCTTCGGCGAAGCGGATTTCCGCCGGCGGGAGCGAGAGGCCTGTATGGCGCTGGCCGGTGCACAGGATCTGGTGATCGCGGCCGGCGGCGGTGCGCTGACCTTTGCCGAAAACGTCCGCACCCTTTCCGCCACCGGCGACATCGTGCTGCTGGAGGTATCCGCCGAAACGGTACTCCGGCGGCTGGCGGGCGATACCACCCGCCCGCTGCTGCAGCGGGCGGACAAGGAGTCCGCCGTGCGGGAGCTGATGGCGGCGCGCGCGCCTCTTTACCGGAAAGCGGCCGCCTTTACCGTAAACGGTGAGGCGGCACCCGAAGCGGTGGCAGAAGCCATCCTGACCGCTCTCGGGCAGGGATAAATCCCGGCGGGTGGATGCGGAATATGTGTCCGCAGGCGCCCGGGAACGCGAAGCAGATGCCGGTATCCGGCCCCGGCAGGGATATACGATGCCGCTGTTAAATCCGCCCATCTGCTCGGATTTTCCTCATTCCGGCTTGTCTCAGCTACCACGCTGGTATATTTTTTTCAAAAAACCGGCATTTGGTTATTGACAAACGCTGCGGCTGGTCGTATCATAAAACACAGATGTTTTCCAAAGGCTTGCGGAGGTATCCCATGAACAACCCGTCGGTGCACAATCGATTTAACGGCTTTACCGGCTTCAGCTATTTTTACGGCTGGGGCTATTTTTGCTGTGCCGACAAGTTTCATATAGGTTCATGAGTGCTCCGCGTACAGGCGGCAGAAAACAGGGATGATTTTTAAGGCGGTGCTCATGAAAGTGGGCCCCGCCTTTTCTTAATTTGCTGCAGGGGCTCCGCCCGTCAGAAAGGAAAAAGCTATGATTATCGTACTCAAACCCGGCGTCACCCAAAAACAGGTGGAGGATTTCTCCCGTCAGCTCGAAGCCCAGAACGGCGTCAAGGTCAACGCCTGGTACGGCGAACATTCCACCGTGCTCGGCCTGCTCGGCGATACCGCTGCGGTGGACATCGAGTATATCGGCGCGCAGGACATCGTGCAGAGCGTCAAGCGGGTACAGGAGCCGTACAAAAAGGCCAACCGCAAGTTCCATCCCGACGACACGGTGATCGATCTCGGCCACGGCTCGGTCATCGGCGGCGGCAAGCTCGGCATCATCGCCGGCCCCTGCTCGGTCGAATCGGAGGAGCAGATCCTTTCGGTTGCCTCCGACGTCAAGGCGTCGGGTGCCGCTTTCCTGCGCGGCGGCGCGTTCAAGCCGCGCACCTCGCCCTATGCGTTCCAGGGGCTGCGCGCCGAGGGCCTCGAGCTGCTGCGGCACGCCCGCAAGCACACCGGCCTGCCGATTGTCACCGAAATCATGTCGGCCAGCCACATGGTGCTGTTCGAGGATGTGGACATCATCCAGGTCGGCGCCCGCAACATGCAGAATTTTGAGCTGCTCAAGGCTCTGGGCAAGTGCGACAAGCCGATCCTGCTCAAACGGGGACTCGCCAACACCATTGAGGAGCTGCTGATGAGCGCCGAATACATCATGGCGGCCGGCAACGAACGGGTGATCCTCTGCGAACGCGGCATCCGCACTTTTGAGACCATGACCCGCAACACGCTCGACATTTCGGCGGTGCCGCTGCTCAAGTCGCTGTCCCACCTGCCGGTGGTGGTGGATCCCTCCCATGCGTCCGGGATCAGCCGGCTGGTGGAGCCGCTGGCGCTCGCAGCCGTTGCGGCCGGCGCCGACGGCCTGATTATCGAAGTGCACAACGATCCGCCGCACGCCCTCTCGGACGGCGCGCAGTCGCTCACCCCCGAGCAGTTCACCGCTCTGACCCGCCGCATCGAAGAAGTCGCGCCGCTGTTCGGCAAAACGGTCGCCCACCGCGACAACTGATCTGCTGCATCTGACAAGGAGGTTTCCGCCCATGCTGCCTGTTACGCATATCACCATCGTCGGCCTGGGGCTCATCGGCGGCTCGCTCGCCTATGCGCTGCGGGAAAACACCGACTGCATCCTGTCCGGCATCGACCGCGATCCGAACACCCTGATGGATGCGCTCGAGCACGGTGCGGTCCACCGGGCCGGCGGCGCGGACATGCTGGAGGACGCCGAGCTGGTCATCCTCGCGCTCGCGCCCCGGGCGGCTGATGCTTTTCTGCGCGAACACATCGACCGGCTGCCTAAAGGCTGCATCGTCACCGACGTATGCGGCGTCAAGCAGGCGGTGGTCGAGCGGCTCGATCCCCTGTGCCGGGCGCACGGCCTGCGCTTCATCGGCGGGCATCCGATGGCCGGCAAGGAAAAAAGCGGGTTTGTGCAGGCGGACGGCGCCCTGTTCCGGGGCGCGAGCTACATCCTCACGCCGACCGACGGCACCGACGACGGTGCGCTCGCCTGTATGCGGAAGCTGGCGGGTGCCATCGGGTGCACCCGGCTGACCGTCACCACCCCCGACGAGCACGACCGCATGATCGCCTTCACCAGCCAGCTGCCCCACGTGCTGGCCGGCGCCTATGTCCAGTCCCCGCGCTGTCCCGGCCACATCGGCTTTTCGGCCGGCAGCTACCGGGACGTATCCCGTGTGGCGACGGTGGACGAAAACCTGTGGACCGAGCTGTTCCTGCTCAACCGCGGGCATCTCGGCGAGGAAATCGACACCCTGATCGCCCATCTTACCGCCTACCGCGACGCGCTGGACGCCGGCGACGCCGAAGCGCTGCATACCATACTGAAAACCGGACGCGAATGCAAGCAGGCCGACCTGCTCCGCGAGCAGGAAGCCGGCCTGTCTTCCCGGCCGTTCCCCATGGAAGGAGACGACAGCCAATGACCATCCTCGACGTACATACCTCCCGCCCCTACCAGATTCACATCGGGCGCGGGCTGCTCGGCCAGACCGGCGCCTTATGCCGGGAGGTGAGCGGCGCCGCCCGCGCCCTGGTGGTGACCGATTCCAACGTTCAGCCGCTGTACGCGGACACGGTGGTGCGCTCGCTCGAAGAGGCGGGTTTTGCGGCGGACGTTTTTGTTTTCCCGGCCGGTGAGGAGCACAAGCGGCTGGAGGTGATCGCACAGATTTACACCCGGCTGGCGGCCGGCGGCTTCACCCGCAGCGACCTGCTCGTGGCGCTGGGCGGCGGCGTGGTCGGCGATATGACCGGCTTCGCCGCGGCGACCTGGCTGCGCGGGACGGCCTTTGTCCAGATCCCCACCACCCTGCTTGCGCAGGTGGATTCCTCGGTCGGCGGCAAAACCGGCGTGGACATCCCCGAAGGCAAAAACCTGGTCGGTGCCTTCTGGCAGCCCATCCGGGTGATCGCCGATCCCGACACCCTGCGCTCCCTGCCGCCCGAAATCTTCGCCGACGGCATGGCGGAGGTTATCAAGGCGGCCTGCATCAAGGATGCCGGGCTGTTCGAACAGCTCGCGGACGGCAGCGCCGTGCTGCCGGAAAACCTCGAGGACACCATCACCCGCTGCATCAACATCAAGCGGCTGGTGGTCGAGCACGATGAAACCGAGTCGGGCGAGCGCAAGCTGCTGAATTTCGGCCACACGATGGGCCACGCGCTCGAAAAGTTCTACGATTACAGCGCGCTGACCCACGGGCGTGCGGTGGCGCTGGGCATGGTGATCGTCAGCGAGGCTTCCGAGCGGCAGGGACTGACCGAAAAAGGGGTCCCCCGCCGCATTGCGGACGTACTGGAGCGCTACCACCTGCCGATCGCGGACACCGCGACCCTCGACGACTATCTGCCCGGAGTGGCCAACGACAAAAAACGCTCCGGGTCGTCGATCGACCTTGTGCTGCTGCACGACATCGGCGACAGCTTCCTCTACCGTCTGCCGCTGAGCCTGCTGGGCGGGTTCCTGCGCGGCGAGGAAATTTGACTGCGAAAGGAGCGGCTGTCATGTCCTTTGCCGTTATTCAGCCCGGCACCGTTTCCGGCATGCTTACGCCGCCGCCCTCCAAATCGGCGGCGCACCGCGCGCTCATCTGCGCGGCGCTCGCGGGCGGCGGCACGGTGAACGGGGTGCTGCCCTCAGAAGATATGCGCGCCACCCTGCGCGCCGTCCAGGCGCTCGGCACGCCGGCGGAAATCACCGGTACACAGGTGCACTTCGGCGCCCGCCAGCCGCTTTCTCCGTCCGAACAGGCACCGGTCACGGTGGATTGCGGGGAAAGCGGCTCGACGCTGCGCTTTTTCATCCCGCTGTTTGCCGCAATGGGCATTGACGCGGTGTTCACCGGCAGCGGGCGGCTGCCGCAGCGCCCGCTCGGCGTTTACGCCGACTGCCTGCCCGCGCACGGGATGGACTTTACCCCGCCGGCAAACGGGGACAGCCTGCCGCTGCGGGTGACCGGGCGGCTGCGCGGCGGCGAGTACGCGCTGCCGGGCAACGTCTCCAGCCAGTTCATCACCGGGCTGCTGTTCGCGCTGCCGCTATGTCAGGAGGACAGCGTCATCCGGCTGACCTCACCGCTCGAATCGGCGGGATATGTCGACATGACCCTTGCTGCGCTGCAGCAGGCCGGCATCACCGTCGAGACGACGGCGGACGGCTGGCGCATACCGGGCGGACAGGCCTACCGGCCGGCCGATTACACGGTGGAGGCCGACTGGTCGCAGGCGGCCTTTTTGCTGGCGGCCGGCGCGCTCGCGGGCGATGTGCGGCTGCAGGGCCTGTCGCTGCCGAGCGCACAGGGGGACAGCGCGGCGCTTGCCCTGTTCCGCCGCTTCGGGGCGGACATCGCCACAGACGCCGGCGGTATCCGCTGCCGGCGGGCGCCGCTGCACGGCATCGACATCGACGCGGCTCAGATCCCTGACCTTGTACCGATTCTGGCGGTGACGGCCGCCTTTGCCGAAGGGGTCACCCATATTTTTCACGCCGAGCGGCTGCGGATCAAGGAGAGCGACCGGCTGGCGGCGACGGCGGACGGGCTGAGACGCCTGGGTGCCCGGGTGGAGGAAACCGCCGACGGGCTGCGCATCCACGGCGGCGGGCCGCTCACCGGCGGCGAGGTGGACGGCTGCAACGACCACCGGATCGTGATGAGCATGGCGGTCGCCGCGCTGCGCTGCTCCGGTCCGGTAACCATCAGCGATGCACAAAGTGTGGCCAAAAGCTGGCCGGGCTTTTTTATCGATTTTATTCACTTAGGAGGGAACGCCCATGTCTTCGACCATCGGTAAGCAGCTGGAGCTTGCGGTATTCGGCGAAAGCCACGGTGCCGCGATCGGCTGCGTGATCAACGGGCTGCCTGCCGGGGAGCCGCTCGACGAGGCGCAGATCCTCGCCCAGATGGCGCGCCGCGCGCCCGGCACCGATAAAACGTCCACCACGCGCAAGGAAAGCGATACGCCGGAAATCGTATCCGGCATACTGGACGGGCGCACCACCGGCGCGCCGCTGGCCATGATCATCCGCAACGACAACCAGCGTTCCGGCGACTACGCGAATCTCGCGCGGCTGCCGCGGCCGGGACATGCCGATTACACCGGATATGTGCGCTACAGCGGATTCAACGACATCCGCGGCGGCGGCCATTTCAGCGGCCGGCTGACCGCGCCGCTGGTGTTCGCAGGCGCGGTATGCCGCCAGATCCTGCGCCGCCGCGGGGTGACCGTGGGCGGGCACATCCTGCGCATTGCGGGCGTGGAGGACGACCGGCTGGATCCGGTGAACGTATCGGCCGAAACGCTCGAGGCGCTCGGAGAGCACCGGTTCGCACTGCTCAACCGTGACAGGGAAGCGGCGATGCGCGATGCGGTCGAGCAGGCCCGTCTGCAGGCCGACAGCGTTGGCGGGGTTATCGAGGCGGCGGCGGTCGGCCTGCCGGCCGGGATCGGCTCCCCGATGTTCGACGGGGTGGAAAACCGCCTGGCGGCGATACTTTTCGGGGTGCCGGCGGTCAAGGGAGTCGAATTCGGCGACGGGTTCGGCATCACGGCGCTGCGCGGCAGCGAGGCGAACGACCCGTACACCTATGCGCCGGACGGCAGAATCGTTACCACCAGCAACCACAACGGCGGCATCCTCGGCGGCATTACCAACGGCATGCCGCTGATCGTGCGTGCGGCCATCAAGCCCACCTCCTCCATCGGCCGGCCGCAGAACACGGTCGATCTCGACGCTCACACCGACGCGCCGCTGGTCGTCAAGGGACGGCACGATCCCTGCATCGTGCTGCGGGCGCTGCCGGTAATCGAATCGGTGCTGGCGTTCGGACTGCTGGATCTCATGCTCGGGGAAAAGGGGTAAGCGTCATGGAATTAGCCGAAATCCGACAGGAAATCGACCGCATCGACGACGAGATGCTGCGGCTGTTCTGCCGGCGCATGGACTGTGCGGGCGAGGTGGCCGCCTACAAGGCGGCGCACGGGATGCCGGTGCTCAATCCCGCACGCGAGCAGCAGGTGCTCGACGGGGTGCGGCAGAGCGCAGGCGATTACGGCGACGCGGCGGCGGTGGTGTTTTCCACCATGATGGACGTTTCCCGCGCCCTTCAGCACCGCCGGCTAGCGGCGGGCGGCGCACTGCGCAACGCGCTCGGCGGCGCGCAGCACGCTCTTTTTGAAGCGGGGCAGCATCCGCGCATCGTATGCGCCGGGTGTCCGGGCGCCTATGCGGACGAGGCGGCAGGGCTGCTTTTCCCCGACGCCCACACACCGCAGGGGCATCTCGCTTTTGTGGAAACCTTCGCCGATGTGGTGGCGGCAGTGCGGGAGGGGCGGGCCGACTACGGCATCCTGCCGATTGAGAACTCCTCCACCGGGTCGGTGCACGAGGTTTACGACCTGGTGATGGCCAACCGCTGCACCATCGCGGCGGCGGCAGAACTGCCGGTGCGGCACTGCCTGGCGGCACTGCCGGGTGCCGAGCTGCAGAACCTGCATGCGGTGTATTCCCATCCGCAGGGCCTGTCCCAGTGCGCGGAATACATCGCCGCGCACGGCTGGCAGCCCTGTTCGTGCAGCAACACGGCGGTAGCGGCCGAAATGGTTTCCCGCAGCGGCGACACCGGCATTGCGGCGATCGCTTCCCGGCGGGCGGCAGAGCTGTACGGGCTCACCATTCTCGAGGACGGCGTGCAGACCGCCGCCAACAACCGCACCCGCTTTATTGCGATTTCCTCCCGGCTGGTCATCCCGCAGGACGCGGACAAGATCAGCCTGCTCTTTTCGCTGCCGCACGTGACCGGTTCGCTGTACCGCACGCTGGCCCGCTTTGCCATCGAAGGGCTCAACCTCACCAAGATGGAGAGCCGGCCGCTGCGCACCGGAGAGTTCGAGTATGCGTTTTATCTTGATTTTGAGGGTTCCCTTGCCCATCCGGCTACCCTTGATTTATTGTGTGCGTTATCCGAGGAGCTGCCGCTGTTCTCGTTCCTGGGCAGCTATCGGGAGATATCGGCGTAAAAATACGGGGCTCCGCCCCGCACCCCGCCGCCTTTTTAAAAAGGCGGGCGAAAACTTTGCAAAAAAAACGGCCCCCACGATATGAACCGGTTCAGTAAAAACGGACAATGGACAAAACGCCCCCTGTGTAGGAAAAT
>USCI01000068.1 GCA_900553255.1 uncultured Oscillospiraceae bacterium | reverse complement strand
AAATGCCGGCGCGCTTTTGCGCTCATCCGCGGTTGAGCAGGTATACCCCGATATTCAGATAGCCCGCAAACAGCAGCCAGAGCTGATACGGGATCATCAGCCGGCCGGCGGTGCGGTGGATATAGCGGAAACCGGTCGCGGTCAGCGAAACCAGGCCGAACAGCAGCACCAGCCAGAAGAAGGCGAACAGCCGCCACTGCAGCCGGAAGAAAATTACTGGCCAGAGAACGTTGACCACCAGCTGCAGAAAATACATCCGCAGCGGCGGGGCGCGGTCGATATCGTCGGTATTCCACACGAGGTATGCGGCAAAGCCCATGAGCAGGTACAGGATGGTCCACACAATCGGGAATACGATCGCGGGTGGTGTCAGCGGCGGCTTGCGCAGTGTCTCGAAGGCCGATGTCCCCCCGAGAAAGCCCCCGAGCATGCCGAGCAGCAGGGTGACCCCTTCGAAAAACAGGAAGGCCTTCAGATCGAAGGCGCGGCGGCGGACGGTTGCATACATGACGGATTCCCCCTCTGGTTGCCGGAGCATTTTATGGTATAGTGTATGCGCTTTGGCACCGGTTTAGTCGCCGGGACAACCACCAGATACGGTGGACAAAGGCGGAAAACACAACTATTTCTTGACAGATCGGCCGTTTGCGGGATAAAATAAAGTATTGATGGACTTCCTGCCGGCGTCCGGCCGGCAGAAAACAACGACGATAAGGAATGATTCACACTATGGCGTCCAAAAAGCAAAGCTACGGCAACGAAAGCATCACCTCCCTCAAAGGCGCCGACCGGGTGCGCAAGCGCCCCGCTGTCATCTTCGGTTCAGACGGGCTGGAGGGCTGCGAGCATGCGGTGTTTGAGATTCTGTCCAACTCGATCGACGAGGCCCGCGAGGGGTACGGCAGCCGCATCATCACCACCTGCTATGAGGACGGCTCCATCGAGGTGCAGGATTTCGGCCGCGGCATGCCGGTGGACTA
The DNA here is from genome assembly GCA_900553255.1 of uncultured Oscillospiraceae bacterium. Classification (GTDB taxonomy): domain Bacteria; phylum Bacillota; class Clostridia; order Oscillospirales; family Acutalibacteraceae; genus UMGS1591. The sequence continues at coordinate 12,001 of USCI01000068.1, read as the reverse complement.
CAACCCGCGGGAGCAGCGGTACAACTGGGAGCTGATTTTCTGCGAACTGTATGCCGGCGGCAAATACAACACCAATGAGGGCGAAAGCTACGAGTATTCCCTCGGTCTCAACGGCCTGGGCGCCTGCGCAACCCAGTATTCGTCGGAATATATGGACGTCGAGGTGCGCCGCGACGGCATGCGCTATACCCTGCATTTCGAGCACGGCGAGAATATCGGCGGCTTAAAGCAGGAGCCGTATGCCCGCAAGGACACCGGTACTACCATCCGCTTCAAGCCGGATCTCAAGGTGTTTACCGATATCCGCATCCCAGCGGACTATTACCGGGACATCCTGCGCCGGCAGGCAATCGTCAACCCCAACCTGCTGTTTGTGCTGCGGCTGCAGAACGGACGAGGCTTCGATACCGAGGAATTCGTCTACCAGAACGGCATTGAGGATTACGTCAAGGAGCTGGTCGGGGAGGAGCGGCTGACCGACGTACAGGTCTGGTCGGCGGAGCGCCGCGGCCGCGACCGCGCGGACAAGCCGGAATACAAGGTCAAGCTTAACGTCGCGCTGTGCTTTTCCAACAAAATCAACCTGCTCGAGTATTACCACAACTCCAGCTTCCTCGAGCACGGCGGTGCGCCGGAAAAGGCGGTGCGGTCGGCGTTTGTGGCACAGATCGACGCCTATCTCAAGCAGAACGGTCGCTATCTCAAGAACGAGAGCAAAATCAGTTTTCAGGACGTACAGGACTGCCTTGTGCTGGTGTCGTCCTCCTTTTCGACCCAGACCTCTTACGAAAACCAGACCAAAAAGGCGATCACCAACAAGTTTATCCAGGAGGCCATGACCGAATTCCTGCGGCACAACCTGGAGGTGTATTTCCTGGAAAATAAAGCGGAGGCGGACAGGTTATCTGAGCAGGTGCTCATCAACAAGCGCAGCCGCGAAAAAGCCGAAACCACCCGCCTGAACTTAAAGAAAACGCTGCAGAGCGGCAACGATCTTGCCTCCCGCGTGCAGAGCTTCGTCGACTGCCGCAGCAAGGATGTGACCGAACGCGAGCTGTTCATTGTGGAAGGAAAATCCGCTATGGGCGCCTGTATCCAGGCGCGCAATCCCGATTTTCAGGCGATTATCCCGGTGCGCGGCAAAATCCTCAACTGCCTGAAGGCCGAATACGACAAGATTTTCAAAAACGAGATCATCACCGACCTGATTAAGGTGCTCGGCTGCGGGGTGGAGGTCAAAAGCAAGGCCAACAAGGAGCTTGCGACCTTCGATCTGTCGCTGCTGCGCTTCAGCAAGGTGATTATCTGTACCGATGCCGACGTCGACGGCTTCCAGATCCGCACCCTGATCCTCACCATGCTTTATCGCCTGACCCCAACCCTTATTGAAGAGGGGCGGGTGTTCATCGCGGAAACGCCGCTGTATGAGATCACCTGCAAAAACGATACCTATTTTGCTTACGACGACAAGGAAAAGAGCGAAATCCTCGCCGAAATCGGCGGCGCGAAATACACCATCCAGCGCTCCAAGGGACTCGGTGAAAACGATCCCGATATGATGTCGATGACCACCATGAATCCCGCGACCCGCCGGCTCATCAAGGTGGAGCCGACCGAGGCGGAGGCGACGTCGATGATGTTCGACGTGCTGCTCGGCGACAACCTGAACGGCCGCAAGGACTTCATTGCCGAGCGCGGCAGCCTTTATCTCGACATGGTGGACGTGAGCTGATCCGGCAGAAGGCTGCTGTGGGGCTGTCCCGAAATTACAGACGAAGGAATGAACGATTGTGGCAAGCAAGAAAAATAAACCGCGCGCGCAGAGCCTGGACAAGCTGCCGGAAAACGCACACATTGCCGGGGCGGGGCTGGTGGAGAGCCAGCGGATTACCGAAACGCTCGAAACCAACTACATGCCGTATGCGATGAGCGTCATCCTCTCCCGCGCCATCCCGGAAATCGACGGCTTCAAGCCAGCGCACCGCAAGCTGCTGTACACCATGTACAAAATGGGACTGCTCACCGGCGCGCGCACCAAATCCGCCAACATCGTCGGCGCCACCATGAAGCTCAATCCGCACGGCGACGCGGCGATTTACGAGACGATGGTGCGGCTGTCCCGCGGCTATCAGGCGCTGCTGCACCCGTATGTCGATTCCAAGGGAAACTTCGGCCGCGCGTATTCGAGCGAGATGGAATACGCCGCCTCCCGGTACACCGAGGCGAAGCTCGACCCGCTGGCCGGGGAGCTGTTCCGGGATATCGACAAGGATACGGTGGATTTCGTCGACAACTACGATTCCTCGATGAAGGAGCCGACCCTGCTGCCGGTGTCGTTCCCTTCGATCCTGGTCAACAACAACGTCGGCATCGCGGTCGGTATGGCCAGCTCCATCTGCTCGTTCAACCTGGCCGAGGTGTGCGAGACGGCGATCGCGCTGATGAAGGACGAGAATCACGATATCCTTTCCACCCTCAAGGCGCCGGATTTTCCCGGCGGCGGCCAGATCATCTATGACCGCGGGGAACTGGAAAAAATCTACGCCACCGGCCGCGGCAGCGTCAAGGTGCGCGCGGTGTACAGCTACGACAAATCCGCCAACTGCATCGATGTGACCGAAATCCCGTCCACCACCACGGTGGAGGCGATTATCGGCAAGCTGACCGAGCTGGTCAAAAACGGGCGTATCCGGGAAATCGCCGACGTGCGCAACGAAATCGGCCTCAAAGGCCTGAAAATCACCATCGACTTAAAGCGCGGGGTGGATCCGGACAAGCTGATGACCCGGCTGTATGCGATGACCCCGCTGGAGGATTCCTTTGCCTGCAATTTCAACGTGCTCATCGCCGGGGTGCCGCAGGTGCTCGGTGTACGGCAGCTGCTCGACGAGTGGATCGCGTTCCGCATGGAGAGCGTGCGCCGCCGGGTGGTGTTCGACCTGAACAAGGCCAAGGACAAGCTGCATCTGCTCAAGGGCCTGGAAAAGATCCTGCTGGATATCGACAAGGCAATCCGCATCATCCGCTCAACCGACGAGGAGACCGAGGTGGTGCCCAACCTGATGATCGGCTTCGGCATCGACGAGATCCAGGCCGAGTACGTGGCGGAGATCAAGCTGCGTCACCTCAACCGGGAATACATCCTCAAGCGCACCGACGAGATCGACAAGCTTGAAAAGGATATCGCCGACATGGAGGATATCCTCAAAAGCAAAGCGCGGATGAAAAGCATCATCATCGGCGAGCTGCGCGAGGTGGCACAGAAATTCGGGCAGCCCCGCCGCAGCAGCCTGATTTACGCCTCCGAAATCGAGGTGGCCGAGGAACTGGAGGAGGAGGTTCCGGATTATCCGTGCACCTTCTTCTTTACCGAAGAGGGCTATTTCAAAAAGATCACCCCGCAGTCGCTGCGTATGAGCGGCGAGCAGAAGCTCAAGGAGGGGGATACGATCACCCAGGTGGTTGAGGCGAGCAATAACCGCGACCTGCTGTTCTTCACCGACCGGGCGGCCGTATATAAGGCCAAGGCGTCGGAGTTCGGCGATACCAAGGCGAGCGTGCTCGGCGATTATGTGGCGGGCAAGCTCGGCTTCGAGGAGGGCGAGCGGGCGCTGTATATGGCGGTGACCGCCGATTACAGCGGTTATATGCTGTTCTTCTTTGAAAACGGCAAGGCCGCCAAGGTGGAAATGTCGGCGTATGCGACCAAAACCAACCGCCGCCGGCTGGTTGGCGCGTTTTCGGACAAATCGCCTACGGTGGTGATCCGGCAGGTGCCGGAGGACGGGGAATTCATGCTGACCTCCACCTCCGGACGGATGCTGCTGGTGCATACCGGCGCGATTGCGGCGAAAACCACCCGCTCCACCATCGGCGTGCAGGTGATGACCCTCAAGGGCAGCCATCACGTCAAAACGGTTGAGCCGTTCACCGAAGGGATGGTGGCCAGGCCCGACCGCTACCGCAAGAATATCCCCGCTGCCGGTGCGATGCCGGCTGCCGAGGACATCGGGGAACAGCTGACACTGGAATAAAAGCAGGGGCTGCATGGGTGCGGTTTGGCCGGATAAAAGGAAAACCGCTGCCGGACGGAGTGTAACCCGTTCGATAGCGGTTCCGGCAGCGGATACGGCAAACGCAATTTTCATGAGTTGTATCCTGTTGCCGACAATAGATTGCCCGGTGCGCGCGCGGTTTATACGCAGCAGTGAGAAAAAATTCGGTCTGTATTTTTTGCAGGGTGGCCGGTGTACGCCGTTGTGCTGCGGATTATCCAACATTTCATGGGGCGGACGGCTTCCGGGCAGGTGCTGAAATCCCAGGCGGTTTTCCGGCTTTTTTGGCCCCGCAGCTCCGATCAGGCCCGCCTGCGGTGGAAAACGGAAAATTGGCTTGCAATTTGCGGATGTTTGTGTTAGTATAGATGGGTGTCCGATAAGGAATACTAAAATGGAGGTTTCGTCCATGCATCCTTTAGAAATTGTTATCAGTATTGTGTTGATTGTTTTTTCGCTGCTGATTATCGCCGTCGTCCTCTTGCAGGAAGGCCGTCAGGCGAATCTCGGCGCGATTTCCGGTGCGGCGGATTCGCTGATGGAAAAGAGCCGTGCCCGTTCGATTGACGAAAAGCTGGCCCGGTGGACCAAGTTTATTGCGATCGGCTTTTTTGTGCTGGTGTTTGTCGGCATGCTGATTACGCAGTTTGTGGCACTGTAACGAAAACTGAAGCATTTTTAAAGGCCCTGCTCAACATGAGCGGGGCCTTTTTGCAGGAGGAAACGGCTCCGTAAAGGTGCGAAAGGAAAGAATAACGGTATGAAACAAAAGAAAAAAGGGAAGAGGGGGACACCGGTACGTTCCCGGCAGCCGGCCGGACGCCGTGTCAACTGGGAACAGCCGATTCTGCATGCGCTCTCCGAAAAGGAGCAGTCCGCAGATGCGCTGATGCATGTCCTGCGGGTCGGCAAGAGGGAGCGGATGGGCTTTCTGCTGCAGCTCTCGAAGCTCGAACGCGGCGGCCGTCTGGAGCGCCGGAAAAACGGAGCCTTTGCGATTGCGGCGGAAAGCACCATGCTCGGCCGGCTGATGTCGCTGTCAAGGGGATTCGGGTTCGCCCGGCTGGACGACGGCAGCGGCGACTGCTTTATCGCCGGGCGGAATTTGCACGGCGCGCTGCCGGGCGATACGGTACGGCTGCTGCCGGGACCCAAAGACGAGCGCGGGATATCCGGCGAGGTGGTCTGCATCGTGGAAAAGGGTGCCCGACTGTACAGCGGCCGGCTGAGCGAAAACGAGTACGGCGTGCTGCAGATAGAACCGGACGGCTTTTTCCGCTATCCCCTGGAGATCTCACGCTCGTCCGCCGCATCGACGGGGGCAAAGCCGGGGGACAAGGTGCGCTTTTCCGCCGAATGGGACGGCCGCGAAGTGATGGCGGAAATTATCACCAGCTACGGCAGTGCTGACAGCGCCAGGGTATGCGCCGATGCGCTGATCGACAGCTATGGCATCCCGTCGGCATTTGACGCGGAGGTTTTGGCAGATGCCGCGGCGAAGAGCGCTCAGCCGCTGGACGCTGCGGTTCTCGCCGGAAGGCGCGACCTGCGCGGGCTGCCGATTCTGACCATCGACGGCAGCGACGCGAAGGATCTCGACGACGCTGTATCGCTCGAAAAAATCGACGGCGGCTGGCGGCTGGGGGTGCACATCGCAGACGTCTCCCATTATGTCACGCCGGGTTCCCCGGTGGATGCAGAGGCGTACCGCCGCGGCACGTCGGTGTATTTTGCCGACCGGGTTATCCCGATGCTGCCCGAAACGCTGTCGAACGGTGCCTGTTCACTGTACGCGGGCGAGGACCGGCTGACCATGACGGCAATGCTGGATTTTGACGAAAACGGCGAATACCGCCGCAGCGAGATATTTCCTTCGGTGATCCGTTCCTGTGTGCGCGGCGTATACAGCGAGGTCAACGATTTGTTCATGGGCAGCGCGGAGGAGAGCGTGAAGCAAAAGTATGCCGGGGTGCTGCCGATGCTGCTGTCCATGCGTGAGCTTGCCGCCCGGCTGCGGGAAAAGGCCGCTGCGCGCGGTGTGCTGGAGCTCAGCAGTGCCGAAGCGCGTTTCCTGCTCGACGGGCAGGGGCACCCGGTGGCGGTTTATCCGCGGATTTCCGGCGAGGCGGAGGGGATGATCGAGCAGTTCATGATCGCGGCGAATGTGGCGGTGGCGCGGTTCGGCCGGGAGCAGGGGCTGCCGTTCCTCTACCGGGTGCATGAGCGGCCGAGTGCGGAAAAGCTCGAGGTGCTTGCCGATACCGCCCGCCGCCTGGGATTTACCGTTACCTTTTCGCCGGAGCAGGCGACGCCGTCCGAGCTGCAGGAACTGCTCGGGCAGGCAAAGGATACGCCATATGCCCGGCTGATTTCGACCGGGGTGCTGCGCAGCATGGCTAAGGCACATTACAGCGAAACGCCGATCGGGCATTATGGGCTGGCGCTCAGCGATTACTGCCACTTTACCTCGCCGATCCGCCGGTACCCCGACCTGGTGGTGCACCGGATGCTGGCGCTGCTTGACGCCGGAACCGATAAGGAGGAAATCCGCCAGAAATACGCGCCGTCGATGCCCCAAACGGCAGAGGAGACCTCGCGCTGCGAGGTGCGCGCCATGTCGGCGGAGCGGGATTGCGAGGCCTGCTATATGGCGGAATATATGGCCGGCTTCCTGGGACGTACCTTTACCGGAACCATCAGCGGGCTTTCCGATTTCGGTGTGTATGTCGAGCTGCCGAACACAGCGGAGGGGATGGTGCGCCTCGAGAGCCTCCCGGAGGAGGGGCTGACCTTCGACGGTGCGGCTTCGCTGCGCGACCCGCTCGGCCGCGCCCGCTATACGGTGGGCGATAAAATGGACATTGTCGTCGCTGCCTGTGATGTTTCCGCCGGGCGGATCACCTTTATTCCGGAGGAAAGCGGCGGGCAGGACAGGTAAACGGCACAGGCGGACAGACAAATTTCGGCTCCCGGACGGTAAAAAAGAAAAGATCCTGCGCATTAAAAACGGGCAGATGACATTTGTCGTCTGCCCGTTCGGTTTCATTAGGAGAACCCGATACATTTGCTATCCCTGGTTGAAGATGATCTTCAGGATGAGCATCATTACCACACCGGGGATCCCCAGCACCAGACAGCACAGTCCGGAAAACAGGTTGAGCCCCAGGGATACGCCGGTAAACGCTCCGGCAATATTGACCGCGGCAAGGGCACAGATCCCCTGTGCGCCGGAGCCGACCAGGCCGCGGACCGGACGTTTGGTGCGAAACAGCGCAATGCCTACCGCCAATACAACGGCGGCGCCGAGTATGCCGAGAAAAATCCACATGCCGATGCTCATCGGTTTGACCCGTCCCTTCTTCGCCCGAGCCGGCCGGTACACAGCCGCTCAGACCGGTTTTTCCTGTTGTGTCGCCAGAGTGATCCGATTCATTTCCGCGGCGGCCGCCGGTGCGGCCGTGATCCCCTGTTCCCGGGCTGCCTTGAGCAGATAGCGATACCGTGCACGCAGGGCTTCCATCTCATATATACACGCCTCGATGAGATCGCTGTCGCTCTCCATAGAAAAACGTTGGTTGGCGGCGTCGAGCTGGCGGCAGACGTCGCGGATTGCGGTCAGGAGTTCGTGCGGCTGCTCCTCGTTTTTGAGTAAAACCCGTTTTAAAGCGCCTTCCATATTCTCCCCGTCCTTCCAAAAAAAGATATGCTTAGTATGGACGGAATATGTGCAGGATAATCTGCAACAAGGCAAATTTCCCATCCTGCGGGCCGATAAAAACCAGAAAATGCACAGCATATTTTTAATGCGCGGCACCACAATAAGTTGCGTAACAGCTCGTGGTCATGACAGGGCGGGAAAGGCGTGGTGTGCGTGAAAGGCAAGAAATATGTCATACTCGGTGCAGTGACGGCGGCAGCGATTACCGGGATCGTTTGGGCGGGGAACGCTTTGGAGGAAGCGGTGCCGGAGGTGACGCTGTATACCCTCGATACACAGACGGTGGAAAAAAGTGTCCAGTGTACCGGCCGTCTGGAATCGGCCGGCAGCTATTCGGTGTATACCGACATCGCCTGTATCGCCGATGAGATTTTGGTGCAGGAGGGGGACGTGGTGCAGAAAGGCGACGTCCTGCTGACGGTGGACCGGCAGGCCACCAGACAGGCTATGGCGGCGATGGGCGGCGTCTCGCCGGAGCTGGTCCCGGAACCGGATATCGCACGGGAAGTGACCGCGCCGGTCAGCGGTGTGGTGACCGCGGTGAGCATATCCACCGATACCCTCAATGACGCGGCCGAACCCTGTGTCGTGATCTCTTCAAGCGAGAAAATGCAGGTGAAAATCGCCATCCCGGAAGAATACCTCCGTCAGGTAGCGGTCGGCCAGCCGGTGATTGTCAGCGGCAACGCGCTGGCCAAGGAAAGCTATACCGGCACCCTGACCGAAATTGCGGCAACCGCCCATCAGCAGGTATCCGGTTCGCAGTCCGGCACGGTGGTGGATGCGGTGGTGACCCTGGACGAGGGCACGCTGGACGATTCGCTCCGTTTCGGCCTGACGGCCAAGACGCGGGTGATCGTGGACAGCCTTCCGGATGCGCTGATTATTCCCTACGACTGTGTGAATCAGGATGATGACGGGCAGGAATACGTTTATCTTTACAAGGACGGACGTGCAGTACGCCGGGATATTACGGTCAGCGAAGAGCTGCGCAGCGGTTATCTGCTGGCAGAAGGTCTTCAGAAAGGCGACCGGCTGATTGCGGAGCCTGAAACGGTAAGCCGCGACGGGCAGAGGGTTGAAGCGGCGTAAGAAAGGATTTCGGTGGACGATGGGGGATATATTTCACAGCGCGCTGCGCAGCCTGACCCGACGGTTCCTGCGCACCCTGCTGACGGTCGGCAGCATTATGGTCGGCGTGACCATGGTGGTGATCGTCACCGCGATCAGCGCGTGCGGCAAGGAAGCGGTCAACACAGAGCTGGACAATATGGGGATGAGCGGGCTTTCGGTGAGCGCCGGGGACGGCACCGGCCTGTCCGAGGAGGATCTTGCCATTATCCGGCAGCTGGCCGGCGTGGACACTGCAATGCCGCTGATGATCGAATACGGCAGCGCTGCGCTTGGCGGCTCGAGCGGCTCGGTGGTGGCATGCGGCATCGATGCGGGGGCCAAGCAGGCCATTTCCCTGGAACTGAAGCATGGTCGGCTGATTTCACCCAGCGATGTGAAAAGCCATGCGCGGGTATGCGTGGTGGATGAAAACGTCGCACAGGAGTATTATCAGCGGACAAATATTGTCGGCAAGACGGTGCAGCTGCATGTTGGCGGGGTGGCCGAGGAATTTACGGTGGTCGGCGTAACCGCAGCAGGCAGCAGCCTTTTACAGAATGTGGTGGAGTTTATCCCCGGCATGGTTTATGTGCCCTATGCGACGCTGCAGTCCCTCACCGGGCGGGACAATTTCGACCAGATTGCCGTGAGGGTGGGCGCTCAGGACGACGTGGAGCGCACCGAAGCGCGCATTGTTTCGGTGCTGGAAAACGAAACCGGACTCAGCGGCCGGTACCGCACCGACAACCTGGCAGTTCAGAAGGAACGGCTCAGCGGGCTGATGGACATTGTCACCCTGGTGCTTACCGTGATCAGCGGCATATCCCTGCTGGTGTCCGGCATGGGGGTGATGACCGTGATGCTTTCCTCGGTCAGCGAGCGCACGCGGGAGATCGGCATCAAAAAGGCCATCGGTGCCACCCGCGGGCGGATTATGGGGGAATTTCTCGCGGAGGCCGTGGTGCTGTCGCTGATCGGCAGCCTGATCGGCATCGCTTTCGGCTGCCTGGCTGCCTGGGGCGGCGGTGCCATATTAGGGGTTACGGTGCCCATATCGCTCAACACCCTGCTGGGGCTGATCCTGTTCACCGTGTTTACCGGCGCGGTTTTTGGGGTGTATCCCGCTTTTAAGGCGGCACAGCTGCGGCCGGTGGACGCCCTGCGGACCGAATGATCTTTTTCCCCGGCCGGCTGGAACGCGCTCTTCCGGCCGGCCCTTTTCTGCTGCACCTGTCCCCACGCTATTGACAACAGCGGAGGATGCCGATATACTCAAAGGATAGGAAAAAACGGCGTCCGTTCAAAGGACGCCGCCGAAGTGAAAGGGGTTGGGACATACCGGATGATAAAATGGGTTCTTTTTGATCTGGACGGCACACTGCTGCCGATGGATCAGGACGTTTTTACCAGGGCCTATTTCAAACGGCTGGCAGCCAAACTGGCGCCGCACGGGTATGAGCCGAAAAGCCTGATTGACGGCATATGGGCGGGTACGGCGGCAATGGTGAAAAACGACGGCAGCTGCACAAACGAGGAGGCGTTCTGGAAAAAGTTTTCGTCGATCTTCGGTGAACGGGTCCTGTGGGACAAGCCGGTGTTCGAGGAGTATTACCGGGTGGAATTCCGGGAGGTGGCCGCGGAGTGCGGTTTTAATCCCAAGGCAAAGGAAACCGTGGATGCGCTGAAGAAGGAAGGGTACCGCATCGCCCTCGCCACGAATCCCATTTTTCCCGCCGTGGCGACCGAAAGCCGCATCCGCTGGGCGGGTCTGGAGCCAGGTGACTTTGCGCTGTACACCACCTACGAAAATACCGGCTTCTGCAAGCCGAATCCCGCGTATTACCGCGATCTGCTCGACAGACTGGGCTGCCGGGCGGAGGAAAGCCTGATGGTGGGAAACGATGTGGAAGAGGACATGGTCGCGGCCTCGCTGGGGATGCAGGTGTTTCTGCTGACCGACTGCCTGATCAACAAAAACAACAAGGATATTACCGGCTACGCACACGGCGGATTTGACGATCTGCTCCGGTTTATCCGAACGTAAGGAGAATATGGATATGGCGCAGAAAATTGCGGTCGTAACCGACAGCAACAGCGGTATTACACAGGGCATGGCAGAAGAGCTGGGGGTATTCGTACTGCCGATGCCGTTTGTGATCGACGGCGAAACCTATTTTGAGGATATCAGCCTGTCACAGGAGGCCTTTTACGAAAAACTGCACGGTGATGCCGATATTTCCACCTCGCAGCCGGCAGCCGGCGACGTTCTGGCGCTCTGGGACAAGGTGCTGGAGAACTACGACGCTCTGGTACATATCCCGATGTCGAGCGGCCTGTCCGGTTCCTGCGCAACGGCATGTGCACTCGCCGAGGATTACGGCGGCCGGGTGGAGGTGGTGAACAACCAGCGTATTTCCGTCACCCTCCGCCAGGCGGTAATGGATGCGCTGGCACTGGTGCAGGCGGGAAAATCCGCTGCTGAGATCCGGGCCATTCTGGAAGAGGTCAAGTTTGAGTCGAGCATTTACATCATGCTGGATACGCTCAAATATCTCAAAAAGGGCGGACGGATTACACCGGCAGCCGCTGCGGTTGCTACGGTGCTCAAAATCAAGCCCGTTTTGCAGATTCAGGGCGAAAAGCTGGATGCTTTTGCCAAGGCCAGAGGGGAAAAGCAGGCGCAGGCTGTGATGCTTGAGGCCATGCGCAAGGATATCGACAAGCGTTTCGGCGGGGCGGACCAGGTGCGGCTTTTCGTTGCGCATACCCACAACGAGGCGGCAGCACGCGAGTTTTCGGAGGTGATCCGGCAGGAACTGGGGGTTGACGTGACCTATTGTGACCCGTTGTCCCTGAGCGTATCCTGCCATATCGGCCCGGGGGCGCTTGCCATTGCCAGCTCGAAAAAAATCGACCGCTTTTTATAAGCGAGACGGGGTGTGCTGCTGTGCGGTTGGGATTGCGCAGAAATCGGTATAAAGTGCGGTATCGCGGCTATAAGGCGCAATAAACATCCACCGGCAAAGCCGGTGGTATTTCCTATGCGGGCAAAGCCCTATGATCCTCGCATACACGTCAAACGTGTAAGTACGGTCTGCCAGCCGCGCTCAGACTG
>USCI01000067.1 GCA_900553255.1 uncultured Oscillospiraceae bacterium | reverse complement strand
AAGCATAATAAAAGTTTTCGCCCGCCTTTTTCAAAAGGCGGCGGGGTCGAGGGGCGGAGCCCCCGCCGTCCCCGGAGGGTGTTTTTTAATTCAGCCCCTGTTCCCCGTTGCGGGCAAACAGGCGGCGCACCTCCTCCGCAAGCCCCGCATGCTCGGGTGCCTGCAGCCCGGGGTCTTCGGCGATCAGCTGCCGCGCCGCCTCCTGTGCACTCTGGAACAGCGGCATATCGCCGCCGAGCAGGTCGGCGATTTTCAGATCCGGCAGACCATGCTGCCGGCTCCCGAAGAAGTCCCCCGGCCCGCGCAATTTGAGATCCTCATCCGCGATTTTAAAGCCGTCGTTGGTCGAACACATCACCTTCAGCCGCCGCACGGCCTCCTCATTCTGGGCGTCGGAAATCAGGATGCAGGTCGATCGGTATTTCCCGCGGCCGACCCGCCCGCGCAGCTGGTGCAGCTGTGCCAGACCAAAGCGCTCGGCGTTTTCGATCACCATCAGCACCGCGTTCGGCACATCCACCCCCACTTCAATAACCGTCGTAGACACGAGGATGGACAGCTCATTCCGGGAAAACGCGGTCATCACCCGCTCCTTTTCCGCCGGCTTCATCTTCCCGTGCAGCAGGCCGAGCGCATAGCCCTGGAACGGGCCCCGGGACAGCCTTTCGGCATACTCGGTCGCCGAGGCGAGATCCGCCTCCCCCTCCGACACCAGCGGGCAGACAATATACGCCTGCCGCCCCTGGGCGATATGCTTTTTGATATAGTTATAGGCCCGCTCCCGTTTCCCGCTGTCCACCGCATACGTCTCAATCGGCTGACGGCCCGGCGGCAGCTCATCGAGCACCGACACATCCAAATCGCCGTAAATCATCAGGGCGAGGGTGCGCGGGATCGGTGTGGCGGACATGACCATGAGATGGGGATTCGTCCCCTTGGCCGCGAGCGCCGCGCGCTGTGCCACGCCAAAGCGGTGCTGCTCATCGGTTATCACCAGGCCGAGCCGGGCGAAGGTGACCCCCTCCGACAACAGCGCGTGGGTTCCCACCACCAGGTCGATTTCCCCTGCGGCCAGCGCCTCACGCACCCGGCGCTTCTGCGCGGCGGTCTGTGCACCGGTCAGCAGGCCGACCCGCACCCCGCCCTTTTCCAGCAGTGCGGTCAGCGATGCGGCGTGCTGCTCGGCAAGGATTTCGGTGGGCGCCATCATGGCTGCCTGCCACCCGTTGCGGATGGCCGTATAGGCCACGCCAGCCGCCACCGCCGTCTTGCCGCTGCCGACGTCCCCCTGGATGAGCCGGCTCATCGGGCAGCTGCCCTGCATATCCCGCACGCAGTCGGCGATCGCCCGGCGCTGCGCCCCGGTCAGGGTATACGGCAGCAGCTGCGTATACGCCGCCGTGTAATCCTGCGGGATCACCGCCCCGGTTTCCCCGCGCGAACGCCCTTTCATCCGCAGCAGGCCCAGCTGCAGAATCAGCAGCTCCTCAAACACCAGCCGTTTGCGCGCTACCGAAAGCGCCACGTGGTCGGCCGGGAAATGGATATTGTCCAGCGCATAGCGCCGGGTACACAGCGTATGCGCCTCCCGCAGCGGCGCGGGGAGCGGATCCTCGTCGAGTGTCTTATCCAGCGCCTCCAGCGCGCGGGCTACCGCGGTTTCGATCACGCGCGAGCTCAAGCCCTCTGTCTGCGGATACACCGGGCGGATCCTTGCGCCGCCCGCCGCATCCTCAATCTGGGGCGAAGACATCTCCCGCTTGAGAAAATTTGCCAAAACCACACCGTAAAACAGGTAGGTCTCCCCTGCCCGAATTTTCGCCGCCGCAAAACGGTTATTGAACAGCGTGATCTCCATCTCGGCCGAACCGTCCGACACGGTGAATTTATACAGCACCATATTCTGCCGGATGCGGTGCTCCGCCGCGGCATGCAGCGCGGTTGCCCGGATGCAGCAGGGCTCTCCGACCGGTGCCTCGGCGATCGGCACCACCGCCGACCAGTCTTCATATTGACGGGGATAGTGATGCAGCAGGTCGCCCACATCCCGGATGCCGAGACGGGCAAACAGCTGGGCGCGCCGCTCGCCGACGCCTTTGAGATACTGCACCGGCATGTCCGGCCGTTTTTCCATCTTCACCGCCTCCTACACATGACACAGTATACCACAAAATCCCGCTGCGGGGAATCCAAAAACGCCTCTCCGAATGGCGGAGAGGCGTTTTCCTATTCTTCGACCAACATCATATTGGGATAGATGTTTTTCATCATGTCGTCGGGATACCATTCATCCAGCGTTTCCTCTATGACGTTTGAGGGCGGTTCCCCCAGCTGGCGGTCGGTCCATCGGCGGACGGCGACCGCGGAGATCAGCATATCCAACGTCATAAACACCACAAAAATCCAGGTCAGCCATTTGCCGAGCCGGATCGGTATGCGTTCTATGTACTTGCTCAAAAACGGATAGGTGTGCTGGATAAAAATCATGCCCAGAAGTCCCCAGAAAATCGCATACTGGAAATTGATGCGGCCGGCAAGATTCAGCTTCGAGCCGCTGTAATCCCAGGAGATCGTCCCAAAGGCGACCTCCTGAAGCCAGGAACACACAAATTCAAACGCGGCGCCGATCACCGCACTGAATACAAACACAAAAAAGCCGTTTTTCTTGCGCACCTTATACAGCGCCAGCGTCAGCAGCACGCCGCCGAAGCCATAAATCGGCGTGAACGGGCCATAAATCAGACCCTTCCGGCTCTCAATCTTCCCCCAGCGCACATAGCACCAGAGCGTTTCCACGATGAAGCCGATAATGCACCCGATGACAAAAATCCACACCAGCTTATCAAAGCAAAGCCCCTCGGCAAATTTTTTCTTCTTAGGCGGCGCCGGCAGTGCCTGCTCATCCTCCGGCTCGGCAAGAAGCTCGCCACCCACCGCCAGGACATCCTCCTGCGGCCGGAGTTCCGGCGTTTTTTCTTTCTTCTCCGCCACAGCCGTTTTGCTCGTCGTCATAGTTCTTCCTCTGCTTTCGGAAAATGCGGCGCCTTAACGCCGGGCTACATCATCATAATATGAAACCGGCCGGAGAAAAAGAAGGACACGGCTGATTTTCCGTACCTCCTCTACCGGCCGGCGATTTCGGGATGGAAAGGGCAAAGGTGCCCGCTTTCCCGCGCTTATTCGATCGACAGGATGTAATAATACACCGGCTGTCCGCCATTGACCACCGTTATATCCACACTGTCCCCGGCCTTGGCCTGCACCGCCGCACGGACCTCCTCCGCCTCGGCCTCGCTGACCCCTTCGCCATACATCAGGGTGATAAAGGCAATTTCCTTGCCGGAGATGCGCCGCGCATTCATCATGCTTTTCGCCAGCTTAACCGCAGCATGGCGGATGTCGGTATCGGTAAACGCCAGCTTGCCGTTATCCAACGCAAGGATTTCGCCTTCCTTGATCGAATGGCCGTCATAATCGCTGTCCCGCGCAGCAAAGGTGATCTGCCCGGTGGACACGTTGTCCGCCGCCTTCGACATTGCGAGCAGGTTTTCCTCCACGCTCAGGTCCGCATCAAAGCTGAGCATCGCCGATACCCCCTGCGGGATGGTGCGGGTCTGCAGCACATGCACGGTGCGGTCGGCAAGCGGGATCGCCTGCTCCGCCGCAAGGATGATGTTCTTGTTGTTCGGCAGCACATATACCACTTTGGCCGGCGTAGCTTCAATGGCATTGAGAATATCGTCGGTGGAGGGGTTCATCGTCTGACCGCCGGAAACCACCTGATTGCAGCCCAGATCGGTGAACAGCGCTTTCAGGCCGTCGCCGGCCGCCACCGCCACAAAGCCAAATTCCTCTTCCGGCTCCACGCGTTCGAGCACCGGCTGCTCCTGCGCTTCATCGAGCCCTTCCTCAACCCAGCCGGCGTTTTCATGCTGAATCCGCATATTTTCGACCTTGACCGTCTCGAACTGCCCGTACTTTACCCCTTCGCTGAGTGCCTTGCCGGGATCGTTGGTATGCACATGCACCTTGATGATTTCCTCGTCATCCACCACTACAACGCAGTCGCCGATCGATTCCAGATAGGCGCGCAGGCGCAGCGGATCCCGGTCGTTGCCCTTCTCGCGGGCAACGATAAATTCCGTGCAATATGTAAATTTGATATCGGTCTCAAAGGAACCGGCCGCGCTCGCAGACTTGGTTTTTGTCGATTTTTCGGTTACCGCGCCGTCTTCCACCGCGCCGCCCTCGAACACCTTCTGCATGGCGCGCAGAATAATGCACAGACCCTGGCCGCCGGCATCCACCACACCGGCCTTTTTCAGCACCGGCAGGAGCTCCGGGGTACGCTTAAGCGAGGCCTCCGCCTCGACGCAGATGGTCTCCCAAACCGCATTCGGGTCGGCCCCGGCCGCAGCTGCGGCACGGCCCTGCTCAGCCGCTTCACGCGCGACCGTCAGGATGGTACCCTCCGTGGGCTTCATAACCGCTTTGTATGCCGCTTCCACGCCCAGGGTGAGCGCGTCGGCCAGATCAGCGCCGCTCGCCTCCGCTTTCCCTTTGAGCCCCTTAGAGAAACCGCGGAACAGCAGCGACAAAATAACGCCGGAGTTGCCGCGCGCACCGCGCAGCAGCGCCGCCGACGCGACATCCGCCGCCTCGCTGACCGTCGGCTCCGCCAGACGCGCAAGCTCACGCGCGGCGTTTGCCATCGTCATGGACATATTCGTACCGGTATCCCCGTCAGGCACCGGAAAAATATTCAGCTCATCCACCGATTGCTTGGCTTTGCTCAGTGTATTCGACGCCGAGATCATCGCGTCACGCAGCATTGTTCCTTGTATCACGAAAACAGCACTCCCTTTGCAAAGGCAATTGTTTGAGGATCTTATTCCGACTTCATGCCGTCAATATAAACATTGACCTTCTTGACGTCGAGGCCGGTAGCCTCTTCCACCGTGTAGCGCACCTTATTGACGATACTCTTGGCAATGGCGGATATGTTCATCCCATAGATCACCGAAATATGCAGATCCACGACGAGCTTATCGCCCTCGCTGCGCACGCGGATTCCCTCGTCGGCATAGGAGCGCCGGGAAAACACCGAACGAAGCCCCTGCTTCGGTCCGCTTTTGACCATCCCTGCCACACCATAGCAGGAGGATGCTGCCTGACCGACCAGATACGAAAAATATTCCTGAGAAATCTCGATGGTGCCAAGATGATTCTCAATACGGATCATAATCCACACACCTTTCCCTGAAGTGGTAAACCGGCGGAAACCCTCCCGCCGCCTATCCTTGAAACCACAGTTATCCCGCGGTCCAATTGACGACATCGTAAAACGCATTGAACGCGGTGGAGTTTACCCCGCCCAGCGCCCGGTCATAGGCCGCCAGCCCCTGCCGCCAGCACAGCGGCACAAACGGCATATCGGCGGCAAAAGCCCCCACAAATTCCTCCAGCGTGCTTTCACCGGCCAGATACTTCGCATAAGCATCCTTCGACAGGCTGTCGGCCGCAATGCCCTTCGAGGCTGCACCGTCCTGCGCAAAGAACGGCCGCAGGCTCATGTCTTCGGTCAGACGGACTTCCCCCAGATACAGGTCAAAGTCGCCCCGTTCGATCCGTTTGGTATATTCGTCGAACGCCAGCTCCTCCACCTCAACGGCAATGCCCACAGCCGCCAGCTGCTCTGCAACCGAGCGGGCCGCCGCCGTGCGGAACGGGTTATCCTCATTCACCAGAAGACGGCAGGACAATGCATCGCCGTCCTCCGTATTATACCCCGCATCGCTCAAATGTGCAACCGCTACAGCAATATTTTCCCCCGCGGACCATCCTTTTATCGCGGAAGCCGGCGTCCACTGCGCCGGAAACGGCGATACTGCTGCCGTGGCCCAGCCGGAATAGGCGGCGCTGGCCAGCGTATTCCGGCTTAAAGCGGCGGATATCGCCAGCCGCACCCCGCTTTTGGCAAAGTCCGCCTTCTGCGCGTTTATGCCCAGAAAAACCAGATAATTCAGCGGCACCCGCAGATTCGCCCCGCTGGTGCGCGGCACCTCGCCTCCGGACAGGTCGCTGTAAACAAAGCTGTAGGTGCCGCTGTCCAGTCCGTTGATCGCGGTGCTGTCATCCTCCGATGCCACCAGATAAATCGGTTCGAGGTTCGGTTTCACCCTGGCATACGGGTTGCTTTCCAGCTGGGGGATATCCCCCACTTTATACCGGTACGGCCCGCTGCCCACCGGCGTATCACCGGACGCGGAATCCGCCTTCAGCACCGGAAAGCTCAGGCAGGCCAGATAGTTCGGTTCTCTTGACGAAAAGGTGAATACTACCGTGCGCGAATCCTGCGCCTCGGCGGATTCCACCAGCTCGAGCAGCGCCGCATACTGCGGCGACGTTTTGGCCAGGGCAAACGAGGCGGCGACATCCGCAGCCGTCACGGCCGTTCCATCCGAAAAAAGCGCGTCCTCCCGCAGCACCGCAACCGGATGCAACGGGTCCTCCGCCTGCACGGAAGCGGCCAGCGAAAGCTGTGCCTCCATATGGTCGTCCATCGCCGTCAGGCCCTCGTACAGCAGGCCGGAAAGCCCGAAATTGACGCCGGTTGCCGCCGTATACGGATTGAGCACATCCGAATCACTGTACCGCAGCGAAAACCGAAAAGGACCGGAAGATACCTCAGAGGCCTGCGGCGGCACTGAAGTCTGCCCGCCCCCGGTCATGGATTTCGGCAGGGTGGAACAGCCTGTCAGACACAGCGCCGCGGCAAGCACCGCTGCGAAAAGCGCTTTTGATTTCACAGCAGCACCTCCCAAAAAGCCCCGCCGTTTTTGGCTCGAATCTTATTTAGTATACCACTATATGCGACGATAATCAAGTTTTGATCGGATTTCTTCCTGCGGCAAACACCCGGCCGGGCGGAGAGGACGAAAAAAGCGGACTATCCAGCGATAGTCCGCACCAAATCCGGCAATCTGTCCGGCGGCTTTTACGGGGGATCAGGTAATCCTCAGCCGTTCGGCCGATGTGGCATGACCGGTAGCATCGTCCAGGGTAAACAGCACCGCGTCCATACAGCACGCCCCGTCCGCAACCGCAAAACGTACCGGCAGTTTCTCACGCATCTTCGCAACCGCCTGCTCAGGGCGCACGCCGAGCACCGACTGCAACGGGCCGGTCATCCCCACATCGGTGATAAAGCCGGTGCCGCCCGGCAGAATCTGCTCATCCGCCGTCTGCACATGCGTATGGGTGCCAAAGAGCGCCGAAATCCGTCCGTCGGCATGATACCCCAGCGCCTTCTTCTCCGCAGTCGCCTCGGCATGAAAATCCACGATGCAGAATTTCGGATTACCCGCCTGTTCCAGCAGGCGGTCCAGCGTTTCAAACGGGCAGGCCAGCGGCTCCATATATACTACCCCCATCAGGTTGATCACCGTCACCTGATAACGGCCGCGGTCAATCACCCCAATCCCCCGTCCGGGTGCGGAATCCGGGTAATTTGCCGGCCGGAGAAAATCCCGCCGTTCGTCGAGCAGATCATAAATCTCCCGGCGGCGGTACGTGTGGTTGCCCGCAGTCACCATATCGGCCCCGCTTTGCAGGATATGCTCGAGGGACACCGGCGTTATCCCGTTGCCATCGGCGGAATTTTCGCCGTTGACAATGCAGACATCCACCCCGTAATGCCGTTTTACTCCCGGCAGCACCTGCCGCAGATGCCGGCAGCCGGCGCTGCCGACCACGTCTCCGACACACAATACCCGCATACTGTCTACTTCCTTTCCACGCCCGGAATCAGGTCATCAGAACCGGCGCCGCAATACCGGATGTGCCCGCGCCGGGGGATGAAATGCGAAAGAGGGGCTTTTCGCCCCCCTTTCGCCGTAACCCTGCCGGTTTTCCGCCATAACAGCGGCCGGCCGGTTTATTTTGCGTAATCCACCGCGCGGTTCTCGCGGATGAGATGGATCTTGATCTGCCCGGGATAATCCATATTCGCCTCGACCTTTTTGGCGATATCCCGCGCGAGAATGGTCATCTGATCGTCGCTGACCACCTCGGGCCGGACGATAATCCGCACCTCACGGCCGGCCTGAATGGCAAACGAGCGTTCCACGCCGCTGAACTCGTTGGCCAGCGCCTCCAGCTGCTCCAGACGCTTGATGTAGTTCTCGAGGTTCTCACGCCGCGCACCCGGACGGGCAGCCGATATGGCGTCCGCCGCCTGTACGAGACAGGCAACCACCGTACGGGCCTCCACATCGCCGTGATGCGCCTGAATCGCGTGAACCACCGCTTCGCTTTCCTTATACTTGCGTGCGATATCCACACCGATTTCCACATGGGAGCCTTCCACCTCGTGGTCGACCGCCTTGCCGATGTCATGCAGCAGGCCGGCACGGCGGGCAATCACCGGGTCGATCCCCAGTTCACTGGCCATAATGCCGGACAGGAACGCGACCTCCATCGAGTGGGTGAGCACATTTTGCCCATAGCTGGTACGGTAGCGCAGGCGGCCGAGCAGCCGCATGATTTCCGGATGAATGCCGTGCAGACCGGTCTCGAGCACCGCGCGCTCGCCTTCCTGCTTGATGGTGGCTTCCACCTCGCGGCGGGCCTTCTCCACCATTTCCTCGATGCGGGCCGGATGGATTCGTCCGTCGGAGATCAGGCGTTCGACCGCCAGGCGGGCAATTTCACGCCGCACCGGATCGAAGCCGGACAGGGTAATGGCTTCCGGCGTATCGTCGATGATCAGATCCACGCCGGTCAGGGTTTCGATGGCGCGGATATTCCGGCCCTCACGCCCGATAATCCGGCCTTTCATCTCGTCATTGGGCAGCGGGACAACCGATACGGTGGTTTCGGTCACCTGGTCCGCAGCGACACGCTGAATCGCCTGGGAAATCATATTCCGGGCCTTCGCGTCTGCCTCTTCCTTGAGCTGCGTTTCGATTTCAGCGATCTTCAGGGCTTTTTCATGCGTCAGTTCATCCGCCAGATTGTTCAGCAGATATTCCTTCGCCTGTTCGGCGGTGAAGCCGGAGATGCGCTCCAGCATTTCGAACTGCCCTTTTTTCAGATTCTCCACATCCTGCAGGCGGGACTCCACATCCTTCTGCTTGGCGAGGATTGCCTCTTCCTTCTTCTCACAGTTTTCGATTTTACGGTCGAGGGTCTCCTCCTTCTGCTGAATACGCCTTTCCTGACGCTGCACATCTGCGCGCCTTTCCTTGAGCTCCTTTTCTGCGTCATTGCGCAGACGGTGGATCTCATCCTTCGCTTCGATCAGCAGGTCCTTCTTTTTCGATTCTGCCGCGGCCTTCGCATCACTCACGATTCGCTCGGCCTCCGCTTCCGCGGAACCGATCGCAGCTTCAGCTGTTTTTTTTCTATGAGAAACGCCCGCTCTGAAGGCGACTAATCCAGCCACAACGCCGCCGACCGCCAATCCGGCCACGGCACACAGAGTATAGATAACCACATCCGTCACTTCAATGACACACCTCCTATACTCGTTATTTTCTTTTTTATCCACAAAGATCAGACCGGGAAACCCCGGCCGGTCACCAATCCGACACGCCGCACCGTCCGGCATAACGGGTCAATATACCTAACGTTTATTTTATCGCGATACAGCAACGGTGTCAAGTGCCAACCGCACGGGACTGGATATTTTTATCATATCCCCCTGAATTTCCATCCGAAAAATCGGGCGAATATCACACATTTTCGTTGTGTTATGCCACAAAAGCGGGCTGCCGGCAAAAGCGGCAGCCCGCTTTTCTATTCCGCAGTCGGCGGATCCGCAAGACTGACCCGTACCCCCTGCCCCCGTATCCGGCGGCGCATCTCACTGGCCGGCACATCCCGCGCCGCCGTCCGGCCATGTACAGCGATAGCCATCCGAAGCACCACAAAACCGCCCGGCAGCAAAAGCTGCCGTCCCCTTCGGAAACGGCAGCGGCAAATCAAGACGCCAAGGTCATGGTATCGACAATCAGCACCAGGGTCAGAATGATAATGAAGCCCGAGCAGGCCACCAGGAACGCATTGCGTGATCTCCGCTCTTTGATGTTGCGCGAGGAAAAGCCGATCAACAGGCAACCGAGCAGTCCGGCAAGCAGATCAATGATAATCCGCAGCTGTGCGCCGTTGAGCGGCAGCAGCGGGTCAAGGACGCGCGCGAGGAGGCCGCTGACAATATGCACCGCCGGCGGCAGGATCAGCGGCAGGATCCCGACCGCATATTCCCGTTTTCCGGAGCGCATGAACACGACCGCCATCGCGACAAGTACGATCACAATCGCCCAGCAGGCAAACAGCATTCCGGCAGCGGTCGTAATCGCCTCCTCCGGCACCGCCGGGGGAGTCAGGCGGATCCAGGCATCCATCGGCATATCGCGTACGTCCTTTCTGACGGGGATTTCCGGCCTTGTTTCGTACCGGAAGAAAAAATGAACAAAAACGAAAAATTTTCTGAAGAATGGATTTATTTATCATAGCATGCAGCACCTTCATTTGTCAATCGCTTTAACGCTCGGTTCCTGTCGGAATAGTGCGGTATTCCGGCCGTCCCGCTTTACAGGGACAGTCATGACCACCCGTAAAACGGGTGGCATGAGGACGCCCTAAAAGGGCGTGAGAAGGCCAGCGCCTAAAAGACGCTGGCTTTCACTGCGTTCAAGCCGTAGTGGATTGATTACCGGCTACCCTTGAAAGGGTTGTCGTACTCTTTTGTGGTTAATTTGTCTTCCAACATATCTTGTTTTTCCTGTTCCCGGATGTATTTCGCAACTGTTGCCTCATTGAAGCCTACCGTACTCACATAATACCCCGTTGCCCAAAAATGCTTGTTCCCGAACTTGTACTTCAAGTTCCCATGTTTCTCGAAGATCATCATCGCTGACTTTCCTTTGAGATACCCCATGAAACTTGATACGCTATACTTCGGTGGAATACTCAAAAGCAAATGCACATGGTCAGGCATCATCTTTCCTTCTATGATTTCTACGCCTTTCCATTTGCACAAATCCCGGATATACTGCTGTATATCCTTTCTCAACTGGTAGTAGATGATCTTTCTCCGATATTTTGGACTGAACACGATATGATACTTGCATACCCATTTGCTGTGTGCTAAACTGTTTGCCATGGAGCAACACCTTTCTTTCTTTTTTGACGGCTTGAACATTCGTCATTATATCAGGAAAGGTGTTGCTCTTGCTTAAGCTCCTAATCCCACCCGCGTAGCGGGCGGTTTTTTGTAGGGGGGACGACGTTTAGAGTCGTCCCCCCTACTCGCTTAAGCTGAAATAAAAAGAGCTGCCTGCACAGCAGCTCTTTTCAGATTCCTTTGTCAGCCGTCAGATGGTGTCGTCGTCATCATCGGCACGGACATTTTTGGTCAGGCGCTTGCCCTTGCGCATTTCGTATTCATTGTATTGTTTGGGGATGGTGCTCTTTTTCCCTTTTTCCTCCTCTCCCTCCTCATCGGCTTTATCCGTACGCCCCATATCCTGGAACACGGCTTCCTCTTCTTCGGTATTCTGATGCAGAGCCGGGTCGTTTTCCATTTCAATATTCAGCGTGCGCAGGATGGTGCGGTCTTCGTCCGGATGGGACTCGTAGTAGGGATCGATGATGTGCTTTTTGATAAGCGGAAAAATATTGTACTGGATCAAATACGAGCGGAAAGCCGGAAAAATGAGCACAAAAACCGCCAGATCGATAACGATGCCGATCGGACCGAGCAAAAACAGGAGAACGCCGCCGACGTAAAACACTGCCAGTATGACGAAAATCAAAAGATTGCGCAGCAGGCCGGCAAAGGCAAACACCAACGCGTTTTTATACAGCTGCTTAATCGTAAATTTGAAGGTGATCATCATCATGGGGATATAATACTTCATAAAGGTGAATATCAGAGAGATGGCCAGCGTCAGGGCCAGCAGGATCATGTTCATCATCCCGGAATCCTCACCGAGCGCACCGTAGCCAAAGAAATACAGGTCAAACGCCAGCAGCAGGGTCAGCAACAGATTGATAATGCCGACCGGAAGCGCCTGCTTCCAGTTTTTCTTGATCGTATCAAAAAAATCCCCGGAAACAAAAGCGTGCTTTTCACGGGCAAAGTTACGGGTAATATAGGTCAGGCCGGCATCGGCCAGCCCGCCGGTCACGATGGGGATGGACACAAGGATATACAGCAGATTCGCCGTGGCCAGCCGCCAGAATTTGCGGAAATAGATTTCAAAAAAGCGGACGAACCCCTTCTTTTTCGGTGCATTCTTATCCACACCGGGGCCTGGTTTGTTGTAATCGAATAAGCCAAAAAATCCCGCCACGTTTTACACATCCCTTACAGCAAATATTTATGTAGAAAACAGACCGCCCGCAATCAGCTGCAGGCAGACATCCAAGACCCCGGAAACAAGGGTAATCCCCACAAAAAGCAGAAAACGCAGGCAATACATCCGGAACATGGGCCATAGCCCGCCGATGGCAGACCCGGGAAGAAGCTGACGGCTGATGGCAACCGACATGCGCAGCGATTCGGCACAGCCCATCAGCAGGCCGGCGGCCGCCACCAGCGTATGCGGCAGCACCAAGACGGCGACATACACGATTCCCATGCTGCCGCGCAGCTGATACTGATACGCTTCGGTAAGCCCGAGTCCCAGGCCAAAGAACAGCGGAACCAGGAAGGCCAGGGGCGCACCGTATGCCGATAATCCGCCCAAAAACAACAAAGCCAGCAGAACAAAGGAAGAAAGGCAGGAAGCAAAGAGCACCGATATGCCTTCCTGAAATCCGGAGATGCCGGCAGGCTGCCCGAACATCAGCAGCAGGTCGTCCGCCAGCTGTTCATGGGTCATCATAAACACGATAACCCCCAGCACTGTTCCCGTTAAAAACAGCAGCAAGAACAACAGCAGACGCCGGTTTTCTCCGAAAAACTCCCGCAAGGCGGGCCCATAGTTTGTCCTTCTCATAGCCGTTCCTCCGCATAGTTTTTCCCGGACTGTAAAGTTAAATGAAAGTTGAGGACCCGTCAGCCCTTCTGGTACAATGG
>USCI01000066.1 GCA_900553255.1 uncultured Oscillospiraceae bacterium | reverse complement strand
TTTCCTACATCAGGGGGTATTTTGTCTATTGTCCGTTTTTTATGGTTCGGTTCAGGCATGAACCGGGGGTTTTAACCGCTATGTAAAGGATTACGCTTGGCAGAAGCTCAGCGCCATGTCCGCGCAGGACGCAGCGTCGGCGGTGTAGCCGTCCGCACCGATGGAATCGCAGAAGCTCTGGGTAACCGGGGCGCCGCCCACCAGAATTTTCACCTTGTCGCGGATACCCTGCTTGTCGGCTTCTTCCACCACGCTCTTCATCTCGCCCATGGTGGTGGTCAGCAGCGCAGAGCAGCAGATCAGCTGCGCGTTGTTTTCGACCGCGGCCGAAACAAACTTCTCAGCCGGCACGTCAACGCCCAGGTCGATGACCGTCAGGCCCTTGCCCTCAAGCATCATTTTTACAAGGTTCTTGCCGATGTCGTGCAGGTCGCCCTTGACCGTGCCGATGACCGCGGTGCCCTTCGACTCAACGCCCGCCTGTACCAGATAGGGCTTGAGCACGCCGACACCCATGTTCATCGCGCGCGCGGCCACCAGAACCTCCGGCACGAATACTTCGTTATTCTTGAACTTTTCGCCGACGACGTTCATACCGGACAGCAAGCCCTCTTCCAGGATCGTCTGCGGCGCAATACCTTCGTCGATTGCCTGCTGCACAAGCTCCTTCACCTTCGGTGCGCGGCCCTGCTGCAGGAACGTGCTGATTTCTTCCAGAATTGCCATGTCCATGTCCTCCCCGCTTTTTCGTTTCTAAGGCTATTCTAAAGCGGCCGGAGGAAAAAAGATAGAAAAATATTTTACCTTTTATAACGATATTTTGTTTTCTACAGGTTTATCAGGACGGGACACCACGCCCGCGGGTATCGCGGTATTTTTTGGGGGAGATACCGACCGACTTTTTGAAGACCTTGGTAAAATAGCTCTGGTCCTCGAAGCCGCAGAGGTTGGCGACGTCGGCGAGCGAGGCGGTGTCGTCAAGCAGCATCTGCTTGCTTTTCTCGATGCGCACGTGGTTGATGTAGGCGAACAGGCTCTGTCCGGTTTCCTCTTTAAACAGGCTGCTCAGATAGGAGCGGCTGAGATAGACCTCGCCGGCGATATCGTCGAGCGAAATTTTCCGCGAAAAATTCCGGCGCACGTATTCCATCACCTTGTAAACCACGTCGGAGTGCTTAACCTGGGTAAAGTCGAACGAGGAGCTGATGAAGCGGTGCATGATGCCGCTCAGCCAAACGCTCAGGCTTTCCAGTGAGGTGAAATGCTCGATATCCTGGATATAGCGGGTGTTGAACAGAAAGATTTCGCGTACGTCGGCGCCCGCGTCGATGGTGGCGCGGGAGAGCAGCACCACCAGCTCGACCACCCGGGCCTTGATCGGCTCGAGCTGGAAATTGTTTGAGCAGTAGATCAGGCCGAGCAGGTCGTTGAGCAGCGCCTGCGCGCCGGCCTTGTCGCCGCTGCATACCAGGTCGTGCAGCCGCTTTTCGTAGGAGATCGGGTAAAACGCCTGCGGCTCGTCCGCCATTTCGGTGCGCGCGGTGTAGATGCTGCTGAGCACCTGCTCCTGCTCGTACACGAAACCGCCCGCCTGACTGTGGGGCAGACCGGAGGCGAACGCAGTGCAGGCGGCGAGCACCTCGGCGAGATCGCGCACCTGGGTGGTGGACAGCGCCGGCAGCTGTGCGGCGCGCTTCTGCATCGTAGGATCGGCGATTTCGGTGACGGTGTCAAGCGGGTCGCCCATGATCACCGGGCCGGCAACGATGCTGCCGACCATTTCGCCGGTGTCGTCCGAAACCGGGGACGCGGCGAACACCAGGCCGAGCGGACAGTAGTAGATGTATTTGCCGTTCCAGCGGAACGCCTCATTGCTGCCGTAGAGGTGGGAGGGGATGTCCTGGCACCGCGGGCAGGTGCACCCGGCGCAGAAACGCTCCTCCGGTACGGCGGACAGAACAGACTGCGCCGTCGTGTCCAGCAGGCAGCACGGGATGTCGCATAAGCGGCTCAGGTGCGCGGTATAGTTTTCACAGCGCTTGCGTAGCGCCTCCATCATTGCGGTTCGCCGTCCTTTCTCCGTACAGTGCGGGACGAAATGCCAAAATTCCGAAAATAATCCTAGCACAGCGGCTTAAAACGCGCTACAATAAAATAAATTTTAAGTACGCTGAAGAAAGGATGAGTCCTTCCATGATACACCTGACGGTTGTCCGCGGGGACAACACGACTATTTTAGAATATCCCGAGCCGGTGCTGTTGTCAACCGTTTTTGCGGAACACGGACTGCCGGTGGAGATGCCGTGCGGAGGAAAGCAGCGCTGCCTGAAATGCCGCGTGCAGGCGGAAGGAGCGCTGTCGCCGCTGACCGAGCGGGAGCGGGAGCACCTGACCGCGCAGGAAATCGCCGCGGGATGGCGGTATGCCTGCATGACCACCGCGCTCGGTGATGCGACCGTCCGGCTGTCGGAGCGCGCGAAGGACGCCGACCGGATTGTAACCGGCGGCCGGGCAGTGGAGGTGATGCTGCAGCCGTGGGGAAAACGTTTCGGCGCGGCGGTGGATATCGGCACCACCACGCTCGCGATGTATCTTTATGACCTGGCCTCCGGCGAACAGCTGTATACGGCCGCCCGGCGCAACCCGCAGGCGGTGTACGGGGCTGACGTGATATCGCGCCTGGAAAAATCGCTCGGCGGGGAGCGGCAGGAGCTGGCGGACTGCATCCGGCAGGCGCTTGCCGAGATGCTGGCCGAATGCTGCGCCGGTCGGGGTATGACGGCCGACCAGGTGGACAGCCTGGTGGTCACCGGCAACACCGCGATGTTATATCTGCTTTGCGCACAGGATCCGTCCTCCATCACCGCTGCGCCGTTTGCACAGGATCGGTATTTCGGTGAGTTTGTGGACGCCTCAAGCCTCGGCCTGCCGATGGCGCCCGGCGCACGGGTGTACCTGACCCGCAGCATATCGGCCTATGTCGGCGGGGATATCACCACCGCGCTGCTGTCGGCGGGACTGTATGGGGAAGCGCTCGCGGGTGACCGTCCGCCGCGGCTGCTGGTGGATATCGGTACCAACGGCGAGATGGCGCTTGCTGCCGGCGGCCGTTTGCTGTGCTGCTCGACGGCGGCCGGCCCGGCGTTTGAGGGAGCGGGCATTTACCAGGGCATGAACGCGCAGAATGGCGCGGTCAGCCGGGTAGCGCTGCGCGGGAACACCATGGTGTGTGAGGTCATCGGCGGCGGTGCGGCGAAGGGCATCTGCGGCTCCGGTATTCTCGACGCGGTCGCCGTGCTGCTCGATGCCGGTGTGGTGGATGAAACCGGCCTGTTCAATGAGGAGGGCCATGCGTTTGAAGCGGCGATGACCGAGGTGGACGGCCAGCCGGCGTTCCGGCTGCCGGGTACACAGGTGCTCGTCACCCAGAAGGATATCCGCGCCGTGCAGCTGGCGAAATCCGCTATTTGCGCCGGGATGACCACCCTGCTCGCGGAAGCGGGTATCCTGGCTGAAGAGGTGACCGAACTGCTGATCGCGGGCGGCTTTGGCAGCTTTGTGCGTATCGCGTCGGCGGCGCGTATCGGGCTGATCCCCAAGACGCTTGCGGGATGCGCGCGGGCGATCGGCAACGCCGCGGGCGCAGGTGCCGGTGCGGTGCTGCTCAGCGATCCGCTGCGTCTCGCCTCGGAGCGCCTCGCTGTGGGGGCCGAGACGGTGGAGCTCGCCGCCGATCCGCGGTTTATGGACGCTTATGTGGAAGGAATGCTTTTCCCCGAACGGGACAGCCTTTGAGCGGAGGCGCAGATGAAAGACTATTACCGAGCCTGGCCGCTGTTTTCGCTGTGCGGGCTCAACTGCGGTTTGTGTCCGATGCACCAGAGGGAAAACGGCTGCCCCGTCTGCTGACGGCGATGGCGGCGCAGCGCGGCGTGGAACTCAGACGCCGCCGCTCCCGTATGGATTGACGATGCCCCGGCGGGCTGGTATAATGATTCCGGCGGCACCCGCAGCTTCGGCATGACCGGCGCGCGGGTGCCTTTTTGTACAGACGATTTTGTCCGGAAAGGATGGTTGTGTCCGATGGAACAGCTCAGGCAGCGGATCCTGCAGGACGGGCGGCTCCGGGACGGCGATGTGCTCAAGGTGGACAGTTTTCTGAACCATCAGATGGATATCCGCCTGCTCGAAGCGATCGGGGAGGAATTCGCGCGCCGCTTTTCCGGCGTGCCGATTACCAAGATTCTGACCATCGAGGCGTCGGGCATCGCCGTCGCCGCAATGGCCTCGCGGGCGTTCGGCTATGTGCCGGTGGTATTCGCCAAAAAGGCCGCCTCGCGCAACCTGGACGGTCACCTCCTGCATGCGCAGGTGCGTTCGTTTACGAAGGGGAAAACCTATGACGTGCAGGTGGCACGGCGCTTCCTCTCTCCGGAGGATACGGTGCTGGTGCTGGACGATTTTCTCGCCCGCGGGCAGGCGCTGCTGGGGCTTGTGTCCATTGTGCGGCAGTCGGGCGCCCGGCTGGCCGGCTGCGGCGTCGTGATCGAAAAGGGGTTTCAGGAGGGCGGCCGCCTGCTCCGGGAGCAGGGGATCCGCCTGGAATCGCTGGCGGTGATCTCGTCCGTTGAGGACGGCCGTATCACCTTTGCGGAAGAATGACGGGGAGGGAGCACAATGGCAGCCAAGCATCGCCGCCGCAGGAAAAAAGGCGGACGAGCCGGCTTTTGGACAGCGGTCGTTGCCGTAAGCCTGGCCGCGGCCTTTTGTATACTGGTCACCATCAGTGAACAGCTGGAAAAGCCGTTTTTGCCGACCTGGGATGAAATTTACCAAAAGCTGGGTCTCACCGAGCCGGAACCGCTGTCCACCGAGCTTGCGGTGCATGTCATCGACGTGGGCAATGCGGACGCGATCCTGATCCGCAGCGGCAGTGCCAACATGCTCATCGACGCCGGGGAAAACGGCGACGGCGATGAGGTGTTGGACTATCTGCGCGGGCAGGGGGTATCGAAGCTCGACCTGGTGATTGCGACCCATGCCGACGCGGATCATATCGGCGGTATGGACGAGGTGATCCGGGAGATGGAAATCGGCGAATATGTGATGTCGACGATGCCGGAAGGGTATACGCCCACCACCAAAACCTATACCGATGTGCTCGAAGCGCTGCTCGACCGGCAGGTCAAGGTCACCGAGGCAGAGCCCGGCATGAATTATGCGCTCGGCGAGGCGCAGGTGGATATTCTCGGCCCGGCCGGGGAGTTTACGGATAATAATAACCAGTCGGTGGTCTGTAAGGTCACCTTCGGCTCCCGTCGGTTCCTGTTTATGGGCGATGCGGAAAAGGAAGCGGAAGACGCGCTGCTCGCGGCGCATACGGATCTGCGCGCGGATTTTATCAAGCTCGGCCATCACGGCAGCAGCTCGTCCTCGCAGGAAGAATTTCTGCGGCAGGTGGCGCCGGACTATGCGGTGATCACCTGCGGCGCGGGCAACAGCTACGGCCACCCGCATGCGGATACGCTCAACACCCTGAAAAATCTGGGCATTACCTGCTATCGCTGCGATGAGGACGGCACGATTGTGGTAACCACCGACGGCAGCACGATGGATATCCGCACGCAGAATGCGGCATAAAGAAAGGATGGCGCTTATGTTCTGGACAATTGACCGTTTTGAAGGGGAGTTTGCCGTGCTCATGGACGACAACGGCGTTTGCCGGAATGTACCGCGCGGCCGGCTGCCGGAGCAGGTGCGGCAGGGGGATGTGCTGACCGAAAAGGCCGGAGGGTATCAGCCGGATGTACGGGAAACCGAAAGGCGGCGTAAACGCAACGAACGGCTGCAGCAGCTGCTCCGCCGCGAATAAAAAGCGAAAACAGCGGCAAAAGCTGGTCTTTTGCCGCTGTTTTCCGAAAAACCGTTTGCGGATCGCCGGGCAGGATCCGCCGTTTTTCGTTTGCGCTGCGCCCGGCCCGTATCAAAACGATTTACGAATGCCGCCGGAGGTATTCCACATAATGCCGGATGTCCTCTTCCGAGCGGAACGCGTCCTGATGCGCGTTGACCTGTTCCTGTACCTCTTCCGGCATGGTCAGCAGCGGATCGTCGTACCAGGTATAGCCGCCGTCGAGATAGGCAAAGCCCTGTGTCTGCCAGATGGAGTTGTCGGTCATCGCCGGTCACCGCCTTTTTAGTTTTGGGAAAACGCCGGTTTTCCCAAAACTAGTGTTGCCGCTGCCGGAAAGAAAACGCGAGGGAAATCCTAACACCGAAAAAATGGAAAAAACAAATTTTGACCGACGGAAAAAGGCAGGCCGCCTTGCTTTGCCGGGCGCAAAACGGTATAATAAAACGCAGGAAGAGGCCCGGCGGTATCCCCCTGCCGGCCGGGCCGGAACAGCCGCGCCGGACAGGACCTGCGCGTGAAAGGATGGCATGGTATGCCGCTTCGGAAAAATGAGATTATCCCGCTGACCATCACCGGCGTGACCGCGCAGGGCAGCGGAGTCGGCCGCGCCGTACCGGAGGACGGCGGTCCGGGCATGGCGGTGTTTGTGCCGTTTACGGCAGTGGGCGATGTGATCGACTGCCGGATTGTCAAGCTGCAGAAGACCTTTGCCTATGGCCGGGTGGAACGGCTGGTTACGCCGTCCGCGGACCGGGATGAAACGCGCGCTGCGTCCTGCCCGGTTTTCGGGCGCTGCGGCGGCTGTGCGTGGCGGCATGTCGGCTATGCGGCGGAGCTGCGGTATAAGCAGCAGAAGGTGACCGATGCGCTTGAGCGCATCGGCGGGATACGGATCCCGGTGCGGCCGATCCTTGGCTGTGCATCGCCCGACCGGTATCGGAATAAGGCGCAGTACCCGGTCGCGCCGGGCCCCCATCGGCCTCTCGTGGGGTTTTATGCACCGCGCAGCCACCGTATCATCGAGCAGCGGGACTGCCTGCTCCAGCCGGCGGTGTTTGCGGGAGCGGTCGCGGCGGTGGAGCGCTGGATGAAGCGTACAAAAGCCGCTGCGTATGACGAGACGGCGCGCACCGGGCTTGTGCGGCATGTGTATCTGCGGCAGGCGTCGGGTGAAGTGATGGTGTGCCTTGTGTGCACCTCGGGCAAGCTGCCGCAGCCGGCGGAGCTGGTGGCGCTTTTGCGCGAGGCGGTGCCGGAGCTTGCTTCGGTGATGGTGAATATCAACCGGGCGGATACCAATGTGGTGCTCGGGGAGCAGACCTTTGTGCTGTACGGCCGTCCGACGATTACCGATACGCTGTGCGGCCTGCGCTTCCGTTTGTCGCCGCAGTCGTTTTACCAGGTCAACCGGCCACAGGCGGAGCGGCTGTATGCGCTGGCGGCCGAAGCCGCCGGCCTGACCGGGGAGGAGACGCTGCTGGATTTGTACTGCGGTACCGGCACCATCGGCCTGTCGATGGCGGATAAGGCGCGGCAGGTGATTGGGGTGGAAACGGTCGCCGTGGCGGTGGAGGATGCCCGCCGCAATGCGGAGGATAACGGCATTGTCAACGCGCAGTTCCTGTGTGCCGATGCCGGCGAAGCGAAGGAATGGCTGGACGAACGGGGGATCCGTCCCGATGTGGTGGTGATCGATCCGCCCCGCAAGGGCTGTACGCCGGAGGTGGTCGATCAGATTGCAGCACTCGCTCCGGCGCGGGTGGTATATGTCTCCTGTGACCCAGCGACCTTGGCGAGGGATGTCAAACGCTTTGCGGAGCAGGGGTACGCGCCGCAGTGGGCTGCGCCGGTGGATATGTTCCCCGGCACCGCGCACGTGGAGTGTGTTGTCTTGATGTCAAGGGTGGAGAAGTAGAAGGATTGCAAATGCCTATATAAATAAAGGGTTTCCAGACATTGAGCTTTTCTATAGGCTACTTTGCCGGAGGTTCTCATATCAGGAAACCCTTATTTTTATTGTTTGAGGTAACATATCAACTGCCCTGAAAGTGATAGGGTTGAGTTGACAGGTTAGATAACGCCTATTTTTGTAGGGGTTGAGTTGACAGGATAGATGTAGAATTTAATCTTCTCTCTCCGCATCTGTATCGAAAATTCTGTCAAGCTCCTCATTTGATATAATGCCACGTACTTTGTTTCTAACCGTTGTTTTTCCCATATCAAGACGATAGAAATGGTCACGACCATCCACACCTTTTTTTAGTCGAATAAGTTGAATCCTACCAAATTTATCCCAGTGTTTCTCAGCAAATTTTGCTAATCCTACAGCTTTGGGGTAATTGTCTTTACGACTAGGGTCATGAGGTTCAAGAATGTCGAAAACATAACCTTCTGTATCAGCTCTCACAACTACCAAATCTGGGAACATGGAAGTGGTAACGCCGTTAACTTCATACGGAATTTCGAGTGACCATTTTTTACGATCAAGATTACGCAACCAGCAAATAGCGCCATTTTTTAGTTCTTCATCAATAACTCCGCTTTCCCATTTATTTACTGATAAGATAATATATCTTTACTACCAAGACGATAAATGCGTCGGAAAAGTTAAACTGCGAAAAAATTGGAACCGGTACGCTTATATAGAAGATATCGCCGTATGTAAGGATTTCAGGGGGCAAGGCATAGGCAGCGCGCTTATCAATATATCTATAGAATGGGCAAAGCATAAAAACTTGCATGGACTAATGCTTGAAACCCAGGACAATAACCTTATAGCTTGTAAATTCTATCATAATTGTGGTTTCAAAATCGGCTCCGTCGATACTATGTTATACGCCAACTTTGAAAA
Source organism: uncultured Oscillospiraceae bacterium (assembly GCA_900553255.1). Taxonomy (GTDB): domain Bacteria; phylum Bacillota; class Clostridia; order Oscillospirales; family Acutalibacteraceae; genus UMGS1591. Next base: position 4,534 of record USCI01000066.1, on the reverse strand, counting down.
CAACTTTGAAAAAGCTGTTTTCTGGTATTTAAGGTTTTAGAATGCAAGGAACAGTGAATTGGAGTTCGTCTTGTTATAATTAGCTTCTTGGGGTATCTTTAAATACTGTAGAAAAGAGGAAGGAAATAATAAATGGCTAAAATGAGAATATCACCGGAATTGAAAAAACTGATCGAAAAATACCGCTGCGTAAAAGATACGGAAGGAATGTCTCCTGCTAAGGTATATAAGCTGGTGGGAGAAAATGAAAACCTATATTTAAAAATGACGGACAGCCGGTATAAAGGGACCACCTATGATGTGGAACGGGAAAAGGACATGATGCTATGGCTGGAAGGAAAGCTGCCTGTTCCAAAGGTCCTGCACTTTGAACGGCATGATGGCTGGAGCAATCTGCTCATGAGTGAGGCCGATGGCGTCCTTTGCTCGGAAGAGTATGAAGATGAACAAAGCCCTGAAAAGATTATCGAGCTGTATGCGGAGTGCATCAGGCTCTTTCACTCCATCGACATATCGGATTGTCCCTATACGAATAGCTTAGACAGCCGCTTAGCCGAATTGGATTACTTACTGAATAACGATCTGGCCGATGTGGATTGCGAAAACTGGGAAGAAGACACTCCATTTAAAGATCCGCGCGAGCTGTATGATTTTTTAAAGACGGAAAAGCCCGAAGAGGAACTTGTCTTTTCCCACGGCGACCTGGGAGACAGCAACATCTTTGTGAAAGATGGCAAAGTAAGTGGCTTTATTGATCTTGGGAGAAGCGGCAGGGCGGACAAGTGGTATGACATTGCCTTCTGCGTCCGGTCGATCAGGGAGGATATCGGGGAAGAACAGTATGTCGAGCTATTTTTTGACTTACTGGGGATCAAGCCTGATTGGGAGAAAATAAAATATTATATTTTACTGGATGAATTGTTTTAGTACCTAGATTTAGATGTCTAAAAAGCTTTAACTATAAATCCATTTTCGGCGAATACGGCTACCGCGACTATCCGCTGTGGGCATGGGAGTACTGGGGCGGCGAAAGCGGCGGCGCGCTGGCCAAGTACAACAATTTCATCAACCTGATTGATGATGAGACGGTAAGGGATCGGATTATCGTCGTGGGTTCGGTCGGCATCAACAGCAAATCCTCCACGGACAGCGAAACCCGGTACAGCTATTCGGCGTTTTCGAACGTCGGCGATCGCGTGGACGTCGTGGCGCCCGGCGAGGACATATACAGCTCGGTGGTGTCGGGCTATTCGCTTATGAGCGGTACCTCGATGGCCGCCCCGCACGCTACCGGTGTCGCCGGACTGCTTTTTGCCGCAAATCCCGACCTGACCGGCCCGCAGGTCAAGCAGCTGATGATCGCTTCGACATCCGGCCGGTTCTATTATGAGGGCGGCAGCAGCGGTATGATCAACGCGGAAAAAGCGGTAATCAGCGGACTGCAGACCGAAACGAAATCGGTATCGTCGGTGATCAACAATCAGGCGAACAGCGGCCTGGATCTGTGCTTTGTGGTGGATACCACCGGCTCGATGGAGGACGACATCGATAACGCCAAGGAAAACATGAGCAAGATCCTGGCGCAGCTGTCGGAAAAGAGCGCAAGCTACCGCGTGGCGCTGATCGATTACCGGGATTTCCCGGACCGTTCGGGCAGCGATGAGGACTATGCGGCACGGGTGCAGCTGAAGTTTTCGGAGAATGCGGATACCATCACCAAGGCGATCAATGGTCTGACCCTCGGCGACGGCGGCGATAATGCGGAAACGGTGTATTCCGCGCTCATGAAGGCGGTGGAACTCGACTGGAATCCCGCTTCGCAGAAGGTCATTATCGTTCTGGGCGATGCCCCGCCGCTGGATCCGGAACCGAATACCAAATACACGCTCGATGAAGTGATCGCCGCGCTGTATAATGCCGATCTGGCGATCGATATGGAGAATTCCGACGACCGTGTGCTCGGCGATGCCGAGGACAGCGCCATTACGGTGTATTCGATCGGCACCAGCGCCAGCGATTCCGCGGAGGACTACTTCACCCAGATTGCGGAGCAGACCGGCGGCGCGTATACCGGCGTCGATGATGCGTCGAAGGTTTCGGACGCGATTATGGAATCCATTGAAAAGATTGATATGAAGCCGGTCGGCAACGCCACCGTATCCTTCGGCGAAGACTGCACCGGGGAGATGGTGGAAGTCTATCGGGACGGCGAGTACCTGTTTGAGGTCCGGGCGGACGAAAACGGCAGCGCCAAACTGGAGGATATGGAGCTCGGGGACTATACATGGCAGGTTACGCGTTTGGGCAAACGCGGCGGATTTGAAATCGAAAGCGCCAAGCGCTGGGCCAATGCCACCCATGACGACAGCTGGTATTCTTTCGCGCTTGCAATTTGGTACCGGCATCGGCTCCCACTGATCGGCGGCGCTGTGCTGGCGGTGGTGGTGCTCATTCTGCTGATTGTTGCCGTGAAAAAGATCAAGAAATACCGCCGGAAGAAGGCCGCCGCCAAAGCGGAAGCTGCTGCCGTGACGGAACGTCCGGAAGCGGCCGGGATAATCGCCCCCGCGGCGCCCGCACCGGCCCCCGAAGTACCCGCAGCACCTGCGGTGCCCGCACCTGCCCCCGCGACGCCCGCACCGACACCCGTAGCGCCCGTATCGACAGCCGCTGCGCCTGCACCTGTGACACCCGCAGCGTCCGCCCCAACTCCCGCAGCGCCCATGCCGGCATCCAAACCTTCCTATACCTGCCCGTCCTGCGGCGCAGTATTTGACCGTCCGCATGCCTTTTGCACAAAATGCGGAACCAAAATGGAACCCTGAACAGAAAAGAGGAAACCGGATGTGATCAAAGCGGTTTTTGTGGACTACACCGGCACTGTCGTAAAGGAAGGCGGTCCGGAGATGGAGGAAGTGGTCGCGCGCATTTGCCGTTTCAGCGATCTGCATGATCCGCAGCAGGCCGTCGCACTGTGGTGGTCGCTGGTCAAGCAATATGAAGAAAGCTGTTGTGGTGAGACATACGTAACCGAGGATGCCATTGTGGATCGTATCCTCGATGAGCTGGCAAAGCGCATCGGCCTGCGGGATAACGCCCGGGAGCTTCACGAGCTGATCCGCGGCTTCTGGGTCAATGCGCCGCTGTTTGCGGATGCGGGCGAGTTTTTTGCCCGCTGTCCGCTGCCGGTTTACCTGCTGAGCAATAATGGGGCAGAGTATATCCGGAGGGCGATGCGCAATAAGAACCTGCACCCGGCGGGGATTGTGTGTGCGGATATGGTGCGTGCGTATAAGCCGCACCGGGCGATATTTGACAAGGCGCTGGAGATCAGCGGCTGCCGGCCGGAGGAAGCGGTGCATATCGGTGATTCGTATACGTCGGATGTACAGGGCGCGCGTTCGGCCGGAATACGGCCGATCCTGGTGCGGCGAAAGCCCGGCAAGCCCTGCGAGGACGTAACCGTTGTCAGCAACCTGATTGACGTGCTGCCGCTTCTGGCATAAAAACGAATAAAAAAACAGCCAGGCTACGGCCTGGCTGTTTTTTACTCCCCGTAAAACGGGGTGGATAAATAGCGGTCGCCGGTGTCGGGCAGCAGCACGACAATGGTTTTGCCGCGGCTTTGCGGCCGCTTGGCGATTTCGATGGCGGCCCAGAGCGCCGCACCGGAGGAAATCCCGACCAATATTCCCTCCCGGCGGGCGATTTCGCGCCCGGCGGCGAAGGCCTCTTCGCTGCCGACCTGGATTACCTCGTCATAAATAGCGGTGTTGAGCACCTCCGGGACAAAGCCCGCGCCGATGCCCTGTATTTTGTGCGGTCCCGGGGCGCCGCCGGAGAGCACCGGTGAATCAGCCGGTTCAACCGCCGCGATGCGGATGGCGGGGTTGCGCTCCTTGAGGTATTCGCCCACGCCGGTAATGGTGCCGCCGGTGCCGACACCGGCCACAAAAACATCCACCCGCCCGTCGGTATCCGCCCAGATTTCCGGCCCGGTGGTTTTGCGGTGGATCTGCGGGTTCGCAGGATTGCGGAACTGCCCGGGGATAAAGCTGCCGGGAATTTCCCGCGCCAGCTCCTCCGCCCTGGCGATCGCGCCCTTCATACCCTTGGCTCCTTCGGTCAGCACCAGCTCGGCGCCGTAGGCCTGCATCAGCCGCCGCCGCTCCACCGACATGGTCTCTGGCATCGTAATCATCAGACGGTAGCCCTTTGCAGCCGCGATTGCCGCCAGCCCGATGCCGGTGTTGCCGCTGGTCGGTTCAATGATTACCGCACCGGGCCGCAGTGCGCCGCTCGCCTCGGCATCCTCGATCATCGCTTTGGCGATGCGGTCCTTGACGCTGCCCGCCGGATTGAAATATTCCAGCTTGGCCAGCAGCGTAGCCTCCAGCCCGTGCTCCTTTTCCAGCTGTGTCAGCTCCAGCAGAGGGGTTTTGCCCACAAGCTCCGCTGCGGAAGAATATATCATACATGTCATCCTTGTATAATAGAGTAGTAGTTATTAGAGCCCCTCTCCAAGGGCTGTGCT